>JAYSDS010000007.1:0-23133 GCA_041914265.1 Roseomonas sp.
CACGCCTGACCCGCTCAACACCGCAAAGACGGTTGCTTTGCAAACCTCAACCTGGTGCCGGGCGCCGCTGCCAGGCTTGGTGCCGAAACCCGCCTTTGCGCCCGAAGCTTGTTTGACGGGGGCAGGAACGGCCGCGGCGCCCAGCGCCAAAAGACTGCGGTCCAGGATGCCCAGCATCCTGGCGGGTGGAGGCTCGGAGGAGGGCAGAGCCCTCCTTCGACCGTCACCAACGCAACCAGGCCAGTCATCGGGAAGGCCTTTGCAAACCTCCATATGGCAGCGTGCACCGCAGGCAGAATGATGCCGAAACCCGCTCCCGCGCACGAAGCACGCTGCGAGGGTTCGGGATGAACGTCGCGCCCACAGCCGTATGCCGACGGTCAGGCCATATTGCGGCCTGGCGGGCGTAGGGGCGGCGCCCGCTCCGATCTTGCTCCGTGCTGTCAATCCTCTTCCGGGAAAACCATCAGATGCGCCGCCGACAGGCTCGCGGCCAGTATCGCGCCGGGCTGAGCGCCGAGTGAAGCGAGCGCGTCCGGAGCGACGGTGGCAAGCAGCCGCAGCGATGGTGCCTCGAGCGTGATCCGGCAGACCGGGCCGAGGAATTCCATGCCGGTCACGATGGCCTCCAGCGACCCGGCGGGCGGGTTGGCCGGGCGATGCAGGCGCAGATGTTCCGGACGCAGGAAGCAGGTGACCGGTGTGCCGAAGAGCAAGGGCCGCGCGGCCTCGGCATGCAGGCGGTGCGGTCCGGCGCGCAGCGTGCCTGGGGGCGCGTCGACCACCGCCGCGAAGCGGCTGGCGCGGCCGACGAAGCTGGCGACGAAGGGGTCGGCCGGGGCGTCGTAGATCTCGGTGGGGGTGCCGGTCTGGGCGATACGGCCGCGGCTCATCACCACGACGCGGTCGGAGATGCCGAGCGCCTCCTCCTGGTCATGCGTCACGAGGATGGTGGTGACGCCGAGGCGCTGCTGGAGCGACCGGATCTCCTGCCGCAGATGTTCGCGCACCAGGGCGTCGAGGGCCGACAGCGGTTCGTCGAGCAGCAGCAGTGCCGGCTCGCGCGCCAGGGCGCGGGCCAGGGCGACGCGTTGCTGCTGCCCGCCCGACAGGGCGCCGGGATGCTTCGCGGCCTGGTCTGCCAGGCCCACCATGGTGAGCAACTCCGCCGTGCGGTCCCGCGCGCGTGCCCTGGGCCAGGCCGGGCCGCGTAGCCCATAGGCGACGTTCTGCGCGACCGTCAGGTTCGGGAAGAGAGCGTAGGACTGGAAGACGATGCCGACGTCGCGTTCGGCCGGCGGGAGGGTGGTCACGTCGCGCCCGCCCATCAGGATGCGGCCGCTGCTCGGCGGATCGAGGCCGGCGATGGCACGCAGCAGCGTCGTCTTGCCGCAGCCGGAGGGGCCGAGCAGCGTGACGAACTCGCCTGTCTGCACCGAGAGGTTGATCCGGTGCAGCGCGACGAAGCTGCCGAATTGCTGGCCGATGTCGCGCAGCTCGAGATGCGGCGCGGGGGGAGGGGCATAGCCGCCGAAGTGCTCGGGCAGGGCGATGTCGGGGGCCGGCACGGGCATGGTGCCGCCCTGTAATCCGCCGGCGATGACCGGGATGTGACGGTTCGACGTCAGTTGCGTGTCATCCAGACTGAGCCGGCTGACAGATGACGTCGGCTGCCGGTGCGGCGAGGGCATGGCCCGCGGGGAGGCGGGCGGCCGTCGCAGCCCGCGGCGATGGTCACGCCCGGGCGCGAAGCGCGTACCCGATACCGGCCAGCCGGTATCAGCCCGTAGGCCTATCGGGCCGACAGCACGCCGGAACAGGCGGCGGGCATGACTGGCGGCGGCCCCGGCCGGCGCGGCGGTGGCCGTCTCGCTTCCGGCGTGAACCACCATTCAAGGGTCGCGTCGCAGCCATCGCCGGGCGGGGGTGGGGGGATGCCGCGGCAATCGGACTGCCCGGCGGGGCAGGGCAGTCGGATATGCATGTGCGAATCATGGCCGCGCCAGGGGCGTACGCGTCGCAGCCAGGATTCGCCGGCATGGCGGCGGCACAATTCGCGCTTGATCGCGGCGTTCACCAGCAGCCGGTCGAGGCCGGGCATCTCCGCCGCCAGCCGGATCAGCGCGACATGGCGGTCGGTGAAGCGCGCGGGATCCACGCCCGATCCGTCAGGCAGCACCAGCGACACGTCGGGAATGCGTTCCCGCTGCGCGGCCGGTACCAGTGGCTTGGGGTTCAGGTCGAGCCAGATGTCGGCGTCGATGCCGATCTGGTGGCTGGCATGGCCATAGGTCATCGGCCCGCCGCGCGGCTGCGACAGGTCGCCGATCCACAGGTCGGGGAAGCCCTGGGCGCGGCTGCGGCTGGCGAATTGCTGCACCCAGGCGACCATCGCCGGATGCCCCCAATGCCGGTTCCGCGACACCCGCACCGACTGCCAGCCCGGCCCCTCATTCGGCAGTTCCGCGGCGCCGGCGATACAGCCGAGCCCGGTGCTGCCGATGATGCGTACCGGGCCTGGCGCGGGCGTCGCCACCGCACCCCAGGAGGCCGCGCGCGAAACGTCCTGCGCCGCTGCCGCGACCGGAAGGACGAGCGCGACCAGCGCGCAGAGAAGTGCCTTGCCCATGCCCGATTGCTAAAGCACATCTGCCCCGGACGAAATCGCCAGGCGTCACGACCAGCTCTGCCGGAGGATTCTCTTGCCCCGATACCTTGTGACCGGCGGTGCCGGTTTCGTCGGCAGCCACGCCGTGCTTGCCCTGCTCGACCGCGGCGATGAGGTCGTCGTGCTCGACAATCTCAGCCAGGGCCATCGCGCCGCCGTGCCGGAAGGCGCGACGCTGGTGGAAGCGGAACTCGCCGATACGAAGCGCGTCGCGGAGGTCTTCGCATCCTGGCGCTTCGACGCCGTGCTGCACTTCGCGGCGCTGTCGCTCGTCGGCGCGAGCATGCGCGAACCGCTGCACTACATCGCCGAGAATGTCGGCCATTCGCTGCGCCTCGCGGAGATCGCGATCAAGGCCGGCTGCCTGCGCTTCGTGCTTTCCTCCACCGCCGCGCTGTTCGGCGAGCCGGACCGCGTGCCGATCGACGAGGATTGCCGCGTTGCGCCGTCGAATCCCTATGGCGACAGCAAGCGGATGGTCGAGGAAGGCCTCGATTGGGCGTCGCGCATCCATGGGCTGCGCTATGCCGCCCTGCGCTACTTCAACGCGGCCGGATCCGATCCGATGGGGCGCGCGGGCGAGGATCATGAGCCGGAGACGCACCTGGTCCCGCTTGCCATCGATGCGGCGCTCGGACGGCGTCCGCCGTTGACGGTGTTCGGGGAAGACTACCCGACGCCGGATGGCACCTGCATCCGCGACTATGTGCATGTGACGGACCTGGCCGCGGCGCATCTCGCGGCGCTGCAGCGGCTCGAGACGCATGGGTCCTGCCGGTACAACATCGGCAGCGGCCATGGCGCCTCGGTGAAGGAAGTGATCGCGGCGGTGGAGCGTGTGGGCGGCAAGCCCGTGCCGCACAGCATGGGGCCACGCCGCGCGGGGGATCCGGCGGTGCTGGTCGCGGCGTCGGACCGGTTGCGGGCGGAGACGGGGTGGGCGCCGAAGCTGGGCAGCCTCGATGACATCGTGCGCACGGCGTGGGCGTGGCGCGAAGCGCATCCGAAGGGCTACGGGGATCGGTGAAGGTTGGAGGGGCGCTGCCCCTCCAAACCACCCCGCCAAAGGCCGAAAGGCCTTTGGAAACCTTGAGCAGCGCTGGCGGTTCGGGCGCGACTGTTGTGTCGACGCGGCAGTGCTGAAAAGGGGGGAGAGGGGCGGGAGCCCCTCTCCGGTGCATCAGCTCTGGAAGCGGAAGGCTCCCGGTGCCGCATTCTCCGCCGGCGCGGCGGCGGGCTGCTGCTGCGCCACCTGCGCGCGCACGCGGTCCTCGATCTGCTTCAGCAGGTTGCCCATGCCGTTGACCATCGCCGGAAGCTGCGTGATCGGCACGCAGAGCGTCGCGCAAGGCTGCGCCTTCCCATCCGAGCCCGTCACCGCGAGGGTGATGCGGGCGACGCCGTGCGCGACCTGAGCGTCGGTCACGCCGTCGGCGAAGACGGTGGGGCGGGTATCGGCCATGTGGCGGTATTCCTTATTGCTCGCGGAAGGCGCGGGTGAAGCTGTCCCGGATGGGCTGCGTGATGTAGCGCAGGAAAGAGCGTTCGCCGATCTGGATCATCGCCTCGACCGGCATGCCGGGGACAAGCTGCACCCCCGGCGTCCTCGCGAGCTGATCCTGGTCGATCAGGATCTGCGCGCGATAGTAGGTCTGGCGCGTACGCTCATCGATGGTCACGTCCTGTGCCACGAAGGTGACATGTCCATGAAGATACGGCACCAGCCGCTGCTTGAAGGCCGGCAGCCGGATCTCGGATTGCAGCCCGACATGCACCACGTCGATGTCGTTGGGCTGGACGTTCACCTCGGCGACCAGACGGTCCTGCGTGGGAACCAGGTCCATCACCGGGTCGCCGGGCCGCAACACGGCGCCGATGGTGAAGACGCGCTGGTTCAGCACCGTGCCGTCCTCGGGCGCCGTGATGTCGCGGCGCACCGCGACATCCTGCGCGGCACGGAGCTTCTCCTCGACCTCGGCGAGGCGGGTGCGGATCTCGCGCTGTTCGGAAGCGACTTCCTGCCGGCGCTGGCCGACGATGCTCGCGATGGTGTTGTTCGCCTCGGCGATCGCCTGCTGGGCGCGCTCGACCTGGCCGCGCAGGTCATCACCCTGGCCTTCCAGAGCGGCGGCGCTGCGCTGCAGGGCGAGCAGCGTGGGCAGGCGCTGCAGGCCCTGCTGCACCAGGGTGCGCGTCATCTGCTCTTCCTGGCGGATCAGTTCGAGCTGCGAGCGCTGGGAGCGGAGCTGGCCATTGGCGCCGGCGATCAGCGCTTCCTGCTGGCCGATCCGCGCCTCCTGCACCGAGACCTGGCCGCTGAGGGCAGCCCGGCGTGCCTCGAAGACCGCGCTCTGGCCGAGCATCGCATCCTGGGCGCGCGGGTCGGTCGCATCGCGCATGTCCGAGGGGAAGGCGATATGCGCCGTGCCCCCGAGCTCGGCGGCGAGGCGCGCATCCTGGGCCAGCAGCGACCAGCGCTGGCTGCGCAGTGTCTCGAGATCCGATCCGGCCCGGATGTCGTCGAGGCGCATCAGCAACTGGCCGGCACGCACGCGGTCGCCGTCGCGCACCAGGATCTCCCGCACGATGCCGCCTTCCAGATGCTGGATGGTCCGGCGCGTGCCCTCGACCTTGATCATGCCGGGGGCGATCGCGGCCTCCGACAGCGGGGCGAGGGTCGACCAGGCGGTGAAGCTGCCGAAGAAGACGGCGATGACCGCGAAGCCGAACAGCGTGGTCCCGCGCGTGCGGGGATGCTTCGGCAGTTCGGGCGCCTGCGGCAGCTTCAGCTTCAGGGATGGCAGGCCCTCGCGCTGCGGGACCAGGTCCTGGTTCGCCGCGGGCGGCAGGTTGGCGGGCAGGGACGCGGTCATGCCTGGGCCTCCCGGCCTTCGATGCGCGCAGCGGGGGAGGGGATCGGCGTGGGCTGGGCGGGCTTCATGATCTTCTTCAGCACCTCGGCGCGCGGCCCGAACATCTCGACCGCGCCGTCGCGCATCAGCAGCACCTTCTCGACGCCCTGAACGAGCACGGGCCGGTGGGAAACGAGCACGACCGTGATGTCGCGCCGGCGCAGTTCCTGCAGCGCGTGCAGCAGCGCGGCTTCGGAATCGCCGTCGAGGTTGGAATTGGGTTCGTCGAGCACGATCAGCTTCGGATGGCCGAACATGGCGCGGGCGAGGCCGATCTGCTGGCGCTGGCCGCCCGACAGGTGCTGGCCGCCTTCGCCGATCTGGGTCTCGTAGCCCTTGGGCAGGCGCAGGATCATCTCATGCGCGCCGGCGAGCTTCGCGGCGTCGTAGACCGCATCGGGCGCGACCTCGGCCATGCGGGCGATGTTGTCGAACACCGTCCCGTCGAAGAGTTCGACATCCTGGGGCAGGTAGCCGACATGGCGGCCGAAATCCTCGCGCTGCCAGGTATGCACATCTGCCGCATCGAGCCGGACGGCGCCGGAGGTGGGCGGGAGCGTGCCCGTCAGCAGCCGGATCAGCGTCGTCTTGCCGGCCGCCGAGGGGCCGATGACCGCGAGGCTCTCGCCGGGTTCCAGACCGAAGGCGACGGCTTTCACCACGGCGACATTGGTGCCCGGGAAGCCATAGGTCACGCGCTCGACCGTCAGCCGGCCCTTGGGCGCGGGCAGCGGCATGCCGGGTGGGCGCAGCCGCGGCAGGACCAGGAAGGCCTGCAGCCGCTTCCAGGATTGCCGCGCCTGGACGAGCTGCTTCCACCCGCCGATCATCTGTTCCACCGGCGCCAGCGCCCGGCCCATGATGATCGAGGCGGCGATGGACGCGCCCGAGGTCAGCTCCTGCCCCAGCACCAGGTAGGCGCCGATGCCGAGGATCGCGATCTGCACCGCGAGGCGGCAGAACTTGGTGAAGGCAAGCAGCGGCGCCGCACGGTCCATGGCCCGGTGCATCGGGTCGGTCATCTCCGCCACGCCGATGCGCCAGCGCGCCATCACCGCGGGCAGCATGCCCATGCTGTCGATCACCTCGGCATTGCGCACGATGGATTCAGCGCGCCGCTGGTTCGCCATGGCGGCGGTGTTGGCTTCCTTCAGCAGCTTCGAGGTCGCGACCTCGCTGTACAGCGTCAGGCCGAGCAGCAGCACCGCGCCCACCAGCGCGACCAGGCCGAGCACCGGATGCAGCAAGAAGATCACCAGCAGGTAGACCGGCACCCAGGGCACGTCATAGAGCGCGAGCGCGCCGGGGGAGGCGATGTAGCCGCGGCAGGTGGCGAGGTCGCGCAGCGCCTCCATCCGGTAGGGGCGGCCACGGAGCTGGCTCTCGACCGCGCGGGCGAAGCCTTCGGGGGCGACCGTTTCCTCCACCCAGGTGCCGACGCGCTGCATGATGCGCGAGCGCACCGCTTCCAGCAGCGCCAACAGCCCGACCGCGGTGATGGCGATGAGGGTCAGGTAGAGCAGGGTGTTCAGGTTCCGCGTGGCGAGCACGCGGTCGAAGACCTGCATCATGTACAGCGAGACGGTGAGCTGCAGTCCGTTGACGACGCCCGAGAAGATGCCGACCGCCATGAACTGCGACCGGCAGGCCCGGACGGCGCGCGCAAGCGGCGTTTCGGCCGGCTTGCCCTCGCCGAGGAGAACCCTGGGATCAACCGCCATCAGATCGTGCCTTCGTTCCTGCCGTCATTGGACCCACCTTTCCCGTGCGGCAGGTGCGCCGCCGGGATGCCGCCATAGTTCGAGGAATGCAAATCCCGACCGCCCGGAAAATACATGCATGCCCACCGTTGCGGCCGGGTACAAAGCCTCAGGTGCTTCCAGCACCCTGCTGGATAGCGCCATTCCGGTGGCATATCACGGCATTATTTCTCGTCGGTAACGCGGAGCACGTTTTCGAGACGCCGCAGGAGAGGGACCGGTCGCCGATGGATCTGGGGGAGGGGCGGCAGGCAGGGGCGAGTGACGCCCGGGCGGGCCTGGAACTGACGATCCTCATGCCGTGCCTGAATGAGGCGGAGACGCTCGGCGTGTGCGTCTCCAAGGCGCTCGGCTACCTTGCCCGGAGCGGCATCGCCGGGGAGGTGCTGGTCGCCGACAACGGCAGCACCGACGGCAGTCAGGCGATCGCGCAGGCACTCGGCGCGCGGGTGGTGGCGGTGGCCGAGCGCGGCTATGGCGCGGCGCTGATCGCGGGCATCGCCGCCGCGCGCGGGCGCTTCGTCATCATGGGCGACAGCGACGATTCATACGATTTCACCGACCTTGATCCTTTCGTGACAAAGCTGCGCGACGGGTTCGCGCTGGTCATGGGCAACCGCTTCCGGGGCGGCATCAGACCAGGGGCGATGCCGGCGCTGCACCGCTACCTGGGCAATCCGGTGCTCTCGACCATCGGGCGGGTCTTCTTCGGTGCGCCGGTGCGGGATTTCCACTGCGGGCTGCGCGGCTTCGACCGGGACGCGATCCGCGCCCTCGACCTGCGTGCGCCGGGGATGGAATTCGCTTCGGAAATGGTGGTGAAGGCGACGGTGAAGGGACTGCCCATCACCGAGGTGCCGACGACGCTGTCGCCGGATGGGCGGTCGCGGCCGCCGCATCTGCGTTCATGGCGCGATGGGTGGCGGCATCTGCGCTTCCTGTTGGTCTTCTGTCCGCGCTGGCTGTTCCTCTACCCCGGCGCGGTGCTGTTCCTGGCGGGGTTCCTGGCCATGGCGGTGTTGCTGCCCGGCCCGTTGCGGCTGGGCGGCGTGACCTTCGACGTGCACACGCTGCTCTATGGCGCTGGGGCCATGATCATGGGCTTCCAGGCGGTGCAGTTCTGGGCCTTCGCCCATATCCACGGCGCCCAGCAGGGCGTGGTGCCGGAGGAGAAGCGGCTGACCGCACTGTTGGCCCGCTTCGGGCTGGAGCCGGCGCTGATCGTGGCCGGGCTGTTGGTGCTGATAGGCCTCGGCCTGGGTGTCGCGGCGGTGGCGATCTGGGGCGCGCAGCGCTTCGGGCCGTTGGAAGGAATGGGCGCGATGCGCATGGCGATCGCCTCGGTCACCTGCATGGTGCTGGGGCTGCAGATGGCCTTCGGCGCCTTCTTCGTCGCGCTGCTGGGGATGATGCGGGCAGGGGGGTGACGGCGCCCCGGCCGACGTCCCGCTTGACGACCGCGGTGGGCAGCGACAGTGTCGAAGGCGATGCCCTGGAACCGGACCCTCTGTGACCGACGCCGACGCTGCTGGACCCCAGCGGCGGCTCTCCGGGCTGCGCGTCGATCGGCGTCCTTCCGCGTGATGACGGCCTCAGCGTAGGTCCCACCCGCCGGAGCGGCCTCGATCCGCGTTCCTGAACCCCCGCAGCCCCCGGCTTCGGGGGTTTTCTTTTGCCCGAACCCCAGGAGGACACCACCATGAGCATCCGCGTCGGCATTGTCGGCATCAGCGGCTTCGGCGGCGGCGAGGCGATGCGCCTCGTCGCGAGCCACCCGTCTTTCGAACTCGTCTACGCCGCGGGCGAGGGCAGCGCCGGCAGCCGTCTGGTGGACCGCTTCCCAGGTGTGCCGGCCAGGCTGGCACACCTGGTGATCGAGAAGTGGGACCCGACCACCCTGCCGAAGCTCGACCTGCTGTTCGCCTCGCTGCCCACGGGCGCCTCGGCCGCGGCGCTGGCGCGCGTCCCTGCGGGCACGAAGATCGTCGATATCGGTGGCGACCACCGCTACGCCGAAGGCTGGGCCTATGGACTGGCCGATGTCTGGCCTGACCGGATCGAGGGCCGGAGCCGCGTTGCCAATCCCGGCTGCTTCCCCGCCGCGACGCTGACCGCGCTGGCGCCGCTGCTGGCCGATAGGCTGATCGAGCCCGGCAACATCGTGATCGACGCCAAGACCGGCATCTCCGGTGCCGGAAGGGGCGGCGCCGACAGCCGGTTCGGCTATGCCGAGAGCAACGAGAACCTGGCGCCCTATGGCCTGCTCAGGCATGTCCACATGCCCGAGATGGCGAGGACGATCGAGCGGCTGAGCGGCGGCAGCGCGGCCGGGCTGGTGTTCACGCCGCATCTGGTGCCGATGACCCGCGGCGTGCTCGCCACCATCTACTGCCGCGGCCGCGCCACCACGGAGCAATGCCTGGACGCGGCCCGGCGCTTCTATGCCGGGCGGGCCTTCGTCCGCGTGACCGACAAGCCGCCGCAGACCAAATGGGCGACCGGCTCGAACCTCGCCTTCGTCAGCTACGCGGCCGATCCGGAACGGGAGCTGGTGATCGCGATGGGCGTGGTCGACAATCTCGGCAAGGGCGCCGCCGGTCAGGCGGTGCAGAATGCGAACCTGATCTGCGGCCTGCCGGAAACCGCGGGGCTGGACGGTGCCCCTGTCTGGCCATGACGAGGGCGGGCTTCCAGGCCCGCCATTCAATCCGCTTTGGCTGTCCGCATGAGGCGCCATGGTTCCTCCGGGGGGCGGCGATCCGCCGTCACCCCCTGAAGACCAACCGGCGCGACAGGATGAAGTTGGTGAACATGCCGGCGATCGATCCTGCCGCCACGCCGAGGATCGGGTGCGCGGCGACCGTCGCCACCGTCGCGACCAGCGCCGCATAGGTCCCGTAGTTCAGCGCGAAGCCGACCAGGTTCACCACGACGAACAGCGCCCATTGGCGATGCACCGGCCCCGAGCCCCGGCCGCGGAAGGTCCAGGCCCGGTTCAGGGCCCAGGTCGCGGTCGCCGCCGCGACATAGGAGATCGCCCGGCCGAGATAGAGCCCAGCCCCCAAGGCGATGGCGCCGTAGAGCACGCCGGAATCCACCAGGAAGCCGATCGTGCCGACCACGCCGAAACGCAGGAATTCCTGGGCGAGCGCCGCGCGCTCCGCGCCCAGCAGGCGCGTGAGCACGGGTCCGATGAAGGGGATCTCCGTCATGGATGGCGGTGTAGGGCGGCCCGGGGCGCTTGCCCAGCCGGCGCGGGCCGGCCCGCCCTTACCGAACGGTATCTGGATCGGGCAGGGTGCTGGCGCTAGGCTGACGGCCAGCTTCACCGAACGGAGAACGTCCCGAATGTTTCGACGCGACCTGCTGGCCGCCGCCGCCGTTGTGGCACTGCCGCGTTTCGCCATCGCGCAGCCGGCCGCGGCGCGCACGCTGCGTTACGTGCCGCACGCCAACCTGCCCAATATCGACCCCTTCACCAACACCGCCTTCATCGCGCGCGACCATGCCTTCCTGGTCTTCGACCAGCTCTATGGCATGAACGACAAGTTCGAGATCGTGCCGCAGATGGTCCAGGGCCATGTGGTGGAGAATGACGGGCTGCTCTGGCGCTTCACCCTGCGTGACGGGCTGAAGTTCCATGATGGCACGCCGGTGCGCGGGCGGGACTGCATCGCCTCTATCAAGCGCTGGGGCCGGCGGGACGCCTTCGGGCAGGAGCTGATGTCGCGCGTCGCCGACATGACCGAGGAAAGCGACCGCGTCTTCGTCATCAAGCTGAACAAGCCCTTCGCGAAGATGCTGGAGGCCTTCTCGAAGGTCACCACCTCCTGCCTGTTCATCATGCCGGAGCGGCTCGCGAACGTGGACCCCTTCACCAACCTGACCGAAGCGGTGGGGTCGGGTCCCTATCGCTTCGTGCAGGGCGAATGGGTGCCGGGATCGTCGGTGGTCTACCAGAGGAACGCGGATTACGTGCCGGTGCCGAACGGCACGCCGTCGATGACCGCCGGGCCCAAGGTGGCGCATTTTGACCGCGTCGAATGGAAGATCATTCCCGACGCCTCGACCGCCGCCGCCGCGCTGCAATCGGGCGAGATCGACTGGTGGGAGCAGCCGACCGCGGACCTCTTCCCGCTGGTCGCGCGCAACCGGAACATCGCGGTGGACGTGATCAACGCCACCGGGCTGATCGGCATCTTCCGCCCGAACCATGTCTCGGCGCCGTTCAACAACCCCGCGGTGCGCCGCGCGGTCATCACCGCCATCAGCCAGATGGACTTCATGACGGCGGTGATCGGCGAGGCGACCGTGCCGGGCTACCAGACGCTGCGGCGGGAGAATATCGGCTACTTCGCGCCGGAATCGCCCTCGGCCTCCACGGTCGGGCTCGACCGGCTGAAGAAGTCGGTCGAGGCGGCGCGCGCGGAGATGCAGGCGGCGGGCGCGATCGGCGCGAAGATGGTGCTGATGAACGCGACGGACCTCGCCTCGATCAACGCCTCGACGCTGGTCGGCGCGGATCTGTTCACGCGCATGGGCTTCAACGTGGACCTGGTCAGCGCGGACTGGGGCACGGTGGTGCAGCGCCGCGCCAGCAAGAACCCGATCGACCAGGGCGGCTGGTCTGGCTTCTTCACCTTCTGGTCGGGCGTCGATCACTGGAACCCGGCGAGCCATGCCTCGATCCGTGGCCATGGCGACGCGGCCTGGCCAGGCTGGCCGACCATCCCGGCCATCGAGGCGCAGCGCAACGCCTGGTTCGACGCGCCGAACGAGGCCGCCGCCAAGGCCGCGACGACGGAGATGCAGCGCATCGCCTTCGAGGAAGTGCCCTATGTGCCCACCGGCATGTACTACCAGCCGACGGCGTATCGGCGGAATCTGACCGGGATCCTGAAGGGCCAGCCGCCGCTGTTCTGGAACGTGCGTCGGACGTAACGAAGAACTGGAGAGGGGTTCTGCCCCTCTTCAGCCCTCACGGCCGTGTCTGTCGGCGCCGAGCCCTGGGCGGCCCGGTGCTTGCCCAGACGCCAGGTGGAGGTTTCCAAAGACCTTTCGGCCTTGGTCCGTGTGAGGTCCGGAGAGGGGCGGCATCCCTCTCCGATCCCCCATCGCCTCTTGCGCCCCACCGGGTAACCGGATCAGAACAGCGCCCCGCAAGTCCGGAGGACCGCATGCAGCGACGCCACCTTCTGGCCGGGATGGCCGCGGCCGCCTTCGCGGGGGGCCTGGCGCGTGCCGCGCTGGGGCAGGGGACGTCGAACGGTACGAAGCTGCTGCGCTTCGTGCCGCAATCCGATCTCACCGCGCTCGATCCGATCGTCACTACCTCGAACGTCACGCGCAATCATGGCTTCGCCGTGTGGGACACGCTCTATGGCCTGAACCAGGACTATGAGCCCGAGCCCCAGATGGCCGAGGGCCATAATATCGATACGGATGGCAAGCGCGTCTCGATCCGCCTGCGCGAGGGCCTGAAGTTCCACGATGGCGAGCCGGTGCGCGCGGCGGATTGCATCGCGTCGATCCGCCGCTGGGCGGCGCGTGATCCGATCGGCCAGCAATTGCTGTCGCGCCTCGAGGAGATGACGGCGCCCGACGACCGTACCATCGTGCTGCGGCTGTCGAGGCCCTTTCCGCTGCTGTTCGTCGCGCTCGCCAAGCCATCGGCGCCGGTGTGCTTCATCATGCCCGAGCGCCTGGCGCAAACCGAGCCGACCAGGCCGGTCGCGGAGATCATCGGCTCCGGCCCCTTCCGCTTCCTGGCGGATGAGCGCGTGCCGGGGCGACGCGTCGTCTATGAACGCTTCACCGACTATGTACCGCGGCCCGAGGGCGTGCCGAGCTGGACCGCGGGTCCCAAGCGCGTGCAGTTCGACCGCGTCGAATGGCATATCCGTCCCGATGCGCAGAGCGCGCTCGAATCGCTGGCGGCGGGGGATGTGGACTGGTGGGAGAGCCCGGCCATCGCCCTGCAGGCCGAACTGCGCCGCAACCGCAACGTGGTGATGGAGATCCTCGACCCGACGGGGCTGATGGCCATCGCGCGCTTCAACGCGCTGCATCCGCCCTTCGACAAGCCTGCCATCCGCCGCGCGCTGCTCGGCGCCGTCGATCAGGCAGCGTTCATGACCGCGGTGATCGGCGCGGATCGCAGCCTGTGGCGGGAGGATGTCGGGATCTTCCCGCCCGGCACGCCCTTCGCGAACGACGAGGGGCTCGGCGTGCTCGACGGCGCGCGGGATGAGGAGAAGGTGAAGCGGGAGATCGCCGATGCCGGCTATGCCGGCGAAACGGTCGTGCTGCTCGCGCCCACCGACCTGCCGAACTTCGGCGCGCTCGCCAACACCGGCGCGGAGATGCTGCGCCGCGTGGGCATGGAGGTCGAGCTGGTCAGCGGGCCCTGGAGCGAGCTGGTCCAGCGCCGCGCCAAGCGGGAGGCGCCTGCGCAGGGTGGGTGGAGCATGTTCTTCACCGCCTGGAGCGGTATCGACATCATGACGCCTGGCATGAACCAGGCATTGCGCGGCACCGGGGAACGCGCCTGGTTCGGCTGGCCAACCATGCCGCGCCTCGAAGAATTGCGGACGCAATGGTTCGACGCGGTTGATGTCGACGCGCAGAAGCAACTGGCGCGCGAAGTACAGGCCGAAGCGTTGCGCGAGGCGCCGTACCTTCCACTTGGGCAGTATTTCCAGGCGACTGCCTACAGGCGCGGCATTTCCGGCATGTTGCGCGGACTGCCACTGTTCTGGAACATCCACAAGGGCTGATCCATGGCTTGCCGAGTGACGCTTCGGCTGGTCTGATACGCAACCTACAAAGGCTCGGGAGACTGACATGAACCGCCGTGACCTGCTGAGGGCCACCGCTGCCGCGGGGGCCGCCTCGGCCTTTCCGCGTTTTGCGACTGCCCAACCCGCGCAGAATCGCGTCCTCAAGATGGTGCCCCAGGCGAATCTGACGAGCCTGGACCCGATCTGGACGACCGCGAACATCACCCGCAACCACGGGCACATGATCTATGACAGCCTCTACGGCACGGATGCGCAGTTCCGCCCGCAGCCGCAGATGGCCGAAGGCCATGTGATCGAGGATGACGGCAAGACCGTCACCATCACGCTGCGCGAGGGGCTGAAGTTCCACGACGGGGAGAAGGTGCGCGCGCAGGATGCGGTGCCGTCCATCACCCGCTGGATGAAGCGGAACCCGTTCGGCCAGAAGCTCGCCACGGTGGTCGATGCGGTGGAGGTGGTCGACGACCGCCGGCTGCGCTTCAAGCTGAAGAGGCCCTTCCCGCTGCTGTTCAAGGCGCTGGGGCAGGTTTCCAACAGCCCGGCCTTCATCATGCCGCAGCGCCTGGCCGAGACGGATCCCTTCCAGCAGGTGCGCGAGGCCATCGGGTCCGGCCCCTTCAAGTTCAAGGCGGACGAGTTCAACTCGGGCAGCCTCGTCGTCTATGAGCGCAACGCGGACTACGTCCCGGTTTCCTCGGGCACGCCGAGCCTGACCGCCGGTCCGAAGGTCGCGTATTTCGATCGCGTCGAGTGGAACATCATCACCGACGCCTCGACCGCCGCCGCCGCGCTGCAGACCGGGGAGATCGACTGGTACGAGCAGCCGCCGCCGGAGATCCAGATGCTGCTCCGGCGCAACCGGCAGATCGCGATCGAACCGATCGACCCGCTGCCGCTCACGGGCATCCTGCGCTTCAACCACCTGCACGCGCCCTTCAACGACAAGAAGATGCGCCAGGCGATCCTTCCGGCGATCAGCCAGGAGGATTTCATGCAGGCGGTGGTCGGCACCGATTCGTCCATCTATCGCACCGGCGTCGGGCTGTTCACGCCGGGCACGCCGCTCGCCAACGACGCGGGCATGGCGGCGCTGAGCGGCGAGCGCAGCATCGACCGCGCCAAGGCGCTGATGCGCGAGGCGGGCTACACCAACCAGCTCATGCGCCTGATCGGGCCGACCGACATTCTCGCCCCCTCGGCGATGACGCAGGTGGGCGCGGACCTCGTGCGCCGGCTCGGCTTCAACGCCGACATCGCGCTGTCGGACTGGGGCACCACGGTGACGCGGCGTGCCTCGCGTGAGCCGGTGGACCGCAACGGCTGGTCGATGCTGTTCACTTCCTTCTCCTCGGTCGACTTCGTCGATCCGGCGGCGCATTTCCCGATGCGTGGCAATGGGGCGAATGCCTGGTTCGGCTGGCCGACCGTGCCGAAGCTCGAGGAACTGCGCGATGCCTGGTTCGAGGCGCCTGACCTGGCGGCCGAGCAGGCCCTCGCGCGCGAGATGCAGACCGTGGCGATGGAGGAGCTGCCCTACATCCCGGTCGGCGCCTACCTGTCCATCACGTCGCTCCGGCGCAACCTGACCAACCGCGTGCCGGGTCTTGCCCTCTTCTGGAACATCCGCAGGAGCTGAGATCGATGGAACGCAGGACTTTTCTCGGCGCCGGCGCCGGTATCGCCACGGCCGGCGTGGCTGCCCCGGCCCTGTCGCAGGGGGCCGCGGCGCGCACCTTGCGCGTTATTCCCCAGGCCAATCTGACGAGCGTGGATCCGATCTGGACCACCGCCGTCGTCACCCGCAACCACGGCTTCCTGATCTACGACCAGCTCTGCGCGCAGGACGCGAAGGGCGAGGTGCGGCCGCAGATGGTCGAGGGCTGGGACGTCTCGCAGGACGGGTTGACCTGGGTCTTCACGCTGCGCGAAGGCCTCGCCTTCCACGATGGTGAGAAGGTGCTGGCGAAGGATTGCGTGGCGTCGATCGAACGCTGGCGCAAGCGCGACCCCTTCATGGGCGTGCTGTGGCCGAACGTCGCCGCGGTCGAGGCGATGGACGACCGCAAGTTCCGTTTCCGCCTGCATCGGCCGACGCCGCTGATCCTGATGGCGCTGGGCCAGACGCAGTTCCCCTGCTTCATCATGCCCGAGCGCATCGCCCAGACCGACCCGTTCCAGCAGGTGCGCGAGACGATCGGTTCCGGCCCGTTCAAGTTCGTGCGGGACGAATGGAATCCCGGCCAGCGCGCGGTGTGGGACAGGAACGAGCGCTATGTCGCGCGGGATGGCGCGGTGGATGGTCTTTCCGGCGGGCGCCGGCCCAATATCGACCGCGTCGAGTGGACGATCATCACTGACCCGGCGACCAGCGCCTCGGCCATCGCGCAGGGCGAGCAGGATTATTGGGAATACCCGCTGCACGACCTGCTGCCGATGCTGCGGCGGAACCGTGGCGTGGTGGTCGAACAGCGGCTGATGGACGGCACCTATGGCGTCTGCCGCTTCAACACGCTGCAGCCGCCCTTCAACAACCCGGCGATCCGTCGCGCCGTGGCGATGGCGGTGAACCAGGAGGACTATCTGCGCGCCGTCGCCGGCGACGACCCGGCGGGCTGGGGCGTGTGCGAGGGCGTGTTCACCTGCGACACGCCGCTGGCCAATGATGTCGGCAGCGACCTGCTGAAGGTGCGCAACATCGACCGCGCGAAGCAGGCGCTCGCGGCCGCCGGCTACAATGGCGAGAAGGTGGTGCTGATCGCGCCGGGCGACTATCCGCAGATCAACGCGCTGTCGCTGATGACCGCGGACATCATCCGCCGGCTCGGGATGAACCTCGAGCTGATCTCGGCCGACTGGGGCACGCTGATCCAGCGGCGCACCAGCAAGGAGCCGGTCGAGCGCGGTGGCTGGTCGATCATCCACACCACGGCGTCGGGGCAGTCGCTGTCGCTGCCGGTGATCAACCTGTTCCTGCGCGCGAATGGCCCCAATGCCTGGTTCGGCTGGCCCGATGTGCCCGAGGTCGAGCGCCTGCGCGCCGAATGGGTGGAGAAGGGCGGCGACGCGGCCGAGGGACGGCGCATCGGCGAGGCGCTGAACCGCGCCGCGATGCAGGAGATGTACTACATCCCGCTCGGCTATTACTGGCAGCCCTCGGCGTGGCGGCGGAATGTGACGGGGGTCTTCCGTGCCCCTGCCACGGTGTTCTGGAATATCGGCAAGGCCTGACCTGTCTCTCTGGCACGGCAAGTGCTGCGCATTCCTTCGGAGTGCGCAGCAAGCGGCCGGATATGGGCGAGGACGCCCATGCCGGCCCTGGCCGTGCGCTCATATTTGATGCAATGTGACCGCCAATCGGGCAGTTGAGGCTACTGCGACGATGGCGCAAGGGAGACGGTGAATGGACCGCAGGACGTTCCTCAGGACCGGGCTTGGCGCAGCAACCATGGGCATGGCGGGCGGCGTTTCAGCCCCGGCCCTGGCACAGGGCGCGGCCGCGCGCACGCTGCGCTTCGTGCCGCAAGCGAACCTTGCCAATTTCGACCCGATCTGGGGCACGCAGTACGTCGTGCGCAACGCGTCGGCGATGGTGTGGGACACGCTCTATGGCGTGGACGACCAGCTCGACCCGAAGCCGCAGATGATCGAGGGCGACGAGGTTTCCTCGGACGGCCTCACCTGGACCCTCAAGCTGCGGTCGGGGCTGAAGTTCCACGACAATGAGCCGGTGCTGGCGAAGGACGTCGTCGCCTCCATCACGCGCTGGATGCCGCGTGACCCGATGGGCCAGATGATCCGCGCCATCCTGAATGAGATGACGGCGGTGGACGACCGCACCGTGCGGATCGTGCTGAAGGCGCCCTATCCGAAGATGCGTTTCGCGCTCGGCAAGTCGAACACGCCGATCTGCTTCATCATGCCGGAACGGATCGCCAAGACCGATTCCTTCACCCAGATCAGCGACTATGTCGGCTCGGGCCCGATGCGCTTCGTGCGCAATGAATGGGTGCCCGGCGCACGGGCGGTGTTCCAGAAATTCGATGGCTATGTGCCGCGCGACGAACCCGCGAACTGGTTCGCCGGGGGCAAGCGCGTGCTGGTGGACCGCGTCGAATGGGTGATCATGCCCGATCCCGCGACGGCGTCGGCCGCGCTGCAGAACGGCGAGATCGACTGGTGGGAGAACCCGCTCTCCGACCTGGTGCCGGTGCTGCGCCGTAACCGCAACATTCGCGTGGACATCGCCGACCCGCTCGGCAATGTCGGCTCCTTCCGCATGAACTTCCTGACCGAGCCCTTCAACAACCAGAAGGTGCGCCAGGCCATCCTGATGGCGATGAGCCAGGAAGACTACATGCGTTCCATCGTCGGCAGCGACGATGCGCTGTGGAAGCCGATGAACGGCTACTTCACGCCCGGCACGCCCGGCTACACCGAGGACGGCGCCGAGATCCTCAAGGGCCCGCGCAACATCGACGCCGCGAAGCGCCTGCTCTCCGAAGGCGGCTATTCGGGCCAGCCGGTGGTCTGCCTCGTCGCGCAGGACCAGGCGCCGCTGAAGGCGATGGGTGAGGTGACGGCCGACCTGCTGAAGCGGCTCGGCATGAATGTCGACTATGTCGCCACCGACTGGGGCACCGTTGGCCAGCGCCGCGCGGTGAAGACCCCGGCGACCCAGGGCGGCTGGTCGATGTTCCACACCTGGCATGCCGGGGCGGATTGCGTGAACCCGGCCTCCTACAGCGCGCTGCGCGGCACAGGCGAGAACGCCTGGTTCGGCTGGCCGACCAGCGCGACGGTCGAGACCGGCGTGGCCGAATGGTTCGCCGCCCCCGACGCCGCGGCCGAGCGCGCCGCGATGGCCAAGATCAACCGTGCGGCGATCCAGGATGTGGTCTATGCGCCGACGGGCTTCTTCCTGGGCTATACGGCCTGGCGGAGCAACGTGCAGGGTGTCGTGAAGGCACCCGTGCCGTTCATCTGGAACGTCTCCAAGTCCTGAGCAGGTAACCCGCGATCATGTTCGCTTATGTCGTCCGGCGCATCCTCGCCACCATCCCGGTGATGGCGATCGTCGCGCTCTTCGTCTTCTCTCTCTTATACATCGCGCCGGGCGACCCGGCGGCGGTGATCGCGGGTGACCAGGCCACCCCCGATGATGTGGAACGCATCCGTCAGAGCCTGGGCCTCGACAGGCCCTACCTGGTCCGCTTCGGGGCCTGGGTCTTCGACATCCTGCGGGGCGACCTCGGGGTGTCGATCTTCACCAACCTGCCGGTCCTGACGATGATCCAGCAGCGCGTCGAACCGACGCTCTCGCTGATGGTCGTCACGCTGCTGCTGTCCGTCTCCATCGCTGTGCCGCTTGGCGTCGTGGCGGCCTGGAAGGTCGGCACCTGGGTCGACAACCTGGTGATGAGCTTCGCGGTGCTGAGCTTCTCGGTGCCGGTCTTCGTGGTCGGCTACCTGCTCGCCTACGTCTTCGCGCTCGAGCTCGATTGGCTGCCGGTGCAGGGATACACCAGCATCTCCAACGGCTTCTGGCCCTGGTTCCAGAACCTGATCCTGCCGGCGATCGCCCTGGGATCGGTCTATATCGCGCTGATCGCGCGCATCACGCGCGCGACCATGCTCGAAGTGCTGCAGCAGGACTACATCCGCACGGCGCGCGCCAAGGGCGCGGGGCAGCGGTCCATCCTGTTCCTGCATGCGCTGAAGAACGCGGCGGTGCCGATCGTCACCGTCATCGGCATCGGCGTCGCGCTGCTGATCGGCGGTGCGGTGGTCACCGAAAGCGTGTTCGCCATCCCCGGCCTCGGCCGCCTGACGGTCGATGCCATCCTGCGGCGCGACTATCCGGTCATCCAGGGCGTCGTGCTGCTGTTCAGCTTCGTTTACGTGCTGGTCAATCTCGCGATCGACCTTCTCTACACCCTCTTCGACCCGAGGATCCGTTACTGATGTCCGCACCTGCCCTCGATCCGGCGAAGGTCACCGTCGCTCCGGCGATGCCGGACATCATGCCCCCGGTGAAGGTCCGCAAGGGCCTTTGGGGCTTCATGTACCGCAACCCCACCATCGCGGTCGGCGGCACCATCGTGCTGCTGATGATCCTGATGGCGATCTTCGCTCCCTATCTCGGTACCACCGATCCCACGGCGCTCGCTCCGGCGCGGCGCACGCGCGAACCTTCGGCGCAATACTGGTTCGGCACGGACATGCTGGGCCGCGACGTCTATTCGCGCGTCATCTACGGTTCCCGCGTCTCGCTGATCGTGGGCTTCGCCGTGGCCTTCTTCGCCTCGGTGGTCGGGCTGGCCATCGGCGTCGTCTCGGGCTTCGTGCGCTGGGCTGACGGCATCATCATGCGCGTCATGGACGGGCTGATGTCGATCCCCTCCATCCTGCTCGCCATCGCGCTGATGGCGCTGACGCGCGGTTCGGTGGGTAACGTGATCCTCGCCATCACCGTGGCGGAAATCCCCCGCGTGTCGCGCCTCGTGCGCGGCGTGGTGCTCAGCCTTCGCGAACAGCCCTATGTCGATGCGGCGATCGCGGCGGGCACGTCGACCCCGGTCATCATCTGGCGCCACATCCTGCCCAACACGGTCGCGCCCATGACCGTGCAGGCGACCTATGTCTGCGCCTCCGCGATGATCGTGGAATCCATCCTGTCCTTCATCGGCGCCGGCACGCCGCCGATCATCCCGTCCTGGGGCAACATCATGGCCGAGGGCCGCGCCCTGTGGCAGGTGAAGCCCTACATCGTCTTCTTCCCCGCCGTCTTCCTGTCGGTTGCCGTGCTCGCGGTGAACCTGCTGGGCGATGGTCTCCGCGATGCGCTC
Organism: Roseomonas sp.; assembly: GCA_041914265.1. Lineage (GTDB taxonomy): Bacteria > Pseudomonadota > Alphaproteobacteria > Acetobacterales > Acetobacteraceae > Neoroseomonas. The sequence continues at coordinate 20,986 of JAYSDS010000007.1, forward strand.
GACCCGCGCATGGCCAAGAGGATCTGACCGCGATGGCATTGCTCGAAGTCGAGAACCTCCAGACCCATTTCCGCACCCCCGACGGCATCAACCGTGCCGTCGACGGGATTTCGTTCAGCGTCGAGGCCGGCGAGACGGTCGCGATCGTGGGCGAGTCCGGCTGCGGCAAGTCGGTCACGTCGATGTCGATCCTGCGGCTCATCCCCGAGCCGCCGGGCAAGATCTCCGGTTCCATCCGCTTCAACGGCCGCGACCTGCTGACGATGTCGGACAAGGAGATGCGTGCGGTCCGTGGCAACGAGATCAGCATGATCTTCCAGGAACCGATGACGTCGCTGAACCCGGTGCTGACGGTGGGTCGGCAGATCGGCGAGACGCTTCGGCTGCACCAGGGCATGTCCGCCGCCCAGGCGGAGGCCCGTGCGATTGAGATGCTCAAGCTTGTCGGCATTCCCTCCCCGGAGCGGCGGGTGAAGGAATATCCGCATCAGCTCTCGGGCGGCATGCGCCAGCGCGTGATGATCGCCATCGCGCTCGCCTGCAATCCGAAGCTGCTGATCGCCGACGAACCCACCACCGCGCTCGACGTGACGATCCAGGCGCAGATCCTCGACCTGATGCGCGACCTCAAGCGCACGGTCGGTGCGGCCATCGTCATCATCACCCATGACCTCGGCGTCGTCGCGGAAGTCGCCGAACGCGTCATCGTCATGTATGCGGGGCGCAAGGTCGAGGAAGCCTCGGTCGGCGACCTGTTCCGCAACCCACGCCATCCCTACACCAAGGGCCTGCTCGGCTCGATGCCGAAGCTCGGTTCCTCGCTCGAGAGCGAGGAGACGCGGCTGCAGGAGATCCCGGGCCTGGTGCCGAGCCTGAAGCGCAAGATCGATGGCTGCGTCTTCGCCTCGCGCTGCCCGGAGAAGACCGATCTCTGCACTAAGGTCGCGCCGGGGCTTGAGGAAAAGTCCCCCGGACACATCGCCGCCTGCCACTACGCCCTGAAGGATGCGATCGCCGCATGAGCCAGCCGGTCCTCGAGGTCAACGACCTCAAGAAGCATTTTCCCATCCGCGGCGGTTTCTTCGGCGGCACCACGGGCTACGTCTATGCGGTGGACGGCGTTTCCTTCTCGATCGAGAAGGGCGAGACGCTCTCCCTCGTCGGCGAATCCGGCTGCGGCAAGTCCACCGTCGGCAAGGCGATCCTGAAGCTGTTCGACATCACCGCGGGCCAGGTCGTGCTCGACGGGCAGCGCATCGACGACATGCCGCTGTCCACCTTGCGGCCGGTGCGCCGGCGCCTGCAGGTGGTGTTCCAGGACCCGTTCAGCAGCCTGAACCCGCGCATGCGCGTGCGCGACATCCTCGCCGAGCCGATCCGCAATTTCGGCCTGGCGAAGAATTCCGCCGACCTCGACCGGCGGATCAACGAGCTGATGGACCGCGTGCGCCTGCCGCGCGATGCGGTGAACCGCTTCCCGCACGAATTCTCGGGCGGTCAGCGCCAGCGCATCTGCATCGCGCGCGCCCTGGCCGGCGAGCCCGACGTGATCATCTGCGACGAGGCGGTCTCGGCCCTCGACGTGTCGGTGAAGGCGCAGATCGTGAACCTGCTGCAGGACCTGCAGAAGGAACTCGGCCTGGCGCTGCTGTTCATCAGCCACGACCTCGCCATCGTCGAGCACATGACGCATCGCGTCGCGGTCATGTATCTCGGCAAGATCGTCGAGATCGCGCCGAAGCGCAGCCTGTTCGCCGCGCCGAAGCATCCCTACACCGAGGCGCTGCTCTCCGCCGTGCCGGTGCCCGAACCAGGTGCGGCGCGGGAGCGCATCATCCTGAAGGGCGACGTGCCGTCCCCGATCAACCCGCCCAAGGGCTGCCGCTTCCACACGCGCTGCCCTTATGCCTTCGACCGCTGCCGGCAGGACGAGCCGCAGCTGCGGCAGACCGAGGCGGGGCATTTCGCGGCGTGTCATCTGCATGACAGGCCGGACGCGGAAAACCCGCTCGCCGGTGCGGTTGGTGCCGCCATCATCGCCCACCACTGATCCCGACGTGCCGCCCCGCGCGGCCCCGGGCGGGGCGGCCAGGGTCCACCGCCGGGGGGTGGGGGGGGTTGAGGGGGGGGTGGGGGTAGGCGGGGTCA
>JAYSDS010000007.1:23143-73839 GCA_041914265.1 Roseomonas sp.
TCAGCTGCATGACAGGCCGCCCGCGAAAACCCCGCGCGCGGGGGGGGGGGGCCCCGCCACCCCCGCCCCCCCCTCACCCCGCCGGCCCCCCAGGGCCTGCCCGTGGCGGCGCGGCATGCGTCATCCGCCTGCTGTTCTGGGGCTTGCAGGGGCTTGTGCTGATCGGCGTCGTCATGGTCGTGGCCGGTCTCCTCATCGAGGATGTCTCGCCCGCTGCGCCCATCCTGAAGATCCTCGTCCTGCCGATCGGGTTGTTGCCCGTGCTGGGGCCGGTCTGGATCGTCGCGACGCCAGTGCTTCTCATTCTTATGTTGCTGACGCGAAGGCGGCCGCCAACCGCTGGGTGACGCTTGACGGGGCATAGGCGCCAGCGCGAGGCTTGCGCCCCGAGCGCCGGGCCCCACATGCCCGGCCGGCAATCTTCATGACTCGAGGGAGACGCGCGATGCCGCAGGTCACGCTGACCGTGAACGGCCAGACCCATACGGCGGAGGTGGAGGGACGGACCCTCCTGGTGGAGCTCCTGCGGGAGACGCTGCGCCTGACAGGCACGCATGTCGGCTGCGACACCAGCCAGTGCGGCGCCTGCGTGGTGCATATCAATGGTGAGAGCGTGAAGTCCTGTACGACGCTGGCCGTCATGGCCGATGGCGCGCAGGTCACCACCATCGAAGGCCTCGCGAAGCCGGATGGCACGCTGCACCCGATGCAGGAAGCCTTCCGCGAATACCATGCCTTGCAATGCGGCTTCTGCACGCCCGGGATGGTCATGTCCGCCATCGACCTGGTGGAGAAGAATCCGGACGGCCTGACCGAGCAGGAAATCCGCGAGGGGCTGGAAGGCAATCTCTGCCGCTGCACCGGCTACCACAACATCGTCAAGGCGATCGCCGCCGCGGCCGAGGTGATGCACGGCAAGCGGAGCGAGATCGCGCGCGCGGCGGAATAGCGCCGCGCCGCCACCGGGCGCGGTTGCGCGCGCCCCATTCAAGCCATCGCCGGTCACGGGGGCCAACCCCGGGCCGAACAGGACAGAACCCCGGGGAGGGGATCGGACATGAACGAGGTGCTTCCGTTCGAGGGCATCGGTGCCAGCGTTCGGCGGAAGGAGGATTTCCGCTTCCTCCAGGGCCGCGGCGCCTATACCGACGATTTCAACCGCCAAGGGCAGCTCCACGCCTGGATCCTGCGCAGCCCGCATGCGCATGCGCGGATCAAGGGCGTGGACGTTTCCGCCGCGGCGGGGATGCCTGGCGTCGTCGCCGTCTTCACCGGCGCGGACATGGCGCGCGACAATCTCGGCGGCCTGCCCTGCGGCTGGCAGATCCACAACAAGGACGGCTCGCCCATGGCCGAGCCGCCGCATCCCGTCATCGCGCATGAAAAGGTGCGCCATGTCGGTGATCCCGTGGCCGTCGCCATCGCCGCGACGCGCCAGCAGGCGCGCGATGCGGCGGAAGCGATCCTGGTGGATTACGAGGTCCTGCCCGCGGTCGCGACCATGGAAGCCGCGTTGAAGTCCGGCGCGCCGGCCGTCCATGACGGGGTGGCGGGCAATCTCTGCTACGACTGGCACATTGGCGACAAGGCGGTGCTGGACGCGGCCTTCGCCAAGGCGGCCAAGATCGTCTCCCTGGATCTGGTGAACAACCGGCTGATCCCGAATGCGATGGAACCGCGCGCGGCACTCGGCGAGTACGACCGCACGACGGGCGACTACACCCTGCACACCACCAGCCAGAACCCGCATGTCATCCGGCTGCTGATGGGCGCGAACGTCCTGCATATCCCGGAATCGAAGCTGCGCGTCGTGGCACCCGATGTCGGCGGCGGCTTCGGGTCCAAGATCTACCACTATGCCGAGGAAGCCATCGTCACCTGGTCGGCCGGCAAGCTCGGCCGCCCGGTGAAGTGGGTGGCGGACCGCACGGAATCCTTCATGTCCGACGCCCATGGGCGCGACCACGTCTCGAAGGCGGATCTCGCCCTCGATGCGAATGGCAAGATCCTCGGGCTGAAGGTGCATACCTACGCGAACATGGGCGCGTATCTGTCCACCTTCGCGCCCTGCGTGCCGACCTACCTCTATGCCACGCTGCTCGCCGGCACCTACACGACGCCGGTGATCTATTGCGAGGTGAAGGCGGTCTTCACCAACACCGTGCCCGTCGACGCCTATCGCGGGGCGGGACGCCCGGAGGCCACCTTCCTGCTGGAACGGCTGATGGACGTCGCGGCGAGGGAAACGGGCATCGATCGGGTGGAACTGCGCCGGCGCAACTTCATTCCGAGCGACGCCTTCCCGTACCAGACGCCGGTCGCGCTCCAGTACGATTCGGGCAACTACACCGCGACGCTCGACCAGGCGTTGCAGGTCGCCGACTGGACAGGGTTCGAGGCGCGCCGCGCGGAAGCCGCGAAACGCGGCAAGCTGCGGGGCATCGGCTGTTCCACCTATCTGGAGGCCTGCGGCATCGCGCCCTCCGCGGTGGTCGGCTCGCTGGGCGCGCGTGCGGGCCTGTACGAAGTCGGCACCATCCGCGTGCATCCGACCGGCTCCGTCACCGTGCTGACCGGCGCGCACAGTCACGGGCAGGGGCATGAGACGACCTTCGCCCAGCTCGTCGCCGACAAGCTCGGCGTGCCGGTTGCCCAGGTGGACATCGTCCATGGCGACACCGCCAAGGTGCCCTTCGGCATGGGGACCTACGGCTCGCGCTCGCTCGCGGTCGGCGGCTCGGCGATGGTGAAGGCGATGGACAAGATCATCGCCAAGGGCAAGCGCATCGCCGCGCATCTGATGGAAGCCGATGTCGATGACATCGAGTTCGAGCGCGGCACCTTCCGCGTCGCCGGCACCGACAAGACCAAGGCGCTGGTGGACATCTCGGTGGCCGCCTACGTTCCGCACAACTATCCGATCGAGGAGCTGGAACCAGGCCTCGAGGAGACCGCCTTCTACGACCCCAAGAACTTCACCTATCCCGGCGGCTGCCACATCGCCGAGGTCGAGATCGACCCGGAGACGGGCAAGGTGTCGATGGTGAACTTCACCGCGGTCGATGACGTCGGCCGGGTGATCAATCCGATGATCGTGGAGGGCCAGGTGCAGGGCGGCATCGCCCAGGGCATCGGCCAGGCGCTGCTCGAGACCTGCGTCTATGACGCCGACGGGCAGCTCCTGTCCGGCTCGATGATGGACTACACCATGCCGCGCGCGGACGACCTCGCGCCGGTGTCGGTGGCAACCCACACCACGCTCTGCACCCACAATCCACTCGGGGTGAAGGGGTGCGGGGAGGTGGGGGCGATCGGCTCGCCGCCCGCGGTGATCAACGCCGTGGTGGACGCGCTGCGCGACTTCAACGTCAGGACCCTGGACATGCCGGCCACACCGGCCAAGATCTGGGGCATCATCAATGGCGGCCGCGCCATGGCGGCGGAATAGGGGACAGACGGGTCGTCCGATCGCTGTAGCGCCGAAGGGCGTGGCGGCGCGATCGGTTGGCCTGCGACGCAAGGAGCAGAACGAGATGTACGATTTTGCCTATCACAAGCCCGCCACCGTCGCCGATGCCGTGGCGCTGCTTGCCGATCCGGATGCGAAGGCGATCTCGGGCGGCCACACGCTGATCCCGGCGCTGAAGCACCGGCTGAACCGCCCCACGGCGCTGGTGGACCTGTCCGGCATCGCGGAGATGAAGGGCATCCGGAAGGTGGGCAACGCCATCGTCATCGGTGCCCTGACGCGCCATGCCGAGGTCGCCGGCAGTGCCGAGGTCAAGGCGGCGATTCCCGCGCTCGCCCATCTCGCCAGCCATATCGGCGACAACCAGGTGCGCAACCGCGGCACCATGGGCGGGTCGGTGTCGAACAACGATCCCGCGGCGGACTATCCCGCGGCGGTGCTTGGGCTCGGCGCGACGGTCGTGACGTCGAAGCGGAAGATCCCGGCCGACGAGTTCTTCCTGGGCATGTTCACCACCGCCCTGGAGCAGGACGAGATCCTGACCGCGATCGAGTTCCCGATCCCGGAGAAGGCCGGCTACGCGAAGATGAAGAATCCGGCGAGCCGCTACGTCATGGCCGGCGTCTTCGTCGCGAAGACCGGCGGCAAGGTGCGGGTCGCCGTCAACGGCGCGGGCCCCTGCGTGTTCCGGCAGCCGGAGATGGAAGCCGCGCTGGCCGCAAACTGGTCCCCTGATGCGGTGGCCGGCATCAAGCAGGATCCGGACGGACTGAATGGCGACATCCACGGCAGCGCCGAATACCGGGCGCATCTCGTGACGGTGATGGCCAAGCGCGCCGTCGTCGCAGCGGGTTGAAGGCCGGTTCGGCTGCGGCCGTCGTGCCGCGCTGAACACGCACCCAAGGGCCTTTGGGCCCTTGGGCGTGGGGAGAAGGGGGCGGACCTGGCGTCAGGTTCCCAGTTCGAAGCCCGAGCTTACCGTCCGTTGCAGGTCGGCCACGGATTCGGCGAAGCCTTCGCGCCGGGCGATGTTCGTGCTGACCAGGGTCCGCACCCGCGCCGCCTCCGCACCGCTCGCGACCGCGGGCATCGACACCGCGCGGGTTTGCGCCGGCGGGATTGAGAAGACCGCCGCCGGCGCATAGCCGAGGCGCTGGCCGCTCGTCGTTTCCACCGCCACGAAGTCCGGGTTGCGGGTCGGCACCACCTGCACCTGCTGGCGGGCCGGCACTGGCGTGGCGACGCGTGGGGCGGAGGGCAGTGGCGCTGCCTGCAGCGGCACCGGCTGGGCCGGGCGGGCTGCGACCGCCTGTGGGCGCGGCGGCGGCGCGGTGCGCACATTGGGTGCGACCGCATCGACGCCGGTGCCGAGTTCCTCGTTACGGGCCTGGATGCGCTGCTGCACCCCTTGGCTGATGGCCAGGTCGCGCTCGGCCTGCTGGCGCAGGGCTGCCAGGCGCTGCTCGGCCTCGCGGCGCTGCATCTCGCCGGCACGGGCGGCGGCTTGGACGCGCTGGGCCTCGCGCAGGCGGCAATCGGTCACCGCGTCCAGCGTCCGCTGGGACTGCGCGATGTGGGTGTTCTCCTGGTCGATATCGCTCGCCACGGCGGTGGCCAGCGCATTGGCGTCGCCATTCGTGTCCCGCTGGCGCTGTTCGAGGTAGGAGGCGGCGGCAGCGGCTGCGGCAGCCGAACTCGCTGCCCAGACGAGGGCCCCGATGACACCGGGGCGCGTGCCCAGAACGCCGCCTGCCCCGATCACCACGGCGCCCGCCACGATGGGTGCGGCGAAATAGGCGGCGCTGCTGTCGAATTGCTCGATCTGGGTACGGCAGGCGTCGGTGCCGTCGTCGCTGCCGAGCCGCGGGCCCGCCGAGGTCTGCTGCGCTGCGACTTGGGCCGCGACGCAGCCGGTAAGCAGCGTGGTCGACGCCATGGCAACACACAGGGCTGACCTGAGAGACCGGCGGCCGGGGCACTGAACGGGCAAGACTCTCTCCTCCGTGGGGCAGGCAGAGCCGCGGACGATACACCCTTCAATAGCGCGGCCAAGCCGGCTCCGGGTGCAATTCCGTCGCGTTCAACCTGTGCGTTGGCGCGAAAACGCCGAACTCCACCAATAGGTTGCAGCTTCGGGTCGTTCCGTGCCGTGCGCCACCGCGCAGACCGACCAGCACAGGTCAGATCATCTGGCCTCGCAGGAAGCCGAGCGCGGGAAGGGGCGTCCATTTGCGGGGCAGATCCGACCGCCGGATCGGCGTCACGGAATAGTGCGGGACGGGCTGCTGCGCCCGCACCAGCCAATCCGCATAGGCCTTCACCTGCTGGTCCCGCCACGCTCGGTCGTCGAGGGCCTGGGCGCGGGAGCGGAATACCTCCGCAACACGGCTTCTTCGCCCGACCGTCGCCACAACGGCCCAAAGCGTGTCGTCATCGCCGGCGCGGACGCTGACCAGAATCCCCACGGGCGAACGGTCGCAAATCCCGGGGGGTGGGGTCAAGCGCCGCGGCGCCGTCGCCCGCTTGCCGGCTGCCTCCCGGCGCGCTGTTCTGCCGCGGTGCAGCGAGGGAGAGACACGCGTGATCGTCATCGGCCGGGGCAGCGTGCAGCAGGAAGAATGCGACGTGATGGGCCACATGAATGTGCGCCACTACGTCGCGCGGGGCTGCGACGCCCTCCATTGGCTGCTGCTGGAGGCCGGGCTGCCGCCATCGGCTGGCGGCTACACGCTGCGTGACCAGCATATCCGCTTCCTGCGGGAGATGGCGCCGGGCACGCCCTTCACCATCATGGGCGGCGTGCTCGACCAGCGCGGCACGGTGTTGCGTACCCTGGCTGAGATCCGCAACAGCGCGACCGGCATGCCGGCGGCCACCCTCGTTTCCGATATCGAGCCCGAGGCCAGGCCACGCAACCTCGAAGCGCTGCGCGTCGAGTTGCCCGAGCACGCCCAGCCGCGGGGCCTCGGCTTCGAACCGCCCCGGCCGCTGCCCGACCGCGCCACGGCGCTGGCGATGGGACTCGTCGAGGCCTATCGCGGCCTGGTCCGGCCACAGGATTGCGATGCGGCCGGCGTGATGCGCCCGGAAGGCGTCATCGCCCGGGTGTGGGACGGCGTGCCGAATCTGCGCAACAGCGGCAGCGGCCTCGGCGTGACGGAGGAAGGGATCGGCGGCGCGGCCCTCGAATACCGGCTGGTGCACCTGCGCCCGCTGCGGGCCGGGCAGCTTGTCACGGTGGTCAGCGGGCTGCGCGCGCTGGGCAGCAAGACCGCCACCTGGACACACCTGTTGCATGACGGCGAAACAGGCGAACCCGTCGCGGCGGCCGAGGCGGTCGGGGTGGCGCTCGACCTGGTGGCACGGAAGGCCATCGCGCTGCCGCCGGAACGGCGGGCGGCACTCGAAGCGCTGCTGGTGCCGGGACTCGGCTTGTGATCCCGGCTGCGGGCCGGGAGCGGCGGCATGAACTGATCGCATTGGAAAGGGGTATTGCCCCCCTCCAAGCCAAAGGCTGAAAGGCTCTTGGAAGCCGTCGCCTGGCATTGGGCGGGGAAGGGGGTGTCCCTCCCGGCCGGCCTCAGGCCGGTGCCGGCCCGATCACCTCATCCACCGGCCCGTCCGCCGTGATCCGCCCGCCTTCGAGCCGTATCGCGCGCGTACACCATTTGCGCACGACGCCCATGTCGTGGGTCGCGATCATCAGGATCTCGGCGCCGGTGACGAGATGGGTCAGCCGTTCCTCGGCCTTCTTCATGAAGTCCGCGTCGCCGGCGAGGAACCATTCGTCCATCAGCAGGATATCGGGCGTCATCGCCGTTGCCATGGCGAAGGACAGGCGGACGTTCATGCCGGCGGAATAGCCGCGGATCGGCACATCGAGGAAATCGCCCAGGCCCGCGAAGCCCGCGACCTCCTCGGCGAGCGCGCGTCCCTGGGTCTCGGTCATGCCCCGGAACAGCGCGCGCAGGATGACGTTCTCGCGCCCGGTCAGGAGCTGGTCCATGCCGGCGGCGGGGTCGATCAGGGAGCCGATCTCGCCTTCGACGCGCAGCTTGCCGGCCACCGGTTCGTAGACGCCGGCGATGGTGCGCAGCAGGGTCGTCTTGCCGGCGCCGTTCGGCCCGACCAGGGCGATGCGTTCGCCCTTGCCGATGGTGAAGGTGAGGTCGCGCAGCGCGGCGACGACGATGCGGTTGTCCTCATCCTTCTTCAGCCGCAGGCCGGAGGAGGCGAGGATGCGCTGCTTCAGCGACCGCGCATTGTGATGATAGAGCGGGAACTCGATGGCGAGATGCGTCGCGTCGATGCTGGCCATGATGTCAGACCCAGAAGGCGATGCGGCCGCGGAAGCGGACGAAGAAGGCCCAGGACACGGCGACCAGGATCGCGGTCCAGGCGATCGCCGCGAACCAGACGATGAAGCCGCCTGTGGTGCCCATGATGGGGGCTCGGATCGCCTCCATCACGGCGAAGACGGGGTTGAGCGGCAGCAGGGGCTCCCAATGCCCGACCATGTCGGGCTTCCAGATGACCGCGGAGACGAAGAAGGCCACCTGCATCAGCGAACCGATGATGGGCGGGATATCGCGGAACCGGGCGCAGACCATGCCGAGGAAGAGCGAGGCGGCGAAGCCGCCGACCGCCATGAGTATGAAGCCCGGTACGGCCAGCACCAGCGTCCAGTGCGGGGCCACGCCGAAGATGAAGAAGATCACCGCGATAAGCGGCAGGTTGTGGGCCGCGATGATGGCATTGCGTATCACGACGCGCAGCGCATGCACGGTGTAGGGCAGGGGCATCTGGCGGATGACGCCCTCGGCCCCGGTCAGGCAGATGGTGGCGTCCGTGACCGTCTGGTTCAGCGTGTTCCACAGGATCAGGCTGACCGTCAGCCACGGCAGGTAGTCCGTGACGTCGATGCGGAACAGCTTGGCGTAGAGCAGGCCGAGCGCCCCCAGCATCACCGCGGTGGACAGGGTCAGCCACAGCGGCCCCAGGATCGAACCGCGATAGCGATGGGTGATGTCGCTGCGCGCCAGCGCCCAGGCCAGGCGCCAACGGGCAAGGCCGCCCTCGAGGTCCTCGAGCGCGATTTCCTTCCGCCTTGGATTGGCGGCGTCGAAGGCGTGGACGGGCGGGGCGGTACTGGACATGGGGCGCGGCTTACACCGGCCGCGCCCGGGCCGGAAGGGCGGGGCTACTTGCCGCCCATGGCATCCACCGGGCCACCGCCAGAGCCCGGATAGGACGCGCCGTACTGGGCCGGCGCGGCGCCGCCGGCGCGCGACAGGCGCACCCGGTCGGTCTGCGACATAATCACCCGCTCGCCCACCTGCAGGTTCAGCTCGTTGGTCTGGATGACCGAGCGGGTCTGGCCGTTGTCGTCGCGGATGATGAATTCCATGGCGTTGCCGCGGGTCACGCCTTCCTCAATGGCGCCGCCGGCCAGGCCGCCGGCCAGCGCGCCGATCACGCCGCCCACCGTCCGCGCGCGCCAGTCGCCGCCGATCGTGCTGCCGACCAGCCCGCCGGCCACCGCGCCGCCGGCGACGCCCACCCCGCTGCGGGTGCCCTGCAGCTGGACCGGGCGCATGCCCACGATGGTGCCGGCGGAGACATAGCCCGAGGAGCCCAGCGCCCCGCGGCTGACGGTGGAATTGTCGGCCGGGGCGCAGGCGACGAGGCCGCCGCCGAGCGCGAGCACGATGCCCAAGGGGGCGAGACGGCGCAGATCGAACATTATCCAACTCTCCAGGCGGTTGCGTGCGGCACGGGCGGGATCATCCGTGATTCGCCATGCTTCGGCCACAGTATGATGGGCTCCTTCCACCCGTGGCACGGGCGTCGGGCCAGCACACACCACATGCTGCGATGCGTCGGCAATGCTTGACCCGGCACCGGCCACTGGCCTACGCAAGGTTTCACTGTATTGCATTCACGCCCGCGAGGGGGCCGCCCTGAGGGGCCGGAGGGGGAAATCCGGCGTCTCGCCTTGGTGGTGGTTGGTTCAGCGGGGAACTGGAGACCAGGGGGAATGACCGGACGCTTGAAGGACGGCGGCAGAGCCGTTCTTGTCGCCGCGGTGCTGTCCGTGCTGGCGGCCTGCGCGCAGACGGGGGGCCGCACGGCGGCCAATAACGGTCCTTATTACAACCGCCCCGACACCACCTCGCCGCCCGGTCCGCCGAGCGATCCCTGGGGACCATGGGTTCGTGACGCCTCGCGCCGGTTCGACGTGCCCGAGACCTGGATCCGCGAAGTCATGCGGCAGGAGAGCGGCGGGCGGGCCAATGCGACCTCCCCGGTCGGCGCCATGGGCCTGATGCAGGTCATGCCCGGCACCTATCGGGAACTGCAGGCGCGCTACAATCTGGGCCCCGATCCGTACCACCCGTATGACAGCCTGCAGGCCGGCGCGGCCTATCTGCGGGAGATGTACGAGCTCTACGGCAGCCCGGCCTTCCTCGCCGCCTACAATGCCGGTCCGCGCCGGCTTGAGGACTACCTCTGGGGCGGCCGCGGCCTGCCGAACGAAACGCGCAACTACGTGGCGCGCATCGGGCCGCGCATCGCCGGCGTCCACCCGAGTCGCCGCGCGCCGGCCGAGGTCTATGCGGCAGCCGATATCGGCACGCGCATCGCCCCGGGGCCGCGCCCCATGGCCGCCAGCACCGCGCTGGCGCTGCGCGAGCAGCGCGACGCCGCCGCGCCGGTGCAGGTCGCGGCCGCGCCGCCGCCACCGCCCGCCGCCCCGGCGGTGCAGTTTGCCTCCCTCGCGCCCATGGTCGCGCCGCCGCCGGCGCCGCCATCCTCCGGCACGCCGACCTATATGACGGGGGCGGAGAATCCGACGCTGACGGCCAGCGCCCGCGCTGCCCTGGCCGAGGCCGCCCGCCAGTCCGAGATCGAGCGCGGTCAGCAGGCCGACGATGCGCCGATGCCGCAGGCCACGCCGGCGGTCGTTGCCACGGCGCTCGCCGCGCCGGGAGACCGGCGCGCGCCGTCCGCCTCGCCCTTCCGGGGCTTCGGCATCGTCGGCACGGCCCATGCGGGCACGCTGCCCAACCCGCTGCCGACGCCGCCGGTGCAGCAGGCGGCGCTCGCCGCCCTCGCGGCGCCGCCGCAGGCCGCGGCACCCGCCCGCGGCGCGGCTGCCAGCGGTGGCGGCAATGGCTGGGCCGTCCAGGTCGGGGCTTTCTCCTCGGAGAACCTGGCCCGCAACACGGCGAACCAGGCGCGCGACGTGATCGCGAGCATGGGCACCCGCGCGATGGTGACGCCGGTGCGCCAGGGCAGCTCGACGCTGTACCGGGCGCGCGTGACCGGCCTCAGCCGTCCCGCCGCCGAGCAGGCCTGCAATCGGCTGCGCGGGCGCGGCGCCTGCACGGTGGTCGCGCCGGGCGCCTGATCTGCCCGACTGACAGGATTGGCGAGGGCCGCGGCCGGAAGGTCGCGGCCCTTTTGCTTGCGCGCGGCTGACCTCCGGATCGTGCGGGGATGCCCCCCTTGCCGTGACCGGCATGGGCGGCCACCCTGGCGACAGAACTTAACGGAGGAAAGTCCATGCCTGCCGATGGCGGCCCGCTTCGACCAGAGACGCCCGCTTCGGGCTTCAGTGCCCTGGATGCCATGGTGCGTCCGCGTTCGGTCGCCATCGTCGGGGCCTCTGACGATCCGACGCGGATCGGCGGCAGGCCGATTGCCTACATGCGGAACCAGGGCTTCGCGGGGACGATTCTTCCCGTGAATCCCAACCGACCGGTCGTTCAGGGGCTGCCGGCCTTCGCCTCGGTGGGGGCGCTGACCGAAGTGCCGGACGTCGCGATCGTCGCCGTACCGGGAGAAGGCGCAGTGCAGGCGGTGGCCGATCTGGCGGCCAAGGGCTGTCCCGCGGCGATCGTCTTCACCGCCGGCTTCGCCGAGGTCGACGAGGCCGGCGCGGCGATGCAGCAACGGCTGGTGGCCGCGGCGCGCGGGCATGGCATGCGCATCCTGGGTCCGAACTGCCTTGGGCTGTTCAACGCCGCGGTCGGCTTCTACCCGATGTTCTCAACCAGCTTCGAACAGGGCTGGCCGATCCGCGGCAATATCGGCATCGCCTCTCAGTCCGGTGCCTATGGGACACATCTGTTCGCGACATCCCGCGCGCGCGGGCTGGGCACCACCGTCTGCGTCACCACGGGCAATGAGAGCGACGTCTCGCTCGGCGAGGTGATCGGCTGGATGGCGCAGGCGCCCGAGGTCGAGGTGATCTGCGCCTATGCCGAAGGCATCCGGGAGAGTGCGCGGTTCACGGCGGCGCTCGACCTCGCGCGGCGCAACCGCAAGCCGGTCGTGATGATGAAGGTCGGGCGCAGCGAGCTCGGGGGCCATGCGGCCAAGTCGCATACGGCCTCCATCGCCGGCGACGATGCCGTGACGGATGCGGTGCTGGCGGAATTCGGCGTCGTGCGGGCAAGTACGACGGAACAGATGCTCGACATCGCCTATGCGGCGTCGCGACGGATCTATCCGGCGAGGAACACGCTCGGCGTCATCACGGTGTCGGGTGGGGCGGGCGTGTTGATCTCGGATGCGGCGGAAGCGGCCGGCCTGCCGATGCCCGCCATGCCCGAGGATGCGCAGGCCCACCTGAAGTCGCTGATCTCCTTCGCCGCGCCGCGGAACCCCGTGGACTGCACCGCCCAGGCGGTGAACCAGACGGAGATGTTCGAGGACTTCCTGGAGACCACCGCCGAAGCCGGCGGCTACCAGTCGATGCTGGTCTTCCTGACCCAGACGGGCGGGTCGACCACCATGGCGCCGAAGCTGCGCCCCTATCTGAAGCAGGCGCGGGAGAAATTCGCCGACCGGCTCTGGGTGCTTTCCGTCATTGCCTCGCCCGACAAGGTGAAAGGGTATGAGGAGGATGGCTACATCGTCTTCGAGGATCCCACCCGGGCGGTGAATGCCATCGAGGCGATGGGGCGCTTCGGCGCGGCCTTCGCCGCCGCGGCGCCGGAGGAGATCGTCGTTCCCGAAGTCACCCTACCGGCGAGCACGCCGACCGAGGCGGAAGGCAAGCGCATCCTGGCCGCGGCGGGCGTGCCGGCAGTGCCGGAGAAGGCCTGCGCCTCACCGGATGACGCCGCAGCCGCGGCGGAATCCTTCGGTTTCCCGGTGGTGGCGAAGATCCTGTCGCCCGACATCCTGCACAAGAGCGAGATCGGCGGCGTGATCCTTGATCTCGGCTCGGCCGATGCGGTGCGCGAGGCTTACGCGACGCTGCTCGCCCGCGCGGCCGAACGCGCGCCGGGCGCGCGCATCGAGGGCGTGCTGATCGCGAAGCAGATCAGGGGCGCCGTCGAGATGGCGCTCGGTGTCGCGCGCGATCCGGTCTTCGGTCCGGTGGCGATGGTGGGCCTCGGTGGCGTGTTCATCGAGATCCTGAAGGACGTCGCCTTCCGCCGCTGCCCCTTCGGCGAGTCCGAGGCGGAGGCGATGATCCGCTCGCTGAAGGGCTTCCCGCTGCTTGATGGCGCGCGCGGCAGGCCCAAGGCGGATGTGACGGCGCTGGCGGGCGCGCTCGCCGCGCTGTCGCGCTTCGCGGCCGGCGCCGGCGATCGCCTGCTGTCGGTGGATGTGAACCCGTTGCTGGTGCTGCCCGAAGGGCAGGGCGCCTTCGCCGCGGATGCCGTGATCGAGGTGGAGGAAACCACGTGACCATCAACTACGAACACCTGCTGAACTACCCGATCCCGGAGATTCGGCAGGCCATCCGCTGGCAGGACACGGCGCTGTACAATTTCTCCATCGGCCTCGGTCAGGACCCGATGGACCAGAAGCAGCTCGACTTCCTGTATGAGCCTCGGCTGAAGGCCATGCCGGCCATGGCGAATGTGCTCGGCTATCCGGGATTCTGGCTGCGCAACCCCGATACGGGGGTGGACTGGACGCAGGTGCTGCATGGCGAGCAATCGCTGATCCTGCACAAGCCGCTGCCGGCCGAGGGCGAGATCATCGGCAAGTCGCGCATCAGCGCGATCGTCGATCGCGGGCCGGGCAAGGGTGCGCTGCTGTACAACGAGCGCGTCGTGCTGGATGCGAAGACCGGCGAGAAGCTCGCGACGCTCGAAGGCACGACCTTCGCGCGCGGCGATGGCGGCTTCGGCGGGCCGTCGGGGCCGGTGAAGAAGCCACATGCCGAACCGGAGCGCGCGCCCGACCGATCGGTCGATCTTCTCACGCGCCCCGAACAGGCGATAGTCTATCGGCTGAATGGTGACCACAATCCGCTGCATATCGACCCGGACGTCGCGGCCAAGGCCGGCTTCAGGCAGCCGATCCTGCACGGACTGTGCACCTTCGGCGTGGTGTGCCACGCGCTGATGAAGGCGCTGTGCGACTATGATGCCGCCCGCTTCGGGCGGATGGATCTGCGGTTCTCCTCGCCGATCTTCCCTGGCGAGACGATCCGCACGGAGATCTGGGACGAGGAAGGCGGGGCCGCCTTCCGCGCGCGCGTCGTGGAGCGCGACAAGGTGGTGGTGAGCAACGGGCTGTTCCGGCACCCGTAGGAACGAGAGAGAGACGTGATCAACAAGATCGTACAATCCATGGCCGAGGCCATGGCGGGCATCAAGGACGGATCGACGGTGCTGATCGGCGGCTTCGGAGCCGTCGGCCAGCCCGATGAGCTCATCGAGGCGCTGATCGAGCAGGGTGCCACGGACCTCACCTGCGTCTGCAACAATGCGGGCACGGGGCGCGTCGGCCTCGCGAAGCTGATGGAACTGGGACGGGTGCGGAAGATCATCTGCTCCTTCCCGCGCAGCCAGGGCTCGGTGGTGTTCGAGGAGCTCTATCGCGCCGGCAAGCTCGAACTGGAGATCGTGCCGCAGGGCACGATGGCGGAGCGCATGCGCGCCGCCGGCGCCGGCGTGCCGGCCTTCTTCACCGCGACCTCGGTCGGCACCATCCTGGCGAACGGCAAGGAGGAACGCGAGTTCAACGGCCGCCGCTATGTCATGGAGCACGCGCTGAAGGGCGATGTCGCCCTGGTCGAGGCCTGGGAAGGCGATCGCTGGGGCAACCTGACCTATCGGGCGTCGGGGCGGAACTTCAATCCAGTGATGGCGATGGCCGCCGATCTGACCATCGCGCAGGTGTCGCATCTCCGCGAGCTGGGTGAGCTGGTGCCGGAGAACGTGCACACCCCGGGCATCTTCGTGAAGCGCGTGATCCAGGTGGATCGCGGTCCGAACTGGGCATAACCAGGCATCCGATCGCCGGAGGGCGCAGGGCGAGGGCCCGAGCGCCCGGAGGCGTGAATCGGATGCCGCTACATGAAGGAGGAGCAGCACATGTCAGGCTTCGATCGCAAAGGCATGGCCGCGCGTCTGGCGCAGGACATTCCGGAAGGCTGGATCGTCAATCTCGGTATCGGCATTCCGACCATGGTCGGCAACTACGTGCCGACCGAGCGCGAGGTGATTTTCCACTCCGAGAACGGCATTCTCGGCATGGGTCCGGCGCCAGCGCCGGACAAGGTCGATCCGTGGCTGGTGAATGCCGGCAAGCAGCCGGTGACGCTGCGGCCGGGCGGGTCCTACTGCCACCATGCCGACAGCTTCGCGATGATCCGCGGCGGGCATATCGACCTCTGCGTGCTGGGAGCCTTCGAGGTCGCGCAGAATGGCGACATCGCGAACTGGGCGACGAGCGAGAATGACAGCGCGCCGGCCGTGGGCGGGGCGATGGATCTCGGCGCCGGAGCGAAGCGCCTGTGGGTGATCATGGAGCACACCACGAAGGATGGCCGCCCCAAGCTGGTGGAGGCGTGCGGCTATCCGCTGACGACGCCGGCTGCCGTGAAGCGCGTCTACACGAATCTCGGCGTCTTCGAGATCGTGCCCGAGAAGGGTTTCGTGGTGGTGGACCTCGCCCCGGGCGTGACGCTGGAAGAAGCGCAGGCTGCCACAGGCGCGGTGCTGCACACCCAGTGAGTCCCGCGTCTCGCCAATGGCGAGGCGCCCAGTCAAAAAAAGGAGGGGGGTTCGGGGGGAGTTCATCTCCCCCCGACCTTTGGAAACGATGAGCCAGGCCTTAGACGAACGATCCGAATCCATCCGCATGATCCGCGACAGTGCGGGGGCGGTCGCGCCGCGCGACGGCGACACCAAGCGCGTGCGCGCCCTGCGCTTCACCGAGCCCGGCTTTTCGCGCGAGGTCTTCGCCGAGATGGGTTCGCTCGGCTGGATCGGCCTGGCGGTGCCGGAGGCGGCGGGTGGTGCGGCCCTCGGCATGTCCGAGGCCGTGGCGCTGACGGAGGAACTCGGCGCGGGCCTCGCACCCGAACCATTGATCCCGGCGATGCTCTCCGCACGGCTGCTGGCGGCGGCGGATGACCGGGCGCTGCTCGGCCCGCTGCTGGAAGGCGGCAAGGTGGTGCTGACCGCCTGGCAGGAAAAGGCGGACAGCATCGCGGTGCCCGGCACCGGCGATGCGCCGCGCGTCTTCATCCCGCAGGCGGGCGGAGCTGACAGCTTCCTGCTGCCCGTGCGGGAGGGCAATCGCATCGCGCTCGTGGCGCTCGATGCGGCCGGCGCGGATCTCGTGCTGGAAAAGGCCATGGATGGCGGCTTCGTCGGTACGCTGCGTCCGGATCTGTCGCGCGCGAACCGCGTCGCGGACGATATCGGCGCCGTGCTGGAGCAGGTGCTCGACGAAGCGGCGCTGATGACCGCCGGCCACATGCTGGGGCTGATGGAGAAGGCCTTTGAGCTGACGCTCGGCTATCTCAGGACGCGCCAGCAATTCGGCCGGATCATCGGCACCTTCCAGGCGTTGCAGCATCGCGCGGCGGATCTGAAGATCCATGTTTCACTGACGCGCGCGGCGGTGGAAAGTGCTGCGGCCGTGCTGGATGCCGGTGCGACCGGCGTGGCGCGGCAGGCGGCGGTGTCGAAGGCGAAGCACCGCGCCGCGGAATCCGGGATGTTCGTGCTGCGCCAGGCGATCCAGCTCCATGGCGGCATCGGCTACACGGATGAATACGATGTCGGGCTCTATCTGCGCCGCGGCATGGTCATCATGAACCAGTATGGCTCGGCGACGCTGCATCGCCGCCGCTTCCTGGCCACCGCACCGGAGGATGTGGAATGAGCGAGGCTCGCGTCCGCGAGGAGAAGGACGGCGGCGTCCTCGTCCTCACCATCGATTATCCGCAGCGCAAGAATGCGATCGCACCGGCCGTGCGCGCGGCGCTGGAAGACGCGATCGAACGCGCGCATGCCGACAGGGCGGTGCGGTCGATCGTGCTTACCGGCGCGGCAGGGACCTTCTGCGCGGGTGGCGACATCTCGGCGATGGATGTCGGCGATGCGCTGGCGGGGCGTGAGCGCATGCGGCGCACGCATCGGCTGGTGCGGCTGATGGCGCGTGGGGCCAAGCCGCTGGTGGCCGCGGTGGAAGGCTGGGCCGCCGGCGCCGGCATGGCGGTCGCCTGCGCCTGCGATACCGTCGTCGCGGCGGAGGATGCGCGCTTCGTCGCCGGCTTCCACAAGATCGGGCTGATGTCCGACATGGGCCTGCCGTACTTCCTGCCGCGTCGTGTCGGCGTCGGCCGCGCGCGGCGCATCCTGTTCTATCATGAGGTGGTGAACGCGCCGGAAGGCGAGCGCATCGGCCTGGTGGACTACCTCGCCCCGCCGGGCAAGGCGCTGGAGGTCGCGCTGGAGAAGGCGCATTTCCTCGCCGCCGAGGCGTCGGGTCCGATCGAGCTGACGAAGAAGATCCTGTCGGAAGGCCTCGACGAGGCGCTGGCCGACGAGCAGACCTTCCAGGGCCTGCTGTTCACCACATC
The DNA here is from genome assembly GCA_041914265.1 of Roseomonas sp. Taxonomy (GTDB): domain Bacteria; phylum Pseudomonadota; class Alphaproteobacteria; order Acetobacterales; family Acetobacteraceae; genus Neoroseomonas. The sequence continues at coordinate 40,459 of JAYSDS010000007.1, forward strand.
CGACTTCCAGGAAGGCCGTGCGGCGTTCCTCGAGAAGCGCAAGCCCAAGTTCGGAGGCTGAGCCATGGCCATCAGCATCACCCCGAAGGAAGCGACCGACCTCAATGCCATGGAGGACGAGGCGTTCCGCGCCCATGTCCGCTCCTGGATCGAGGCGAACTACCCGGCCGAGCTCCGCAACCCGCCCAAGCGCCTGCATTGGGAGGAGAACAAGCCCTGGTACTTCACGCTGGCCGAGAAGGGCTGGCTCTGCCCGGGCTGGCCGCGGCAGTTCGGCGGGCTCGGCCTCGCGCCCGCCAAGCAGATCATCTTCACCGAGGAGATCGAGCGCCACGGTTGCGCGCGCACCAACGACCACGGCATCGTCATGGTCGGCCCGCTGCTGATCAACCACGGCAATGACGAACAGCAGCAGTTCTTCCTGCCGAAGATCCTGTCGGGCGAGCACATCTGGTGCCAGGGCTATTCCGAGCCCAATGCGGGATCGGACCTCGCCGCGCTGCGCACCGAGGCGCTGCTCGACGGGGACGAGTATGTGGTGAACGGGCAGAAGATCTGGACCACCCTGGCCCAGGACGCCAACTGGTGCTTCCTGCTGGTGCGCACCGACAAGAACGCGAAGAAGCAGGAGGGCATCTCCTTCCTGCTGGTGGACATGGCCACGCCGGGCATCACGGTGAAGCCGATCATCAACCTCGAATACCATGACGAGTTCTGCGAGGTCTTCTTCGACAATGTCCGCGTGCCGGCGAAGAACCTCGTCGGTACGCCGAACCGCGGCTGGGACATGGCCAAGGCGCTGCTGTCCTTCGAGCGGATCTATCTCGGTTCCCCGCGCCTGTCGGCCTATGCCTTCACGCGGCTGCGGCAGCTCGCGGAACGGATGGGCGTCTGGGAGGAGCCGGCCTTCCAGGAGACCTACGGCAGGCTGCGCCTTGATCTGGAAGACCTGAAGTCGCTCTACGGGACCTTCGTGGACAAGCTGCGGCGGGGCGAGACGCTTGGGCCGGACGTGTCGATGCTGAAGGTCTTCCAGACCGAACTGTTCCAGCGCATCACCGACACGATGCTGGAGATCGCGGGTGAGAATGCCGGGCTGCTGGAACCGATGGAGGGCAACCGGAACCTCAACCCGACCGGGCAGTACATCCAGGCGCGGCCTGCCACGATCTATGGCGGGTCGAACGAGATCCAGAGGAACATCCTGTCGAAGAACGTGCTCGGCCTTCCCGGCTGAGTGACCGCAACGTCATCGGCCGGCGATTGACTTCGCCGGCCAGCGGGCGTGGATGGGGCGCATGGCGCTCCCTTTCGAGACTACCGTCGACCCCGTAGCACCCCCGGGCACCGCCGCCAGCCGCCTGTTCGGCAGCGAAGTTCCAGCCGCGCCGCCGCCATCCGGCCTGATCGCCTTCTACTGGTACTTCATCCGCCAGGCGAAGGCGCTGTTCGTCCTGCTTTTCATGCTCGGCATGGCCGTCGCCGTGCTGGATGCGCTGATCCCGATCTTCATCGGCACGGTCATCAGCCTGCTGAATACGCATGGGCCGGACCGCCTCCTGGCCGAGGCCTGGCCGCAGCTCCTCGGCATGGCTGCCGTGCTGCTGGTCGCGCGACCGGTCTTCATCACCCTGCACAACCTGGTCGCGCAGCAGGGCATCGGGGCGAATGTCACCAGCCTGATCCGCTGGCAGAGCCATTTCCACGTCGTTCGCCAGGGATGGGCCTTCTTCCAGGAGGACTTCGCCGGCCGCATCGCCAACCGTGTGATGCAGGCCGGCCCGGCGCTGCGGGAATCCGTGGTCCAGGGCGTGAACGCGGTCTGGTACATCATCGTCTATGGCAGCACGGCGGTGATCTGGCTGACCCAGGCCGACTGGCGGCTCGCCATGCCGGTGCTGGCATGGTTCCTGGCCTATCTCGGCCTGTTGCGCTTCGTCGTGCCACGCATGCGGGACCGGTCGAAGGCAGCCTCGGAAGCGCGCTCGCTGCTCACGGGCCGGATCGTGGACAGCTACACCAACATCCTCACCGTGAAGCTCTTCGCCCGGGCTGAGGATGAGGATTCCTTCGTGCGCGACGGCATCGCGCGGCTGACCGAGGCCTTCCGCCGCCAGATGCGCATGGTCACGCTGAACGGGCTGCTGCTGTCCTCGCTGAACGCGCTGATGCTGACCACGCTCGGGGCGATGTCGATCTGGTTGTGGCAGCGCGGCGAGATCGGCCTCGGCATCGTCGCGGCGGCGCTGCCGATGGGCTGGCAGATCGCCAACATTTCCGGCTGGGTCGCCTTCAACGTCACCGGCATCTTCGAGAATGTCGGCGTGGTGCAGGAGGCATCGGGCTCCATCGCCGTCCCGCCCACGGCCCCCGATCCGCCGGGTGCCGCGCCGCTGCGCGTCACCCGCGGCGAGATCCGCTTCGAGGATGTGCATTTCGGCTACGGCCAGGAACGTGGCGTGCTGAATGGCTTCGACCTGGCCATCGCGCCGGGTGAGCGGGTCGGGCTGGTGGGCCATTCCGGGGCGGGCAAGACCACGGCGATGAACCTGCTGTTGCGCTTCTTCTCGCCCGAGGCGGGACGGATCGTGATCGACGGCCAGGACATCGCCACCGTCACGCAGGAATCGCTGCGCGCGGCGATCGGCGTCGTCACGCAGGACACGGCGCTGCTGCACCGCTCGATCCGCGACAATCTCCGCTATGGCCGTCCTTCGGCGGGCGAGGATGAGATCGTCGCCGCCGCGCGCCGCGCCGCCGCGCATGATTTCATCGCGCAACTCGCCGATTGGCGCGGCCGCACCGGCTATGACGCGCATGTGGGCGAGCGCGGGGTGAAGCTCTCGGGTGGCCAGCGCCAGCGTGTCGCCATTGCGCGCGTGCTGCTGAAGGACGCGCCGATCCTGGTGCTGGACGAGGCGACCTCGGCGCTCGATTCCGAGGTCGAGGCCGCGATCCAGGAGCAGCTTGCCGGGCTGATGGAGGGCAAGACGGTGATCGCGATCGCGCACCGCCTCTCGACGCTCGCGAAGATGGACCGCCTGGTCGTGCTGGAACACGGCCGCGTGGTGGAACAGGGCAGCCATCCCGAGCTGCTGGCCCGCGACGGCACCTATGCCGCGCTGTGGAAGCGCCAGTCCGGCGGGTTTCTGTAGCATCCGGGAAGGGGCGGGGAGGCGGCGGCGCCCCCTTGCCGCGCGTTGACCATCCGGCCGTCGCGCTGAAGCATGGCGCCGTCTCATCAGCGGATGCTTCCCATGACCGATCTGTGGCGTCTCCCGGCGACCGACCTTGCTGTCCGCGTCCGCGCGAAGGCCGTCTCCGCGACCGAGGTCGCGCGCGACGCCCTCGCGCGCCTCGACGCCGTGAACCCGAGGATCAACGCGGTGATCGACCATCGCCCGGAGGAGGTGCTGGCCGATGCGGCCGCCATCGACGCCGCGATCGCGCGTGGCGAGGATCCCGGCCCGCTCGCCGGTGTGCCCGTCACTATCAAGGTCAATGCCGACCAGAAGGGATTCGCGACGACCAATGGCCTGCGCATCCAGAAGGACCTGATCGCGCGGCAGGACAATCCGGTCGTGGCCAATCTGCGCAAGGCGGGGGCGCTGCTGCTGGGGCGCACCAACACGCCGGCCTTCTCGCTGCGCTGGTTCACGCGGAATTCGCTGCATGGGCATACGAGGAATCCGCGTGATCCCTCGATCACCCCGGGCGGTTCCTCGGGCGGCGCGGCGGCGGCGGTGGTCGCCGGGATCGGGGCGATCGGGCAGGGGTCGGATATCGGCGGGTCGATCCGCTACCCGGCCTATGCCTGCGGCGTGCATGGCCTGCGGCCCACGATGGGGCGCATTCCGGCCTGGAATGCGAGCGGCGCGGAACGGCATATCGGCGGGCAGTTGATGGCGGTGTCGGGGCCGATCGCCCGGACCATCGCGGATGTGCGGGCCGGTTTCACGGCTATGGCGGCGCGCGACATCCGCGACCCCTGGTGGGTCGGCGTGCCGCTGGAAGGCCCGCCGGTGCCAAAGCGTGCCGCGCTGTGCGTCGCGCCCGATGGCATGGCGGTGCAGCCGGCGGTCGAGGCCGCGCTGCGCGATGCGGCGAAGCGGCTGGAGGCTGCCGGTTGGGTCGTGGAGGAAGCCGAATGCCCGCCGCTGCGTGAGCCCGCCGCGCTGCAAGCCCTGCTGTGGCTCGCCGAGGCTCGTCGCGGAAACAAGACGGCGCTGGAGAAGGAAGGCGACCCCGATGCCCTCTTTGTCTTCGCGCAGATGGAGGCGCTGTGCGCCGTGCCGGACTTCAACGACTTGCTGGATGCCTTCCAGCAGCGCGCGGGCTTCGTGCGGCAATGGATGGAATTCTTCGAACGCTTCCCGGTCGCGATCACGCCGGTCTCGGGCGAACTCCCCTTCCGTGATCAGGAAGATGTGGAGAGCCCCGAGGCCTTCCGCCGCATCATGGCGGCGCAGCTCACCCAGCTCGGGGTGCCGCTGATGGGCCTGCCGGGCCTGACGGTGACCACGGGGCTGGTCGGCACGGTGCCGGTCGGGGTTCAGCTCCTCGCCGGACGGTATCGGGAGGATCTGCTGCTCGATGCCGGCGCGGCCATCGAGGCGGCCGGCGTCCCGGCCACCCCGATCGATCCGGCCTGGTGATCATGTCCGTCCGCCGAAGGGTCGACCTTTGGCGGGCGGTCATGGTGCCCGGGGCCGGCGCTGCGGCCACGGGCGAAAGCCGACGGGGCTGGACCGGATCCGACGCCGACGAGGCCCTTGTCCGCCGGCCGTCAGTCCCGCCGCACCGGCGGCACGCTGCCCTGCGGCGGCTGGCCGTAGCCCGGGGGTGGCGCGCCCGGACCCTGCGGCGGGGGATAGCCCTGCGGAGGCGCCTGCCAGCCTTGCTGCTGCGGCGGTGCCTGCCAGCCCTGGGCCGGCGGCGGCTGCCACTGCGGCTGGGGCGGCTGCCACTGTTGCTGCGGCGCCTGCTGCCATTGCTGCGGTGGCGGCTGGCCCTGCCAGCCCTGCTGCTGTTGCCATGGCGCCGCGCCGACACCGCCGAGCGGGTCCGGCCCGAAGCGGTTCGGTCCCGGCGTGCCGCGCAGGAAGCCGAGTTCGATGACGGCCCAGATCGCGCCGATCAGCGGGATGAAGTTGATCAGCACGAACCAGCCGGACTTGTCGCGGTCGTGCCAGCGCTTCACCTGGCCGGCGAGCCCGCCCCAGATCAGCGGTATCAGCGAGAGTAGTCCGAAGGGCCCGATGCCCTGGGTCTGGAATGCATAGCCATAGCCTTCCGCCGGCGCCGCGTCCTCGAGCGAGACGAAGCCGAGCGCGATGTCGAGCACCGAGCACAGGATCGAAATGCCCATCAGCGGCAGCACATAGGCCAGCCACCATGTCTGCCGCCCGATGCGTCCCTGGAAACCCCACCACTGTCCGACCGTCATAGCCCGATCCTTCCAGACGAAGTGCTTCACAGCATCATGGCGATGCCGGTCAGTGCAAGCCCGCACCATCTTGCCCGTGTAACCCGCGTTGCATACCGTCACAGCATCGAATCATGGGCGGGCCGGATGGTGCGCCTGCCGAACCGGGAGACCGCCTCGACATGCTGCGCCGCCTGCTGCCTGCCATCCTTGCCCTGATGGGCGCCGCCGCCGTCTCGGCCTGCGCACCGCAGACGGTCTATGTGCCGACCCCGGTCGGTGTCGCCCCGACGCCGTCGCCGGGCTGTGACACGCGCTTCCAGCTCGTGAACAACTCCTCGCGGACCATCCTCACCTTCCAGTACAGCCATGCGAGCCTGTCGAGCTGGGGCGTCGATCAGCTCGGCAGCAGCGTGATCGCGCCGGGCCAGGTATGGAATGCACGCGCGGCGAATGCCGGCGCCTATGATTTCCGCATCACCTGGGTGGGCGGCGGCGCTGCCGAGCTGCGTAACATCAACATCTGCGCCGCCAGCCGCATTTACGTGACCAACCGCGGCATGTACGCGCAGTAAGCCGCTCGCCGCCTTCGCTGCACCGCGATAGACTCCCCGGCGTCGCCGACGTCGGGGAGTTTTCGCATCATGGCCGAGGAACGCCTGGGCATCCTGCAGCAGCGCCGCATCGAGGCTGCCTTCGCCAAGGGTGTCTATGAGGAGATGAAGGCGGAGCTGGGCGAGGCCCAGGCGAAGGCCATCCTCACCCGTGCCGTGGTGAAGCTCGCCAAGCGAACCGCGGGCGAGATGGCGAAGGAAGGCCCCCACGGGCAGCCGAGTCTCGAACACTTCATCGCCCTGCAATCGCTCTGGACGAAGGACGATGCGCTGCGCATCGACCCCGTGGCGCGCGACGCCACGCATTACGCCTTCAACGTCACGCGCTGCCGCTATGCCGAGATGTACAAGGAAATGGGCATCGCGGAGCTCGGCGCCGTGCTCTCCTGCAACCGCGACGGTGCCTTCTGCGAGGGCTATGATCCGAAGCTGAAGCTCGAGCGCAGCCAGACCATCATGGGCGGCGCCACCCATTGCGACTTCCGCTACCACGTCGAGGAATAGACGCGTGGCGGAGTACGTCGCCACCAGCGCAGATGCCTACGAACAGAGCATGGGCCGTTGGAGTGCGCGGCTGGCCGGGACGATGCTCGATGCGCTGGCCCTGCCGCCGGGCGGTGCCGTGCTGGATGCGGGCTGCGGCACCGGCGCGCTCTCCGCCAAGATCGCCGCACGCGACCCGGCGGCGCGGATCACCGGGGTCGATCTCAGCGAGGCCTTCGTTGCCGCCGCGCAGGCGCGTGTTCCGACCGGGCGCTTTTTCATAGGCGACGTCACGCGGCTCGATCTGCCGGATGGCGCCTTCGATGCCGTTCTCTCGCTGCTGGTGCTGCAATTCGTGCCGGACCGTGCCGCCGCCGTGGCGGAGATGGCGCGCCTTGCCAAACCCGGCGGCCTGATCGCCGCGGCGATGTGGGACTTCACCGGCGGCTTTCCCTTCCTGCGCGTCTTTGCCGACACCGTCGCGGCCGCCGAACCGGATGGCGAGGCGTTTCGCGCGCGGCACTGGTCCGATCCGGTCGGGGCGCCGGGGCGGCTCTCGGCCCTGCTGCGCGGGGCGGGCCTTGCCGAGATCGCCGAGCGTGACCTCGTCATTCGCCAGGACTTCGCCGATTTCGCCGATTGGTGGGCGCCCTGGGCCTCGGGCGGCCAGGGCATTGCCGGCGCCTTCGTCGCCGCCCTGCCGCCCGACCGGCTGCCGCATGTCGAGGGGCTGGCGCGTCGTGCCTACCTCGCCGGCGGACCGGACGGGCCGCGTTCCTTTGTCGCGGTCGCGCGCCTGGCGACCGGCCGCCGTCGAGCGTGACGCGGCGGCGCCGGCGCGCCATAACGGACAGACCAAGAAGAGGAACGTTCATGAGCATCATCACGCGCAGCATCGTCACGCGCCGTGCCGCGCTGGCCCTGCCGGCCCTCATCCCCGCCGCCGCCCGCGCCCAGGAATGGCGCCCGGGCCAGTCGTCCCGCATCATCGTCCCGGCAGCGCCCGGCGGCACCACGGACATCATGGCGCGCCTGCTCGGCCAATACCTGCAATCCCGCTGGGGCACGCCCGTGGTCGTCGAGAACCGCTCCGGCGCCGGCGGCACGATCGGCACGATGGAAGTCGTCCGTGCCACCCCGGATGGCCGTACCATGCTGATGGGCAATATCGGGCCGCAGGCCATCGCCTATTCGCTGTTCCGCAACCTGCAGTACCGGCCCGACAGCCTTGCCGCCGTCGCCAACGTCATTCGCGGGCCGAACGTGCTGGTCGTGCATCCCTCGGTCCCCGCGCAGACCGTTCCGGAATTCGTCGCCTGGCTGAAGCGGGAAAACGGCCGCGCCACCTACGGCACCTCGGGCATGGGGCAGTCGCCGCATCTGTCGGCGGTTTGGTTCACTCAGCTCACGGACACCAAGGCCGAGGCCGTCCATTTCCGGGGCGCCGGGCCGCTGCTCATCGACCTGGTCGCAGGCAACGTCCAATTCGCCTTCGACAACCTGACCACCTCCATGGAGCACATCCGCGGCGGCCGCCTGCGCGCCCTTGGCGTCACCAGCGCCGACCGCAGCCCGGAACTGCCCGACCTGCCGGCGATCCGCGAGACCATGCCGGCGCTGGCGCCCTATGACGTCTCGACCTGGTTCGGGCTGTTCATGCCGGCGGGGTCGCCGGTGGACGCCATCCGCGGCGTGAACGCGGAAGTGCAGAGCATGCTCGCCCTGCCCGAGACGCGCACCCGCTTCGCCCAGATGGGCGGCGTGCCGGCGCCTGGGTCGCCGGAGGATTTCGCGACCTTCGTGCGCGCCGAGATCGAGAAGTGGGGCGGGGTGATCCGGCGCGAGGGGCTGCAGATGGACGCGACCTGAGGCGGAAGGCCGGGGGAGGGTACTCCCCCGGGGCCCCGCCCTTTTCTGTCTGTCACCGGGGCGCGCGGGCGCGGCGCGCCGGGCCATCCTTCGAAGGGCTTTCCGCGAGCAGGCCGGCGCGTCATCCTGTCCGGAACGATAAGGGTCCATGGGAGGACAGGATGGTCAGGATCACACGCCGCGCGGCGCTGGCCGCGCCGTTGCTCGCCGTGCCCGGCGCCGCGAGGGCGCAGGGCTGGCGGCCGCCGGGGCCGATGCGCATCATCGTCCCCGCCGCGGCGGGCGGGACCACCGACATCATGGCGCGCCTCCTCGCGCAATTCCTCCAGCCGCGCTGGAACAGCATCCCCGTCGTCGTCGAGAACCGCGCCGGCGGCGGCGGCACCATCGGCACGCTGGAAATGGTCCGCGCGAGGCCGGACGGCACGACCCTGATGCTGGGCAATATCGGACCGCAGGCCATCGCCTATTCGCTGTTCCGCAACATGCCCTACCGCGCCGACCAGATCGCGCCCATCGCCGGCACCATCCGTGGCCCCAACGTGCTCGTGGTGAACCCCGCGGTCGAGGCGCGCAGCGTCGCCGAGCTCGCCGCGCTGCTGCGGGCGCGGCCAGGGGAGATCGCCTACGCCTCCACCGGCGTCGGCCAATCGACCCATCTCTCGCCGGTGCTGATGCTGCAGATGCTGCACGCCCAGGCGATCCATGTGCCGCATCGCGGCTCCGCCCCCGCGCAGCTCGACATCCTGGCCGGCAATGTCGCCTTCCTGATCGACAACCTCACCGGCATCATCGGGCATATCCAGGCCGGGCGTGTGCGTGCGCTGGCCGTGACCAGCGCCGAACGCCACCCGCTGCTGCCCGATGTCCCCGCGATGCGCGAGACGATGCCCGAACTCGCGAGCTACGAGGTCAATACGTGGTTCGGCCTTTTCGGCCCCGCCGGGCTGCCGCGCGAGGCCGTCGCCGGCCTCAACGCCGAGACCATGGCGTTGCTCGCCTTGCCGGACACGCAGCGCCGCTTCACCGAGCTCGGCGGCATGCCCATGCCCGGGGATGCGGAGGCTTTCGCCACTTTCGTGCGCAGCGAGACGGCGAAATGGGCGGAAGTCGTGCGCAAGGAAGGCCTGCAGCTCGATGCAGGCTGATCCGGACCGTTGACCGGGGCGGGGGACGGGTCGAGCCTTGCCCCGCCCTCTCGGAGACCGCCCCCATGCGCCTGATCCAAGCCGCCGCGGCCGCCCTGATGATCGCCGCCGCACCGCCTGCTCTCGCGAAGCCCTTCACCTGGTCCTTCGCGGCGGACATCCTGACACTCGATCCGCACGCCTCGAACAACACCTTCACCAACGCTTTCATGGACAATGTCTATGAGACGCTGGTGCGTCACAATCAGCGGCTGGAGCTGGAACCGGCCCTTGCCGTGTCCTGGGAGCGGCCGTCGCCCACCGTGTGGCGCTTCCAGCTCCGCGAGAATGTCCGCTTCCACAACGGCGAGACCTTCGGCGCCGAGGATGTCGTCTTCTCCTGGCAGCGCCTCAACACGCCGGGCGCGCTGGCCCGCGGCGTGCTGGCCGGGGTGATCAAGGATGTCCGCGCGACCGGTCCTCTCACCGTCGAGATCGAGACGCAGCAGCCTTTCCCCATCCTGCTCAGCGCCCTGACCCAGATGGCCATCATGGATTCCGGCTGGGCGGCGGCGAACAACGCGACGGCGGCGACGAACCTCCAGGCGCGTGAGGAGACGGGCGCGTCGCGCGCGGCCAACGGCACCGGCCCCTTCCGCGTGCGGTCCCGCGAGGTGGACACCGCGACCGTGCTGGTGCCCTTCGAAGGCTGGTGGGACACGCCACAGCACAACCTGACCGAGGTCACCTTCCGCCCGATCCGCAGCGCGCCGACGCGTACCGCGGCACTGCTTGGCGGCCAGGTGGACGCGCTGGTGGAACTGCCCCTGCAGGACATTCCGCGCATCGAGGCCAATCCCAGCCTCCAGGTCGTGCAGGGGCCGGAACTGCGGACGATCTATCTCGGCTTCGATCATTTCCGCGATGAGCTCGTCTATTCGGATGTGCGCGGGCGGAACCCGCTGCGCGACATCCGCGTGCGCCAGGCGATCTACCAGGCGATCGACGTGGAGACGCTGCGCCGGTCGGTGATGCGCAACAACGCCTGGATCGCGGGGACCATGGCGAGCCCCTTCCTCACCGGCGCGCCGACCGACATCAACACCCGTACCTTCCCCTATGACCCCGATGCGGCGAAGCGGCTGCTCGCGGAGGCGGGCTATCCGGATGGCTTCTCGCTCGGCCTCGCCTGTCCGAATGACCGTTACGTCTATGACGAACGGCTGTGCATCGCGATCTCGGGCATGCTCCAGCGCGTGGGCATCCGCGTGATCCCGCAATTCGAGACGGTCGCGCTGTGGTCGCGCCGGATCAACAATTCCGACGTGTCGATGTTCATGGTCGGCCATGCCGGGCTGCCGCTCGCCGATACCTATTCGACGCTGTCCGAGGTGCTGCGCACGCGCACCGCCACCACCTCCGGCCTCAATGTCGGCCGCTGGTCCAATGCGGAATTCGACGCGCTGGTGGACCGCATTGCGCAGGAAGGCGACGAGCCCACCCGCCGCGCCCTGATCCGCGACGCGCTGCTGATCGAGAAGCGCGAGGTCGCCCATGTGCCGCTGCACCAGCAGCCGGTGGTCTGGGCCGGACGGCGCAACATTGACCTCGCGCAGTCGCCGGATAACCGTCTGCGCCTTCGCTACGTGCGGGTGAACTGAGAATGGCCGATCTGATCATCGCCGGCGGCACCGTCATCACCATGGATGGCGGCCGCCGGGTCATCGAGGATGGTGCGGTGGCGGTGTCGGGCGGGACCATTGCCGCCGTCGGTCCGCGTGCGGAAGTCGAGGCGGCACACGGTGCGCCGAGGCGCATCGACGCCCGCGGCAAGGCGGTCCTGCCCGGGCTGATCGACGGCCACGCCCATGCCGGCCATGGGCTGGTCAAGACCATGGGCAGCGGCGATTCTGAGGCCTGGGGCGAGGCCTGCCGGGTCATCTACACCCTGGCCTCGCCGCCCGCTTTCTGGCGCGCGGAGGCGGCGCTGGTGGGGCTCGAACTGCTGAAGTTCGGGGTGACCACCTCGGTGATGCTGCTCGGCGGCGGCGATTCGATCGGGCGCGTGGACGATCCGGCGCATGGCGATGCGCATGTCGCGGGCATCAATGCCATCGGCATCCGCCGCATCATGGTGCTCGGCCCGACGCGCCCGCCCTTTCCGCGCCCCTATCGCGGCGTGGACGGCGCCGTGCGTGACGTGTCCTTCGGGCAGCAGGCCGAGACCATCGCGACGCTGGTCGAACGTCACCACGGCAAGGGCCGCATCACCTGCGCGACGCTGATGCCGGTCTATCGCCGGGATACCCACGATCCCGCCGAGGTGAAGGAGATCGAGGCCCAGGGCCGCGTCATCCGCGATATCGGTATGAAGGCCGGCTGCTTCTTCCACCAGGACGGCCATCGCAGCGGCTCGATCGAGATGGCGGACAAGATGTTCGGCCTGCTTGGTCCCGATGCCTGGCTGTCCCACTGCACCGACCTGACCGATGCGGATATCGACGCCCTGGTCCGCACCGGCACCGCCGTGGTGCACAACCCGACCGCCATTGCCGCGGTGCGCGGCTTCTGCCCGGTGATCGCGATGCTCGATCGCGGCGTGACGGTGATGATCGGGTCGGACGGCACGGCGCCGGACCGCTCCACCGACATGTTCCGCCACATGGTCCAGGCCATGCGCTACCACCAGCGTGCCGCGCGGGACGAGAAGCTGCTGCCGCCCGGCAAGGCGCTGGAAATGGTGACCATCGACGCGGCGCGGGGCCTCGGCATGGCGGACCGCATCGGCAGTCTGGAAGTGGGCAAGCAGGCCGATGTCATCACGGTGGATCTGACCGCACCCCACATGCTGCCGGCCAATATGCCGGTGCATCGCGTCGTGTATTTCGCCTCGGGCGGCGATGTCCGCGACGTGGTGGTGGCGGGCGAGATCCTGATGCGCGACCGCGTGGTGCCGCATGTCGATGAAGCCGCCATTGCCGAGGCGGCCAATGCCGAGGCGGCGCAGATGCTCGCACAATCCGGCATGGCAGACATGATCGTGGAAGATCCGGGCTGGGGCCTTACCCGGCGTCGCGGCTGAAGCCGCGCCCGGCACGTTGATGCGGCGCCCGCTTCGGGCCACCCTGGCGGGGTCCCGGGAGGACCCTCGCCATGATCCATCGACGCGCGCTGCTCGCCGCAGCGACCGGCCTCGCGACGCCGGCCATTGCGCAAACCGCCTGGCCGACGCGCCCGGTGCGGCTGATCCTGCCTGACGCTCCAGGCAGCGGGAACGACACCACGGCGCGGCTCGTCGCCCCGATGCTGGAAGCCGCCCTCGGCCAGCCCTTCGTGCCGGACAACCGCGGGGGCGCCGGCGGGCGGATCGGCGTCGAGGCCGCCTTCCGCGCGGCGCCCGACGGCTACAACTTCCTGCTGGGCAATGCGGGGTCGAACGGGATCAACGCGGCGATCTACCGCGACCTGCCCTATGACCTGACCAACGCCTTCGACCCCGTCGCGCTGCTCGTCGTCGGTCCCAATGCCCTGGTGGTGAATGCCCAGGCGCTGCCGGTGAGCGATGTCGCCGGCCTGATCGCGGCGATCGGGGCGCGGCCGGGCCAGTTGAACTACGCATCGGGCGGCGTCGGGTCGTCGGCGCATATGTCGATGGAGCTGTTCAAGCGCGAGGCCGGGCTCGACATCCAGCACGTCCCCTATCGCGGCACGCCGCAACTCGCGCAGGCCGTGATCTCCGGCGAGGCGCCGGTCGCCTTCGCCAACCTGGTCAACGTCATGCCCTATATCGCCCGGGGCGAGATGAGGCTCCTGGCCGTCACCACCCTGCAGCGCCACCCCGACCTGCCCGATATCCCGACCGTCGGAGAGAGCGGCCTGCCGGGGTTCGAAACCGTTGCCTGGAACGGCATCCTCGCGCCCAGGGGCACGCCCGAGGCCATCCGGCAACGCCTGTGGCAGGCGCTGGTGGCGCTGCGGTCCAACGCGACGCTGCTGGATCGCGTGCGGCTGTTGGGCGGCAGCTACGTCGCCTCGACGCCCGAGGAATTCCAGGCGCGGATCGACGGCGACATCGCGAAGTGGAAGCGCCTTGCCGAGGCAGCGAACATCCAGGCCCAATGACCATGAACATCACAACGATCGACTTCCTGGGCGTGAATGTCACGCCCAAGACCAACTGGTCCTTCCTGCTGGTCCGCACGGATGACGGCCTGACCGGTCTCGGCGAATGCACGCTCGCGAACCAGGAGGCGCTGCTCGCGGCCGAGGCGGAGCGGCTGGCGGCGAATGTTGTTGGCGAGGATGCCGGGAACCGCAACCGGCTCGCGCGCCTGATACCGCACGCGCCCGGTGGGCTGGTCGCGCATGCCGTGTTGTCGGCCTTCGAGCAGGCGCTGTGGGACCTCGCGGGCCAGGCGGCCGCGCAGCCGATCCATGCGCTGCTCGGCGGCGCGCTGCGCGATGCGGTGCCGCTCTATGCCAACATCAACCGCGGTGCCAATCCGCGCACGCCGGAAGGCTTCGCCGCGGCCGCGACGCGCGCGGTGGAGGCCGGCTTCCGCGCGGTGAAGCTCGCGCCGTTCGAGCCGCTGGTCTGGGAGGATGCGGCGGATGCGACGCAGCGCGCCGCCTATGAGCAGGGCCTGGCGCGCATCGCCGCGGTGCGCGCGGCGGTCGGGCGCGATGTCGACATCATGGTGGACGCGCATTGGCGCTTCTCGCCCGGTGGTGCGGCCCGCCTGGTGCAGGATGTCGCCGAATACGCGCTGTTCTGGCTGGAATGCCCGGTCACCGAGGCCAATCACGCCGCCATTCGCCGCTTGCGGTCGATGGCGCATGACCGCGGCATGCGCCTTGCTGGAGCGGAGACGCTCGCCGGGATCGGCGCATACCGCACCATCATCGAGGCTGGCTGCTACGACGTGCTGATGCCCGACATCAAATATGCCGGCGGCCATGATGAGATCCGTCGTATCGCCGCCCTCGCCCAGACGGCGGGCATCGAGATCGCGCCGCATAATCCGACCGGGCCGGTCTGCCACGCCCATTCGGTGCATCTCTGCGCGACCATTCCGAACCTGCTGCCGCTCGAGGTGCAGTTCGGCGAGACCGATCGCTTCTTCACGCTCGTCGGCGGGCACGAGCTGCGCTTCGCACGGGGCCATGCGACACTGTCCGCGGCACCAGGCCTCGGCTCCGTGCTGGATGAAGCCGGCGCGCGACTCACTCCCTGGCAGCCCATGCCAAGGCCCTGGCTCGATCCGAGGCTCGGCTGATGCCGATCTGGGTTGCGGCGACGCTGTGCGCCGGATTGTTCCAGACCTGGCGGACAGCGTTGCAGCAGAAGCTCCGCGGCCAGCTCAGCGTCAATGCGGCGGCCGTGGTGCGCTATCTCTATGGTGTGCCGGTCGGGATGCTGCTGGTCGCGCTCTATCTCTCGCTGGTCGGTGGCAGCCTCTCCTCGATCTCCTGGATCTTCCTGCTCTATGCGGCGCTTGGCGGGTTGGGGCAGATCCTCGGCACGAACCTGCTGATCATGTCCTTCGGCCATCGCGGCTTCGCCGTCGGCACGGCCTATTCCAAGACCGAGGCCGTGCAGGCGGCCTTCATCGCGCTCATCTTCCTCGGTGAATCCTTCGCGCCGCTGGCCTGGCTCGGCATCGCCGTCTCGGTCAGCGGCACGCTCTATCTCTCGCTGGCCGGACGGGTCTCCTCGTTGCGGGAGGTGATGGCGGCGACGATGCAGCCCTCGGCGATCTATGGGCTCGGCGCGGGCTTTTCCTTCGCGCTCTGCTCCATCGCCATCCGGGCGGCGACGCAGTCGCTCGACGGGCCGGACCCGACGCTGCGGGCGCTCGAGACCCTCGTCGTCATCAACATGCTGCAGACGCTGATGCAGGGCGGCTGGTTGGCGGCGCGGGAACGGCAGTCGATCCCGCAGCTCTTCTCGACATGGCGATCCTCGGCGCAGGTCGGGA
Source organism: Roseomonas sp. (assembly GCA_041914265.1). GTDB lineage: Bacteria > Pseudomonadota > Alphaproteobacteria > Acetobacterales > Acetobacteraceae > Neoroseomonas. The sequence continues at coordinate 55,955 of JAYSDS010000007.1, forward strand.
CGCTGTCGGCGATGGGCTCCGCCTGCTGGTTCACCGGCTTCGCCTATGCACCGGTCGCGCTGGTGCGCGCGGTGGGGCAGGTGGAGATCCTCTTCACCCTGCTGTTCAGCCGCTTCTTCCTCAGGGAACGCATGAAGCGCACCGATGTGATCGGCGCGCTGACGGTGGTCGCGGGGGTGGTGCTGGTGCTGCTCGGAAGGTGATGGGGCGGGGAGGGGCGCCGCCCCTCCCGGCGTCATCCCGCCGGCTACTTCCCCAGCGCCGCGAAGAACCCAGCGGGCTTCACGATCCGGTTCTGCATCTTCACCAGCATGCCGCGCTTCGCGACCTCCGCCAGGTATTCGCCCCAGGCCGGATCGGCCGCCATGGCCGCGCGGCGACGTTCGCGATCCGCCTGGTCCTCATAGCCCCACATATGGACCACGGTGTTCAACTCGCCCTCGATCGTCGTGTACCAGCCGACACAGTTGCCGAGGTGCTTCTGCTGCAGCGGCCAGCCCATCTTCTCGTAGAGCTCGACGAACTCCGCCACGCGATTGGGCAGGCAGGTATAGATGCGCAGATCGACGATCATCGGGTGCTTCCTTGCTTCACGGCGCGCGCAGCATGTCCTGCCGCGCGCGCCCGGGGAAGCTATTGCAGGTTCACCGGCACCAGGTCCTGGAACCAGGACTGCACGGAGGTGAAGCCCGTCACCCGCCGGCTCATGGCACGAGGATTGAGGTCATGCACGATGAAGAGCCAGGGCGGGTTGTCCACCACCCGCTCATGCGCGCGGGCATAGGCGCGGGTATAGGCTGCGGGGTCGCGCGCCTGCTCCAGCTCGGTGAAGGCGGCTTCGAACTGGTCGTCGCTGAAGCCGGGCCAGTTGAAGCCATTGGGGGGCTGGAAGGCCCGCAGGAAGTAACGCGCCATCACCGAGGCATCCGAGGATGGCGAGGAGGGATTGAGCGACTGGACGTTGGCGACCACGCCGGATCCCGCCGCGCTGCGCGTGGCGACCAGCAGGTTGGACCAGTCCGTCACTTCGAAGTCCACCTGCACGCCGCAGGCTTCGCGCAGGTTCTGCTGCATGAACTCGTTCATCGGCAGCGGCAGCATCTGGCCCGACCCGGATGTCGAGATCATCACCCGGAAGCGTAGCGGCCGCTGGGCATTGAAGCCGGCTTCGGCCAGCAAGGCCCGCCCGCGCGCCGGATCGAAGCCATAGCGATTCTGCGGAGTGCCGAAGGCGGGGTCGGAGGGCTTCAGCCAGCCCACCGACGGTTCCGCCGTGCCGTTCAGCAACTGCACCAGGCTGTCCCGGTCGACGCAGTAGTTCAGCCCCTGGCGGACCCGCACGTCGCGAAAGGGCGTGTTCTCCCCGGCCATCTGGAAGAACCACGGCCAGACATGCGGATAGGATCCGGTCGTGACGTTGAAGCCGGCCGCGCGCAGGGACGGGATGGCATCGGGCGGCGGAACCTCGATCCAATCCACCTGCCCCGAGCGTAGCGCGGCGAGGCGCGTATTGGCCTCGGGCATCGGCAGCAGCAGGATGCGATCCAGCCGCGCGCGGCGTGCGCTGTCCCAATAGCCGTCGTGGCGCGACAGTTCGGCCGATTGCCGAGGGACGAAGCGCGACAGGCGGAATGGCCCGGTGCCCGCTGGCGGCAGCGCCGCGACGCGGGCCCAGTCGCGCCCCGCGGTCTCCCATGACTGGGGTGAGGTGAAGAGCAGATAGACGACCATGTAGGGGAAGTAGGAGGCGACGCGCGTCGTCGTCATCTCCACCGCCATGTCGTCGATCTTGCGGTAGGACCCGAGGATGGTGACGCGCGCGCGGGAGATGCCGCTGCCGCCCGGTTCGAATTGCGGCGAATCGCTGCGGAAATAGCGGTCGAGGTTCCAGATCACCGCATCCGCGTTGAAGGGCGCCCCATCATGGAAGGTGACGCCCGGGCGCAGGTGGAAGCGCCAGATCTTCGGATCCGCGGCATCCTGTTCCCAGCGTTCCGCCAGGCCGGGACGCAGCCCCGCGGGCTTCGAGGCATCGGACAGGTCCCACAGCGTCAGCGCCTCGAAGACCGGATAGCCGAGGAAGCGCATGCCCTCGAAGCCATTGTTCGGCATGCCCGTGGTGGTAGGCACGTCCGATGCGGTCATGGCGATGCGCAGCGTGCGCGGCTGCTGGGCCTGCGCGCTGCCGGCCGCCGCGAGCAGCGCGGCGCCCAACAGGGTGGCGGTCGCCCGCCGGAACTTGCTCATGAAACGATCTCCCCGTGGCGGGGGCGCCTTGGTCGGCGACCCTCGCCACGGGGGCAGGCAAGAAGCGGGCCTTACTGCACCTCGACCCGCGTCAGGTCCTGGAACCAGGACTGGGCGGAGACGAAGCCGCTGACACGCCGGCTCATCGCGCGCGGATTGAGGTCGTGCACGATCCACAGCCAGGGCGCGCCATCGACCAGCCGTTCATGCGCCGTGCGGGTTAACTGCAGGATGCGCTGCGGGTCGGTCGCCGTCTCGAGCTCGCTCATCGCCGTGTCGAATTGCGGGTCGCTCCAATGCCCCGAATTCGACCCGCGCGGGGAGAAGTTCGAGGTGAGGAACCAGCGCGCCATCTGCGACGGATCGGAGGAGACGAGGGAGACGTTCGTCGCATCGGCGCCAAGCCACTGCGGCTGGTCCGGCGCCACGCGCTGGGACCCGAGCAGCGTGTTCCATTCCACCACCTCGAAGGAGACATCGACGCCGCAATTCTCCTTCATGGATTGCTGGAGGAACTCGTTCATGGGCAGCGGCAGCATCTGCCCCGACCCCGAGGGCGAGATCGCGATCTTGATGCGCAACGGACGCTGCGCGGTATAGCCGGCTTCGGTAAGCAGGGCGCGGCCGCGGGCGGGGTCGAGGCGATAGCGGTTCTGCGGGCTGCCGTAGCGCGGGTCGCTGGCGTTGAAGAAGCCGACGGATGCCTCGGCCGTGTCGTTCAGCATGGCGACCATGCCGGCGCGGTCGAAGCAGTAGTTCAGCGCCTGGCGCACGCGCACATCGGCGACCGGGCTGTTGGCGCGGCCGGCGGCGAAGACCCAGGGCCAGACATGCGGGTAGGAATTCGTCACGACCTGGAAGCCGGCCTGGCGGAGCGAGGGTATGGCGTCCGGCGGCGGCACCTCGATCCAGTCCACCTGGCCGGAGCGAAGTGCGGCGAGGCGCGTCGTCGCTTCCGGCATCGGCAGCAGCACCACGCGATCGACCTTCGCGCGCCGGGCCTCCTCCCAATATTCCGCATTGCGGCCGAGTTCCGCCGACTGCCGCGGCACGAAGCGCGTCAGGCGGAAGGGTCCGGTGCCCGCCGGCGGCAGCGCGGCGACGCGCGACCAGTCCCGCCCACCTTGCTCGAAGGAGTTGGGGGAGGTGATCAGGACCAGCGTCATCAGATACGGCCAGTAGGAGACGGGCCGCGTCGTCTCGATCTCGACCGTGAACTCGTCGATCTTGCGGTAGGAGGCGAGGACCGGGATGCGCCCGCGCGCGATCGCGCTGCCGGTCGGGTCGAATTGCGGGCTGTCGTTGCGGAAGAAGCGGTCGAAGTTCCAGATCACCGCATCGGCGTTGAAGGCCGTGCCGTCATGGAACTTCACGCCCTGGCGCAGCGTGAAGCGCCACAGCTTCGGGTTGGCGGGATCCTGCGTCCAGCTCTGCGCCAGGCCATCGCGGATGTCGGCGGGCACATCAGCGCGCGTGAGGTTCCACTGCACCAGCGGCTCGAAGATCGGATAGCCGAGGAAGCGCATGCCCTCATAGCCATTGTTCGGCATGCCGGAGGTGGTCGGCACGTCGGCGGCGGTCATGGCGATGCGGAGCGTGCGTGGCTGCTGCGCGACGGCGCCGGTTGCCCCCAAAGCAAGCAGGGCGGCGACGGCAAGGGCGCTGCCGGCCAAACGGGTCTTCAGTGTCATCATGCTCTCCCAGGTCCGGGCCGCGGTGGCGCCGGACTTCGGATGGGTTCAAGCAAGGATTGGGCCGCCTGCTGCGGCACGGCATGCGGATGACGGCGCAACAGGTCTGTCATCGCGCCGTCATCGCCCCGTCATCGCCCGCTGCTACTGCGCCGCGGCACGGAGACGGGACAGCATGCTGGAAATCGAGGGGCTGACGCGCCGCTTCGGGGCGAAGACCGCGGTGGATGCCGTGTCGCTGGCGATTCCGCCTGGCCAGATGGTGGGCGTGATCGGTCGGTCGGGCGCGGGCAAGTCCACGCTGCTGCGCATGATCAACCGCCTGGGCGATCCGACCGAGGGGCGCATCCGTTTCGACGGTTCCGATGTCACCGCGCTGAAGGGGCGCGCGCTGCGCGACTGGCGCATGCGCTGCGCGATGATCTTCCAGCAGTTCAACCTGGTGCAGCGCCTGGATGTGCTGACCAACGTGCTGGTCGGCCGGCTGAACCGGCGGCCGCTGCTGTCTTCGCTGCTGCGACTGTTCACGGCGGAGGAGCGCGCCATGGCGCTCGCCGCGCTCGATCGCTTCGACCTTGCCGAGACCGCGCTGCAGCGCGCCGACACGCTGTCCGGCGGGCAGCAGCAGCGCGTCGCGATCGCGCGGGCGATGCTGCAGGAGCCGCGCATCATCCTGGCCGACGAACCCATCGCGAGCCTCGATCCGCGCAATTCGCGCATCGTCATGGAGTCACTGCGCGCGGTGAACCGCGAGGGCATCACCGTGCTGGTGAACCTGCACGACCTCACCACCGCGCGCGAATACTGCGACCGCATCGTCGCGCTGAATACCGGGCGGCTCGTCTTCGACGGCCCGCCCGAGGAACTGACCGCCGCCCGTATCGCGACCGTTTACGGCATCAGCGAGGCCGAATTCGCCGCCGAAGCCGCGGCCGCGGTCGGCGCCGAACCGCGTCCCGTTGCCATTCCCGCCTGAGGAGAACGCAGATGATCACCCGCCGCACCTTCGCCGGCCTTGCGGCCGGCGCGCTGCTCGCGCCCGGCCTCGCCGCCGCGCAGCAGCAGACCACGATGCGCCGCACGCTCGATGCCGGCACGGCGATGCCGGAAGCCGGCCGCCGCCCCTGGGCGGAGCAGGTGCCGCAGCTCCGCATCGGCCTGCTCGGCGGCGAGAACGAGGCCGATCGCCTCGGCCGCTTCGGCGCCTATCGCGAGTTGCTGGAGAAGACCTTCGGCGTGCCGACCCGCCTGTTCCCGGCGTCCGACTACGCCGGCGTGCTGCAGGCCTTCTCGGCCGGGCAGATCGAGCTGTCGAGCATGGGCGCGTCTGGCTATGCCGGCGCCTGGCTCGACACCAATGGCGGCGTCGAGCCGCTGGTGGTTGCCGAGGAGAATGACGGGTCGATCGCCTATGTCGCCGTGCTCGTCGTGCGGGCCGACAGCGGCATCACCAATATGGAGCAGATGCGCGGCAAGTCGCTCGCCTGGGCCGATCCGAACTCGACCTCCGGCTACCTGATCCCGCGCTTCGCGCTGCGCCGCGCCGGCATCGGCGTGGAGAGCGGCCAGTACTTCTCCCGCACCGGCTTCGCCGGCGGCCACGAGCAGGGCGTCGTCGCCGTGCTGCAGCGCCAGTATGACGGCGCGGTGACCTGGGCCTCGGGTCAGGGCGACGTCGCGCAGGGCTACAGCCGCGGCAACCTGCGCGCGATGGTCGATAAGGGCATGCTGAACATGTCCGACCTGCGCGTGATCTGGACCTCGGACCCGATCCCGAACGGCCCGCTGACCGCGCGCAGCGCGCTGCCGGCGGCCTTCAAGGAAGACATGAAGCGCTTCCACCTGGCGCTGCCGAAGACCAACCCGGACATCTACCAGCAGATCGAGCGCGGCGGCGGAACGGGCTATCGCGAGGTCAACCATCAGACCTTCGAGCTGATCGTCGAGCTGCGGCGCGAGGAAGCCGCCGCGCGCCGGCGGCGTTCCTGACGCCACGGCCGGGCAGGGAGAGCATCCGATGCTGACGCGCCGCCTTCTTCCCGCGCTGGGCGCGGCCTTCCTGCCTGGCCTCGTGCGGGCGCAGGCCCTGCCGGGCCGGCGCAGCACGCAGGACGCCGATGTGGTGATGCCGGAACCCGGCCGCCGCCCCTGGGCCGACCAGGTGCCGATGATCCGCTATGGCATCATGGGCGGCGAGAACGAGGCCGACCGCCTCGGCCGCTTCGAGGGCTACCGCGCCCTAATCGAGCGCACCTTCGGCGTGCCCACGCGGCTGTTCCCCGCCTCGGACTATGCCGGGGTGATGCAGGGGCTGTCGGCGAAGCAGCTCGAGCTCGCGGCCCTCGGCCCTTCCGGCTACGCCGGGGCCTGGATGGACACGGATGGCGGGATCGAGCCGCTGACGATCGTGCAGCAGGGTGACGGGTCGATCTCCTACGTCTCGGTGCTGGTGGTGCGGGCCGATTCCGGCATCACCAGCCTCGAGCAGATGCGCGGCAAGTCGCTCGCCTGGGCCGATCCGAACTCGACCTCGGGCTACCTCATCCCGCGCTTCCAGCTCCGCCAGCAGGGCATCGGCGTGGAATCGGGGCAGTATTTCGGGCGCACCGGCTTCGCCGGTGGGCATGAGCAGGGCGTCGTCGCGGTGTTGCAGCGCCAGTATGACGGCGCGGTGACCCACGCCTCGACGCTCGGCGACCCGGCGCAGGGCTACAGTCGCGGCAATCTGCGCGCGATGGTGGACAAGGGCATGCTGCGCATGTCCGACGTCCGCATCGTCTGGACCAGCGAGCCGATCATGAACGGCCCGCTCGCCGTGCGTACCGACCTGCCGGCGGCGTTCAAGCGCGACATGCAGACCTTCCAGATGGCGCTGGTGAAGTCGTACCCCGACATCGCCCGGGCGATCGCGCGCGGCGACACGCTCGGCGCAGTCGAGGCGAAGCATGAGGATTACGCGCTGTTCGTCGAGATGCGGCGCGAGGAAGCGGCCGCGCGTCGCCGGCGTTCGTGAGCGCCGCCTACGCCACCGGCAACCCCGCGGTGATCCGCGGGGAAGAAGCCTACCAGGCCGCCCGGCGAGCCAAGCGCCAGCAGGCGCTGCTTGGCGCGGCGGTGCTGCTGGCCTGCCTGCTGGTCGCGGCCTGGGTCAGCGAGGCCTATCCCTCGACCCTCTGGGCCGGGCTGCCGCGCATCGGCGAATATTTCGCGCGCATCCTGCCCGACCTGCGCTGGGCGACACTGTTCTCGGACGCGGAGACCGAAGGTTCCATTGCCTTCTGGCTCTACCGCCTGCCCGAATGGTCGCTGCTGATCCTCGAAACCGCGAACATGGCGGCACTCGCGACGCTGATGGGCTCCTCGGCCGCGCTGCTGCTGTGCTTTCCGGCGGCACGCAACATCGCGCCGTCGCCGCTCGCCTACCACCTGGCGCGCCGGACGCTGGAAGCGCTGCGCACCATCCCCGAAATCGTCTATGCGCTGATCTTCGTCTGGGCCTTCGGCGTCGGGCCGCTCGCCGGCATCCTGGCCATTGCGCTGCATACGGCGGGCGCCAACGGCAAGCTGTTCGCCGAGGCGATCGAGAACGCCGACCTCAAGGCCTGGGAAGGCGTGCAGAGCACCGGCGGGTCCTGGTTCCACGCCTGCCGCTTCGCCGTGGTGCCGCAGGTGCTGCCCAATATCCTGTCCTACCTGCTGCTGCGCTTCGAGGTGAACATCCGCTCCGCGAGCGTGATCGGCTTCGTCGGGGCAGGCGGCATCGGCGAGGAGCTCTACAAGGTGATCTCCTTCAACTACTACGAGGAAATCAGCGCCATCGTGCTGCTGATCATCCTGACGGTCTCCTGCGTCGATCTGGTGTCCGAACGCCTGCGCCACGCCGCGATCGGGCGGCTGGAGGCAGCGCGATGAACATGCCCGCCAACGTCGCGATGTGGCGCGAACGCATGCCCGCCGCCTTCGGCGTCTCGCCCGCGCGCCGAGCGATGCGTGCGCTCGGCTGGGCGCTGTTCCTCGCCTGGTTGGTCGGTGTGCTGTGGTGGTTCGGCTTCACGCCGCAGCGCCTGTGGAATGGGCTGTCGGGGCTGTCCACCATCATCGTGCTGATGATCCCGCCCTCGCCGGGCGAACTGTGGCTCGACATACTGAGGGGCCTCGCCGAGAGCGTGGCCATGGCCTTCCTCGGCACCTTCATGGCGGCGATCGTCGCGGTGCCGCTCGGCTTCCTCGGCGCGCGGAACATCGTGACGAACGTGCTGTTCCGCTTCTCGCTGCGGCGGCTGTTCGATGGTTTCCGCGGCGTCGATCAGCTCATCTGGGCGCTGGCCTATGTGCGCGCGGTGGGGCTCGGGCCGCTTGCCGGTGTGCTCGCCATCTTCACCTCCGACATCGCGGTGCTGGCCAAGCTCTATGCCGAGGCGATCGAGAATGCCGAGAAGAAGCAAGCCGAGGGCGTGGTCGCGGCTGGCGGCGGGCGGCTCGCCGCGATCCGCTTTGGCGTGCTGCCGCAGGTCGCGCCGGTGATGCTGGCCCAGGCGCTGTATTTCTTCGAGAGCAACACACGCTCGGCGGCGATCCTCGGCGTGGTGGGCGCCGGCGGCATCGGACTGCAGATCGCCGAGCGCATCCGCGTGCGCCATTGGGATGAGGTCGCCTTCATCATCATCCTGATGATCATCACCGTTGCCGTGATCGACTGGATTTCCGGCCGCATCCGCCGGCGCCTGATCGGCGGGGTGCTGCGCGTCGAGGCCTGACGATCGGAGGCGGCGGCCGCTGCCGCGAAATCGCCTCCTCCTCGCCCCGAACTTCCCCTGGAAAGCTGCGTTGCTGGTGTCGACGGGTCACCGGGACCCGAAGGAGACCAGACGATGCGCATGTTGAGGCGCCGGGACCTGCAAGCGGCCTGTGTCGCGCTGCTCGCCGTTGCCGGCGCGACGCCGGCCTACGCGCAGGACAGCCAGCGCCGGGCCGAAGAGGCGCGTCTGCGCGCCGAATGGCAGCGCGAGGCCGCGGAACGGGACCGCGAAGCGCGTGAACGGCAGCGCGAGGCCTGGGAACGCCAGCGACAGGCCCAGGACGAGCAGCGCCGACGCGTCGAGGAGCAGCAGCGTCGGGCCGTGGAGCAGCGCCGCCAGTATGAGGAACAGCGTCGCGCCGAACAGCAGCGACGGCAGGCGGAGGATGAACGTCGGCGCGCGGAGCATCAGCGGCGCCGGATGGAAGAACAGCGGCGCCACGCCGAAGACCGTCGGCGCCAGTGGGAGGAAGACCGCCGCCGCGCCGAGGAGATGAATCGCCGCATGGAGGAGCAGCGCCGCCAGGCTGAAGAACAGCATCGGCGCGCTATGGAACAGCAGCAGCGCCAGGCCGAGGAGCAATGGCGCCGCGCGGCCGAACAGCAGCAGCGCCAGCGCTGGAACTGACGCCCCGGACGCCGGAAGGGGAGGGGCCCCTTCCGGCGGGACGGTTCAGCCGAGCGAGATCGGCGTCAGGTCCTGGAACCAGGACTGGGCCTGCACGAAGCCCTTCACGCGGCTGTTCATCGCCCGCGGGTTCATGTCGTGGGCGACGAAGAGGAAGAGCGCGTCGTCCACCACCTTGTCATGAAGCTGCTTCAGCAGCGCGTCCTGCTGCGCCACGTCGAAGGTCTGGTACACCTGATTGATGATCGCGTCGTAGGCCGGATCGTTCAGGAATCCCCAATTGTTCGCCACCGGCGGCGTCAGGTCCGACTTCAGCAGCCGCACCAGCGCCGTGTACGGGTCGAGCGCGGTGTAGGATACGTTGATCGCGTCGCAGCCGCGCACCGACGCCGCGCCCGCACCCTCGCGCCAGGTGCCCAGCAGCGAGTTCCAATCGAACACCTCGAAGGTGATCTCGATGCCGACTTCCTTCAGCATCTGCTGGAGCGCCTCGTTCATCGCCAGCACCTGCATCTGGCCGGAGCCGGAGGAGGAGATGGCGACCTTGGTGCGCATCGGCGTGCGCGGCGTGATGCCGGCCTCGGCCAGCAGCTTCTTCGCCGCATCCGGGTCGTAGGTCAGGCGCGGGCTGCGCACCGGGTTCCAGGGACCGCCGACCGGAACCAGGCCGCCGCCCTCGAGCATCGTGCCGGCCAGCATCTCCTTCATGCCGGTGCGGTCGATGGCGAGGTTGGCGGCGCGGCGAACGCGCACGTCGCGCCAGGGCGAGCCCTCCTTCAGCGAGAAGTGCCAGGTCCAGTTATGGCCGTACTGGTTCGTGACGATGTTGAAGCCGGCCTGGCGCAGGGAGGGGATGGCGTCGGGCGGCGGCGCCTCGATGAAGTCGACCTGGTTCGAGCGCAGGGCGGCGACGCGCGTATTGGCTTCGGGCAGCGGCAGCAGGGTGACGCGGCCGACCTTGGGGATGCGGCGCTCCTCCCAGTAATCGGGGTTGCGCGCGAGGATGGCGCGTTCGCGGATGTTGAAGGCCTCCAGCTTGAACGGGCCGGTGCCGACGGCCTGCTGGAGGAACTTGTCGTTGTCGCGCCCCGCGGCTTCCCAGGCGCCGCGATGGGTGATGCCTGTCCAGGTCGCGCCATAGGGGACCAGGCTGTCGACCGTACGCGTCTCGACGATGAAGGTGTTGGGGCCTTCGGCGTACCAGTTCACCAGCGTCGGCATGCGGCCGCGCACCTGGGCCGAGCCGCGCGGGTCGAATTCCGGCGCGTCGTTCTTGAAGGCGCGGTTGTAGGAGAAGACCACGTCCTCGGCGGTCATCACCTTGCCGTCGTGGAACTTCACGCCCTCACGCAGGGTGAAGATCCAGCGCTTGTCGTTGGCCGGGTCGATTCGCCAGGAGGTGGCGAGGCCCGGGCGCAGTGGCGCGGGCTTGTCGCTGATCGACAGGTCCCACTCCACGAGCTGGTCATAGAGCGTGACGCCCATGAAGCGATGCCCTTCGGCGCCCTGGTCGGGCATGCCGTTGGACAGCGGCACCGCGGAGGCCGTCATGCCGACGCGCAGATTCGTGGTCGGCGCGCCCTGGGCCAGGGCGAGGTCGTAGGGCAGTACCGCGGCCGTACCGAGGGCCGCGCCGCCGCCGAGAAGGCGCCCGCGGCGGTACGAGGGGTGCATCAAGCTAACCGCTGCAGCGGGGGTGCAGGCGGGAGATATAGACGCTGCCGGAATACCTGTGCGCCTAGAAACGGCAAATGACTAAAATACGGGCAAAATTTTCGCGAGCCGCCTGGAAGTCGGGCATTCTCACGGAATGAAAAAAGCCGCCCGGCGAACCAGGCGGCCTTCGGGGAGCAGGCCGGGATGGGGCCGTTATTCTTCCCGATCGCGTTGCTGCTGCTGCGACTGGGCCGCCAGGGCGCGGGCCATCTGGCTCAGCGCTTCCTGGTGCTTGTCGTTGTCGATCAGGGCGAAGTTGCGCGCGAGTTCGAGGAACATGCGCTGCCGCGGCGAGACCGGCTGGGCTTCCCCGCCGGGCTGCAGGCCTTCGAAGAAGTAGGAGACCGGCACGCTCAGCACTTGCGCGATCTCGAACAGGCGGCCGGCCGAGATGCGGTTCAGGCCCCGTTCGTATTTATGCGCCTGCTGATAGGTGACCCCTATCATCTTCGCGAGTTGCTGTTGCGACAGGCCGAGCATGGTCCGCCGCTCACGGATGCGCGCACCGACATGGTGATCGACGAGGCTGGCGCGTTGGGTTGCGCCTTCATCCTCGCCGGACTCGATGTCGCTGTGGTGTGTGACGGGCTTCATCATCATGGCGGCGAACCTACTCTAACGCCGTTAGGGTGTACCAGCAACTTACATATCTACTTATGCGCGTATCGCGCAGTCGTGATGCCAGAATCAGGGCTTATTCCGGCCTTCTCGCAAAACCGCGAGTTCACGCCGCAAGGACTCGACCTCGGCCTTCAAGGCATCGACCTCGAGCGGGGAATCCTCGCGGCGGCCGAAGGGAGCAAAGAGGCTCATGGCGCGTTCCATCATCGCCATGTTCTGCTTGCCCATTTCCTCAAGATTCGGGAAGGGCAGAAGGCCGCCGATCGTGTGTTCCATGGTCCGGCGCATCTGATCCTGCTGACGACCGAAAGACGCCATGGCGAATTCCAGGTATCGCGGCACCAGACCCTGCAGATTGTCTCCGTAGTATCCGATGAGCTGCCGCAGGAAGGCGGTCGGCAATAGATTCTGCCCGCCCTTGCTTTCTTCCTCGACAATAATCTGCGTCAGGACCGAGCGGGTGATGTCGTCGCCCGACTTCGCATCATAGACGACGAAGTCGCGACCCTCGCGCACCATCTTCGCCAGATCGTCGAGTGTGACGTAGCTGGAGGCCTCGGTATTGTAGAGCCGCCGATTCGCGTATTTCTTGACAACGACGGGTGGGACCGTTGCTTCGCTCCCCTGCGCGCCGCTTGCCGCTGCAGTGCCGGCCATCGACATCACGCCTCACTCTTGTTTCGTTGATCCTGCACCCTAAACGGTCAACGCGGTGCAGCGAAAGCAGCAAATTCCGTAAGTTCCTTAACCGGACCTCTGCGGCTATGGTCCGCCGCGCGAGGAACCCCCTATGGAACCGCCTGAGGATCTCGACAGCCTCGCGGAGGACTGGATCGCGCTGTGGCAGAGCGAGATCGCCGGACTGGCCGCCGATCCGGAACTGGCCGAGCAATGGGCCGCCTGGGCTGCGCTCGGCGCGGCATGGATGCGTGCGGCCACCGCCATGGGGACCAGGATGCGCCCCGATGGGCATGACCGGGCCGTTGCGCCGGCGGGGGCCCCGCCCGCTGCCGCTGCATCTCAGCCTGGCGGGGATGCGGGCCATGGCGGCGGCCGGCAGCCTGCCAACGACGCCATGGCACGACGCCTGGCCGAACTCGAGCGCCGCCTGGCCGATCTCGAAGGCGGGCCGGGCGGAACGGGACCGGATCCTGGCCGCCCTCGCGGCAAGCGGCCACGCGCCTGAGGCCTTCGGCCGGGCGGTCCTGGCGCGGCTCGCCCGGGCCGATCGCGCGCTGATCGCGGGCATGGCGGCCTATCGCCGTCATCCCTGGATGCGGGACATGGCCGACCCCCCGGTCCTGTGGGCCGAGGGCGGCTCCCGGCTGCTCGATTTCGGCGGGGAGGGGGCGACGGTGATGTTCGTGCCCTCCCTGGTCAACCGTGCCTATGTGCTCGACCTGACGCCCGAACGATCGCTGATGCGCTGGCTGCCGGGGCAGGGGTTCCGGACGCTGCTGCTCGACTGGGGGTGGCCGGGAGATGCGGAGCGTGGCTTCACCCTGACCGACTATGTCGCGGGGCGGCTGGAACGGGCGTTGATGGCGGCGCCCGGGCCGGTGGTGCTCGCTGGGTATTGCATGGGCGGCCTGCTGGCGCTCGCCGCGGCGCAGCGCCGGCCGGACCGGGTCCGGGCGCTGGCGCTGCTCGCCACGCCTTGGGATTTCCATGCCGGGCCCGATGGGCACCGGCGCGCGCGCACCGCCGCTGCTCTGCTGCCGGGCCTCGAGGCGCTGATGGAACCGACCGGTGCGCTGCCGGTCGATGCCATCCAGTCGCTTTTCGCCATGCTCGACCCATACGGCGTGGCGCAGAAGTTCCGTGCCTTCGCCCGGCTGCGCCAGGATAGCGAGCGAGCGCGGCTCTTCGTCGCCCTCGAGGACTGGCTGAACGACGGCGTGCCGCTCCCCGCGCCCATCGCCCGGCAATGCCTGGGCGGCTGGTACGGGCGCAACGAGCCGGGGCGTCTCGTATGGCGGGTCGCCGGCCAGGTCGTCGATCCCGCCGCCTGGGACGGCCCTGCCTTCACCGCCATGCCCGAGCGCGATCGCATCGTGCCGCCGGATTCCGCCATGGCGGCCGCGAGGCGATTCCGCCAGGGGGATGTGCATCTCGCCGCAGGGGGGCATATCGGCATGGTCGCCGGGACCGGCGCGGAAGCGGCGCTCTGGCTCCCTCTGGCGTCATGGCTCCGACGCTTGTAGCCACCCCCCGCGCGAGCGCATGCTGCGACGCAACCCCACCAGGGAGAAGAACCAGTCATGACCGATATCGTCATCGCCTCCGCCGCCCGTACGCCGGTCGGTTCCTTCAACGGGGCCTTCGCCTCCCTGCCGGCACACGTGCTCGGCACCGCCGCGATCAAGGCCGCCATGGAGCGTGCGAAGGTCGAGGGCGGCGAGGTGGATGAGGTCATCCTGGGCCAGATCCTCGCCGCCGGTGAGGGGCAGAACCCGGCCCGCCAGGCTTCGGTCGGCGCGGGCATCCCGGTCGAGCACACCGCCTTCGGCATCAACCAGCTCTGCGGATCGGGCCTGCGCTCGGTGGCTCTCGCGGCTCAGCAGATCGCGACGGGCGATGCCCGCATCATGGTCGCCGGCGGCCAGGAGAGCATGACCCAGGCCCCGCACGCGCAGAACCTGCGCGCGGGCCAGAAGATGGGCTCGCTCGAGTTCATCGACACCATGCTCAAGGACGGGCTGTGGGATGCCTTCAACGGCTACCACATGGGCAACACCGCCGAGAACGTCGCCCAGAAGTTCCAGATCACCCGCGCCGAGCAGGATGAGTTCGCCTTCAACTCCCAGCGCAAGGCGGGCGAGGCGATGAAGGCCGGCCGCTTCAAGGACGAGATCGTCCCGGTCACCATCAAGACCCGCAAGGGCGAGGTGGTGGTCAGCGACGACGAGTATCCGAAGCCCGACACCACCCTCGAAGTGCTGGGCAAGCTGCGCGCCGCCTTCGCCAAGGATGGCACGGTCACCGCCGGCAATGCGTCTGGCATCAATGACGGCGCCGCCGCCGTGGTGCTGATGAGCGCGGCCGAGGCGGCGAAGCGCGGCATCACGCCGCTCGCGCGCATCGTCTCCTGGGCGACCGCCGGCGTCGACCCCGCGATCATGGGCACGGGGCCGATCCCGGCCTCGCGCAAGGCCCTGAAGAAGGCGGGCTGGACGGTCGACGACCTCGACCTGATCGAGGCCAACGAAGCCTTCGCCGCCCAGGCGATCGCGGTGAACAAGGACCTCGGCTGGGACACGTCGAAGGTGAACGTGAATGGCGGCGCGATCGCGCTGGGGCACCCGATCGGGGCCTCGGGCGCGCGCGTGCTGACCACGCTGCTGTTCGAGATGCAGAAGCGCAACGCGAAGAAGGCGCTTGCGACGCTGTGCATCGGGGGCGGCATGGGTGTCGCCATGTGCCTCGAACGGTGAGGGCCGACCGGAGAGGGGCGCCGCCCCTCTCCGGATCTTACCCCGCCAAGGGGCGGTGCCCCTCTCGGTCCAGCCCTTGCCGGCTCGGCCCTTCACGCTACCTTCGGTGAAACTTCCCCGGGGGACCTGACACCATGGATGGACACCAGACGCCTGCCGCGCAGGCGGCGATGACGCTGCGCTACGGTGCCGGCGCCGAGCCCAAGGCCGGCCCGTGGAACGACGCGCTCGCCCTGCTGCTCTCGCACCGCTCCGTGCGCGGCTTCCTGCCCGACGCGCTGCCCGAAGGCACGGTCGAGACGCTGATTGCCGCCGCGCAGTCGGCGGCGACCTCCTCCAACCTGCAGACCTGGTCGGTGGTCGAGGTGACCGATCCCGCCATGCGCAAGGAAATGGCGGCGATCGCCGGCAACCAGAAGCACATCGAGGTCTGCCCGCTTTTCCTCGTCTTCCTTGCCGATACGTCGCGCAATGCGCGCCTGGCCGAGGCTGAGGGGACGGAGCTTGCGGGCCTGCCCTACCTCGAATCCTTCCTTGTCGCGTCGATCGACGCGGCGCTCGCTGCGCAGAACGCCGTCGTCGCGGCTGAGAGCCTGGGTCTTTCCACCGTCTATATCGGGGCGCTGCGCAACAACGTGACGCGCGTGGCCGAGCTGCTCCGCCTGCCGAAGGGCGTTGCGCCGGTCTTCGGCCTGTGCGTCGGCCACGCTGCGCCGGGGCGGGAAGGCGAGGTGAAGCCGCGGCTGCCGCAGGAAGCGATTCTGCATCGCGGCACCTACGACGCCGAGGATGCCGGCCACCGCGCGGCCTATGACCCCCGCATGGCGGCCTTTTCCAGCCGCAACGAAATGGCGGCGGACAATTGGACGCAGCGCGTCATCAAGCGCCTGGGCACCATGGCGGCGCTCCATGGCCGCGACAAGCTGAAGGAGGCCCTGATCGGCCTCGGCTTCCCACTGCGCTGACCTGCGCGCCGCGCAGGCGGTGGGTGGCGCGCATGCAGTGTGATACAGTTCCTGTTACATACGGACGCCGATGATTAACCTCGGGTAGATGTTCGCCCGAAACGATGCCGCGCCCTCTTTGGCCGAGAGCGCGGCTCACACATCGTCGCGCCTGTGGGTGGCCCTGCTCCTGGCTGGGCTGATACTGCTCGCCTTCCTGTTGCATTGCTGGCGGCTCTTCGACGATCCGGTCTGGATCGACGAGGCGGCGAGCCTCGGCCTTGGCAGCCTGCCCTGGTCGGTCGTGTTCGGCGAGATGGCGCGCATCGAGGCGAGCCCACCTGGCTACTACGCCGTCGCGAAGCTCGTCGGGATCGTCTGCGGGCCCGGGGTGGAGCCTTTGCGCCTCCTCTCGGCGGCGGCAGCGTCGCTCGCCATCCTGCCGCTGTGGATCTTCTGCCGCGAGGCCCTTGGCGCGCGCGCCGCCTGGCTCGCGGCCGTGATCATCGCGCTGCACGCGACGCTGTTCCGCATGGCCCAGGATGGGCGGACCTATGCGCTGCTCTTCCTCGTCTTCTGCTGCGCCCTGCTCGCCGCCTGGCGGCTGACGGAGGCGGCGCGCCAGGGCAGGCGCGGGCTCGGGCCGGTCGTCGCCCTCGGCCTGTGCCAGGGTGGGATGCTGTGGCTGCACCACACGGCCGGCATCGCCAACCTGGCGCTCAATGTCTTCGTGCTGGCCAGGATGCTGGCGGCGCGGCAGGGCATCGGGCGCGGCATTGCGTTGCTGGCCGTGGCCGATCTGCTCGGGCTGCTGGCTGGCGCGGCGCCGATCTGGTGGGCCGCACAGCACGCGATGGAAGGCGCCTTCGTGACGCGCTGGATCGCACCGCCCGATTTCGAGGAGACGGTGCTGATCTACATCCGAGGCCTGGTCGCACCCTTCCAGTCGCCGGTTTCGGTCGTGACCGGGTTGCTGTCGATCATGGGCGTGTTGCTGGGGCTTCTCGCACTTCGCGACAGCGGCTGGCCGGCGCGCTTCGCACTGGTCGCGCTGCTCGGCACCGCCGCCATCCTGTTTCCGGTGCTCAGCCAATCCTGGCCCGTCATGCTGGAACGGACGGTCCTGTTCATGGCGGCGCCGCTCGCGGCGAGCATCGCGGCGGGACTCGCATTGCTGCCGCGGCCGGCCTTCCTGGGGGCGGCGGCGATGCTCGCCGGCCTGCATGCCTATGGCATCGCCGGTTATCTGCGATGGCCGGAGCACAAGGAGCGCTGGGACAATGCCGCCGTGCTGCTGCAGGCAAGCGCGGGCCCGAATGACCGCATCGTGGTGACGGAGAGCGTCTTCGCGGCGATATCGCTGCGCATGGCCGCGGAGGTGCGCGGCGGCCTGACCGCGCCCATCCTCGTGGTCCCCGCGGCCTCGCCGCTGGAACAGCGATCGGCCGAACTGCTCGATCCTGAAGGCAATACCCCGCTGGCGGCGCTTTGCAGCCGGCTGTCCGGGGCTGCCTCGGTCTGGCTGGTGGCGCGGCCGATCCCCGATGTCGTGGCGGAGGATGCCGGATTCTCGAGTTGGGGCGCGGTGCGGCAGCGTCTGCGCAGCGCCGGTGGAGGGCGGGTGGAAGACCGCAGCCTGCCCACCGTGCTCATCGAGCGCTGGCGCGTGCGGAACTGCTGAGACCCACGTCGCGGCCGAGGGCGCGTCTCCTGGCATGTTCTCAAGCGGGCCGCCCGATGGCCTGGCTTTTCACTGTGGATGTCAGAGGGGCTTTGCCCCTCCGACACCTCCCCAGCAAAGGCCGA
>JAYSDS010000008.1:0-73671 GCA_041914265.1 Roseomonas sp.
CTCCAAACCACCCCAGCAAAGGCCGAAGGGCCTTTGCAAACCTCCACTTGGCGTCGTGCGCCACGGGCAGAATGCCGCCCAAACCCGCTCTTGCGCCCGGAAGGCGCCGCGAGGGATCGGGATGAGCGTCGCGCCCGGCGCCAGGTGCCGGCGGTCCTGGCCACACTGTGGCCCGCATGAGCCCCTCCCCGCCCGCCATCGCCCGCCACATCCTGCGGCGCGACGACGCCTTCCCCCTCCGCGCCGAGGCACTCGGTTTCGTCTTCCACTCGCCCGAGGAGCGCGAATACTGGGCGCGCGATGCCTGTTACGCGCTGACGCCGGAAGCGGTCGCCGCCATGGAAGCCGCGGCGCGCGAGCTGAACGGCATGATCGCCGCCGCCGTCGATCGCGTCGTCGCGCGGGGCGACTACGCCGCCTTCGGCTTCACCCCGCGCCTCGCCGCGCTGGTCGAGGAATCGCACCGCCTCGCCGAACCCTCGCTCTATGGCCGCTTCGATTTCCGGCTGGCCCCGGACGGGTCGGTGAAGCTGTTCGAGTTCAACGCCGAGACGCCCGCCGCGCTGCTGGAGGCCGCGACGGTGCAGCTCGCCTGGTTCGAGGAGACGGCGCCCGGCCCCGGAACGCGCCCCGGCACCGACCAATGGAACGCCATCGACGATCTGCTCGTCGCGCGCTGGGGGCAGATGCGCCTGCCGCGCCGCATCCATTTCGCCGCGGAGCGCCAGCGCGAGGATGAGATCGCCCAGGTCGCCTATCTGATGGCCACCGCCCGCGCCGCCGGCCACGATGCCGCGTTCCTGCCGGTGGACGACATCTCCTGGCAGGCGGAAACCGGCTTCGTCACGCTGGACGGCGCGCCGCTCGAGGCCTGCTTCAAGCTCTATCCCTGGGACTGGCTCGATGCCGAGGAAGGCGGGCGACTGCTGCCGCTCGGCCGCACGCGCTGGATCGAACCGGCGCGCCGCATGCTGCATGCGAGCAAGGCGATCCTCGTCACTTTATGGGAGATGTTCCCGGGGCATCCTCTGCTCCTGCCCGCATCGCTCGATCGCGCGGCGATAGCAGGACCGGCGATCGGCAAGCCGGCGCTGGGACTCGAGGGATACGGGATGACGGTGGACGGCACAGAGGCCGATGAATCGACCGAGGCCGCCGAAGGTTTGCCTCCATCCCCGACGATCTGGCAACAATGGGCGCCCCTGCCGGGACACGCGATGCCACAGGGCGTCGCCTACCCCGTCATGGGCGTGTGGATGGTCGGCGACGAACCGGCCGGCCTCGGGATCCGGGAGGGGGATGACAGGGTGACGACCTTCGAGGACCGCTTCGTACCCCATGTGATCCTGTAGCCGCGCGCCATGGCCTACCCGCCCTTCCGGCGCGAGGCGGTGCAGACGCCCTCGCTCTTCCTCAACCGCCTGCGCGAGCTCACCCTCGACGGACCGAACCCCGATGGCGAGCCCTGGTGGGTGACGGATGCCGCCTATGTCATCGACCAGAAGACCGCGGAGGCACTGCTCGATGCCGCGAGCGGTGTGCAGAAGCGCTGCTACCAGGCGGTGGAGGAACTCGTCTCGAGTGGCGACTACGCCTATTTCGGCATCCGCAGCCAGGCGATGCAGGCGGCGATCGCGCAATCCTGGCGGGCGAAGGATGCGCCGCTCCATGGCCGGATGGATTTCACCTTCGCCGGCGACGGCACGCCGATGCTGCTGGACTATGAGGCGGATTCGCCCTTCGGCCTGTCCGAGGCGTCCTGGGTGCAGTGGGAATGGTTCGAATCCTGGCAGGGTAGTTCGGGCCGCACCTCCGATTCCCAGGAGAACCTGATCTACGAGAAGCTGTCCGAGCACGTCCCGCAGATGGGCCTGCCGGCGCGCTTCGCCATCGCCTGCGGCGGGCAGACGCAGCCCAATGGCGGCCCGGCCGACACCACCGAGCGCTTCGACGCCGAATTCCTCGCCGAGATCGCGGCCAAGTCGAACCGCAGCGCGCGCATCTGCTCCATCGAGCAGATCGGCTGGGACATCGAGGCCCAGCGCTTCACCGACGACCGCGACGAGCCGCTCGACGCGCTGATGAAGATCTACCCCTGGGACTGGATGGAGGAGGAGCCGAACATCGACGTCCTGCCGCAGTCCCGCACGCGGATCTTTCCGGGCGCCTGGGTGAGGCTGCTCGCCGACAAGACCATGATGGCGCTGCTCTGGCACATGTTCCCCGGAACGGCGAACCTGCTGCCGACCTTCCTCGACCGCCCGCCGCAGGGCGCGATGGTCGCCAAGCCGCGCCGCGGCTGGGATGGCGAGCACGTCTTCCTCCCCGGCCAGCCGATCGGCGCGGTGCCGGAGGATGAGGTCGGGCCCCTGCTCTACCAGGCCGATTGCCCCCTGCCCGTCTTCGCCTCGGCGCGCGGCCAGGTGCATTGCGCCGCCTCGGTCTGGATGGTCGGCGGGCAGCCGGCCGGATTGTCATTCCGCGAATCCCGCGGCCCGGTGACGGGACCGGCCGCGCGCTTCGTGCCCCACATCCTGCGCGGCTGACGCCGAACCAGAAGGACGACCCGGATGACGCCCGCCGAGATCCTCGCCCTCTTTCCCTCGACCTTCCTTAGCTTCCTGATCGCCTTCTCGCTCGGCGTGGTGTTCTGGGTGGCCGGGCTCGTCATCGTCTCGCTGATCACGCCGCATAAGGAGCTGGAGCTGCTGCGGGCGGGCAACACGCCCTGCGCGCTCGCCTTCGGCGGCAAGGCGGTGGGCATGGTGCTGCCCATCGCGGCCGTGGCGCGCGCGGCGGCGAGCCCCCTCGATCAGGCGATCTGGTGCATCGTGGCGGTGGCCGTGCAGCTCCTCGTGCACCTGGTGCTCACCACCCTGCTCGAAGGACGGCTGAAGCAGGAGATCGCGGAGAACCAGGTGGGCGGTGCGGCCGTCTTCATCGCCTTCATCCAGATCGGCGCCGGGATCCTCAACAATGCCGTCATGTCGGGCTGAGGCACCGATGCGGCGCCGATCCCGCACCGTCCGCGCCGCCGCGCTGGTCACGCTCGGCCTTGGCGTCACGGCCTGCGACGACACGCCGCCAGATCTGCCGGGGCAGACCGAGGCGCGGCTCGATGCCTGCCGCGCGGCACATCGGCGGCTGGGCGAGGACCCCGCGCGCTGCGACGCGCTGGAACAGGTGATCGCGCGCGAACAGGCCACCGGGCGCCCGACCTTCACCACCGTCGCGGCCTGTGAATCGACGTTCGGCCGGGGCGCCTGCGAGGGCGAGACGCTCGCCTCGACCCCACCCACCTGGCGCCCGGCCCTGGCCGGCTGGGCGGCCCCGCCCGACAATCCGAATGCGCGCCAGCCCGTCGTCCAGGACCGGGAGTCCCGCTACTGGGCCCTGCGCGAGGCCGTGCAGCCGATCGGCGGGACGATCGGGACCCAGGCAGCGCCGCGCAACGTGCAGGCCGCCGATCTCATCGCCATGCCCGGCGCTCCGGCGGCGGCGACCTATGCCTTCCTGCGCGTCGCCCCGATCTATCCGGACGAGGCGAGCTGCTCCGCCGAATGGCGGTCCTGCACGCGATCCGACATCGCGCTGCCGAACCGCTTCGGCACGCAGGAGGCCTGCCGCGCCAACTGGTCGCAATGCGTCGAGGTCGAACTGCCCGAAAGCGCCCTGACCCTGGCCGTGGCGGACAACGTTGCCCCGCCGCAGGGTTCGTCAAGCTCGACGACCTCGGGCGGGGTCGGCGGCACGGGCGGCGTCCGCCCCGGCTGGTGGGTCGGCTACAATTCCGGCTACCGGCAGAACTACGCGGGCGGCATCGGGCCGCGCTACCAGGGCTGGACCTGGACGGGGGATCGCCAGCCGGTCGCGGCCTATCGCCCCGCCACCGGCACCGGGCCCCTACAGGCCTGGGACAGCGGCTCGCGACGCCTGGGCGCGGCGGCCCGCATGGCCTCCTATGCCGATGGGAGCAGCGTGCGGGGTTCCAGCAGCGGCGTGTCGCGGCCTGCCTCCACCGTCTCCCGTGCCGGCTTCGGCTCGACCGGCCGCTCCTATTCCTCGGGGGGCTGAAGGATGGGTTCCGTACAGCGGACGCGACGCGCCCTGATGCAGACCGAGGCCCGCAACCCGATGCTGCTCGCCGACTGGCAGCGCCGGGTGGTGATGATGCTGATGGTCTCGGGGCTGTGCCTCGCCGTGATCGGCGCGGCGCTCCCGCCGCGCGGCTTCTTCTACTGGTTCGCGGTCGTCGCGGCGCTGCTGGGGGGTGGCGCGGCCGGCCTCTTCCTCGGCGGCGGCGTCGGCCGCGCCCTGGAGGCCCGGCTGCTGCGCAGCGATACGCCGCGGGAACCTCTGCCTCTCCCGGAACCTGGCGCTCTCGCCCCAGCCGAACGCGCGGCGCTGCAGGCGACGCTGCTGCCGCTGCTGCTCGCGGAGCTGCGCGGCGCGGCCGAGCGGACGGGTCCGCGCGAACGGGCCGCCGCGCTGCTGCTTGCCGAACGCAGCGCCACCGCTTCGGGCGAGGCACGCCAGGCGCTGCTGCAGGCCCTGCCGCGCCTGATCGCGGCCTTCACCAGCGGCCAGCCTGCCGCCGCGGACGAGGCGGAGGCCCTGGCGCAACGGCTGGCGCCACCGATGAGGGGGCGCGGATGAACGCACCATTCGCCCGGTCGCGGCTCTATCTGATCACCGGCGCGACGCTGGTCTTCCTCGGCGGCCTGCTGGTCGCGATCGGCCATTGGAACCGCGCCGAGATCGACCGCGCCTTCGTCGAAGCCGCCGAGCAGGCCGCGCGGGCGCCCCAGCCGGCGAACAGCTTGCGCTTCTGGGCCCCGGCGAACCAGGCCTCGCCCGACAGCGCGACGCGCGTGCGCCTCGAAGCCGCGGAGCGGCTGCGCCAGATCCCGGCCCTGCCGCGCATCGCGCCGTCGACCCCCGAGAAGACGCCGGTGACACCGCGATGATCCTCGGCATCCTCTTCCTGATCGGCGGCGCGGTCTTTGTCTTCCTGGCCCTTCGGGGGCTGCGGGTCGCACAGGACCCGGACTGGGTACGCGCGGACGGCACGCGCCTCGTCATCGGGCCCGTGGCCGGGCAGGACGAACCGCGGGTGACGCTGTGGCGCCATGGCGGCGTCGCCTTCGGTCCCCATTGGGCGACCTATGATCCGCCGCGGGGCATGCGCGGCCTGCTCGCGCCGGTGTCAGGCAGCGGCACCTTCCGGGTGGCGACGGCGGTGGATCTTCGCGGCACCGATGGCTTCGGCGTCGGCGAGGCGCGGCTCGCCCGGTCGCTCGGCGATGCGCTGGGCACCAAGGCGCTGCTGCTGATGCCCGAGAATGGCGACCGCCCCATCCTGCTGCACGGCACGGCACGCGGCGCGCGCGGCAGCGCCGGCGGGGTCGGGATCGAGCAGGCGCATCTCGACCAGCTACTCGACCTGCTCGGCGATCCCGCAGGGCTGCGCGTCGAAGTGGTGCGCCGGCAATTGACGCGCGCCGGCTGGGGCGGCGCCCAGTCGCAGCGGCATCGCGGGCGTCAGTAGGTCCGTTCGTGCGCGCCGATGCGCGCGCCTGCCCCACCCCGCGCGGCGGCGACGGCGCGGGCGACCGCCTCGACATAGTCCTGCGCGACCTCGCGATGGAT
Organism: Roseomonas sp.; assembly: GCA_041914265.1. Taxonomy (GTDB): domain Bacteria; phylum Pseudomonadota; class Alphaproteobacteria; order Acetobacterales; family Acetobacteraceae; genus Neoroseomonas. Next base: position 5,650 of record JAYSDS010000008.1, read on the forward strand.
CGGGTTCAGGTGCAGATGGACGCCGTCCGGTTCCTGCTGCCGGCCGACCAGCCAGTCTTCGGCATCCAGCGCCGCGGCGACCCTGCCGATATCCAGCGCCGGGTCGCTCGCGCGCCAGACGAAGATGCCGAGGTCGCTGGGTTCGAGGATCGCGAGGCCCGGAATGGCGGCGATGCCCGCCGTCATGATGGCCTTCGCCTCCATGATGAGGCGGGCGCAGCGCAGATAGCCCTCCTCGCCAAGGTAGTTCATCGTCGCCCAGGCCGCCGCGACGGCGCCGCCCGGCCGCGTGCCCTGCGTGGTGTAGGCGGCATAGGGACCGCGCTGCCAAGCGCGGCTTTCGAATTTGTGCCACTCCCGGTCGCGGGCATCCGCGACCAGCAGCAGCGACGCGCCCTTGGGCGCCATGCCATGCTTGTGGATGTCAGCCGAGAGCGACGTCACCCCCGGCACCGACAGGTCGAAGGCCGGGATCGCGTGCCCCAGCCGGCGCACATAGGGCGCGAGGAAGCCGCCGACGCAGGCATCCACATGCATCCAAACGCCGCGTTCCGCTGCCAGCGCCGCGAGAGCCGCGATCGGGTCGAAGGTGCCGAAGGGATAGTTCGGCGCGGAGCCGACCAGGGCGACGGTGTCGTCGTCCATGCGCGCCGCCATCGCGGCGACATCCGCGCGCAACTCGGGGCCGATCGGTACGCGACGGGCTTCGATGCCCAGCGCCTGCGCCGCGCGGTCGAAGGTGAGATGCGCGGAATCCGGCAGCACGATGTTGGGCCTCGCGCGGCCTGCCCTGTTCCGCGCGGCCATCATGGCGAGGAAGATGCTCTCCGAGCCGCCCGAGGTGAAGGTGCCCCCTGCCCGCTCGCCACCGCCGAGCAAGGCGAGCGACATGGCGATGACCTCGTCCTCCAGCGACTTCAGCGAGGGATAGGCGCGCTGGCCGAGATTGTTCTCGGTCCAATAGGCCAGGTAGGCGTCCTGCTGGACGCGCTCCAGCTCCTCATCCAGCCAGTAGAAATAGACGGCCAGCCGGCCACGTCGCCAGTCGCGGTCGCCGGCCTTGCGGGCCTGGAGCTCGGCGAGGATCTCGCCGCGCGTGCGGCCCGCCGCCGGTATCACGCGGCGCGCATCGCGGCGTTGATGCGGGCCAGCGCCTCGGTGCCGGGGCAGAGTTCCGCATCGCCCAACGCGTTCAGCGCCTGCGGCACGGTGCCGAGATTCTCATGCAGCGGCACGGCCTCGGCCTCGACATAGACAAGGCCGGTGACGATCTCGCCCGCCGCCTTGCCCTGCATCAGGGCATGCAGGGCGGAGGCGCGGTCGGTCGGGTCGTGGCCATCATGCAGCTTGCGCAGCCGCAGGACCGATCCGTCGTGCTGCACGACTTCCGTCAGCGAGCCCGGCGCGTAGGAGGCGGTGATCTCCTCGCGCGGGAGCATGATGTCGAGCCGGTTCAGCGCCTCATTGTGCTCGCGGACGTAGTCGTAGGATTTCGTGCTGCCCGGATGGTTGTTGAAGGCGACGCAGGGGGAAATGACGTCGACGAAGGCCGCGCCGTCATGCAGCAGCGCGGCCTCGATCAGCGGCACGAGCTGGTCCTTGTCGCCCGAGAAGGAGCGCGCGACGAAGGAAGCGCCGAGCTGCACCGCCATCGCCGCCAGGTCGATCGGCTGGTCGGTGTTGACGGTGCCCTTCTTCGCGACCGAGCCCTTGTCCGAGGTGGCGGAGAACTGCCCCTTGGTCAGCCCGTACACGCCGTTGTTCTCGACGATGTAGGTCATGTTCACGCCGCGCCGGATGGAATGCGCGAACTGGCCGAAGCCGATGGAGGCGGAATCCCCGTCGCCGGAGACGCCGAGATAGATCAGGTCCCGGTTCGCCAGATACGCGCCCGTCAGCACGGACGGCATGCGCCCATGCACGGAATTGAACCCATGCGCCGCGCCGAGGAAATAGGTCGGCGTCTTCGACGAACAGCCGATGCCCGACAGCTTCGCGACGCGATGCGGCGGGATGGACAGGTTGAAGCAGGCCTGGATGATCGCCGCGCTGATCGAATCATGCCCGCAGCCGGCGCAGAGCGTACTGATCGCGCCCTCATAGTCGCGCCGCGTCAGGCCGATCTCGTTGGTCGGCAGCTTCGGATGGTGCAGCTTGGGCTTCGGCAGGTAGCTCATGGCGTGGCCTTGCGGAAGGGCAGGACATTGGCCGCCGCGGCGCGATCGGCGATGGCGGCCTGGATGAAGCGCGCGGTGATCGGCGTGCCGTCGTAGTGCAGCACCGGGATCAGCCGCGCGGGGTCGATCTCCTCCTCGTTGACCAGCAGCGTGCGCAGTTGCGCGTCGCGGTTCTGCTCGACGACGAAGACGCGGTCATGCGCGGCGATGAACTCGGCGACATCCTGGTGGAAGGGGAAGGCGCGGATGCGCATGGCGTCGAGATGCACGCCCTGCGCTTCCAGCGCCGCCAGCGCTTCGGACATCGCGGCGGAGGTCGAGCCGTAATAGATGATCCCGTCGCGCGCCTTTTCCTTCGCCGCGCGGGTGACCGGCCGCGGCAGCAGCGACTTCGCGGTGTGGAACTTCTTCAGCAGCCGCTGCATGTTGTCCACATAGGGCGCGCCATCCTCGGTGTAGCGCGCGAAGCGGTCGCGCGAGGTGCCGCGCGTGAAGAAGGACCCCTTGCCCGGATGCGTGCCGGGCCAGGTGCGCCAGGGAATGCCATCCCCATCGACATCGAGGTAGCGCCCGAAGCTCTTCGCCGCGTCGAGCCCCGCGGCATCGAGCACCTTGCCGCGATCCATGCGGCGGTCCGGGTCCCAGGCGAAGGGCTCGCACAGCCAGTCATTCATGCCGATGTCGAGGTCGAGCATGACGAAGACCGGCGTCTGCAGCCGGTCCGCCAGGTCGAAGGCATCCGCGCCGAAGGTGAAGCACTCGTTCGGGTCCTGCGGCAGCAGCATGACGTGCTTGGTGTCGCCATGGCTGGCATAGGCGGCGGATAGCAGGTCCGATTGCTGTGTGCGCGTCGGCATGCCCGTGGAGGGCCCGGCACGCTGCACGTCGAACAGCACGGCGGGGATCTCGGCGAAATAGGCGAGGCCGAGGAATTCCTGCATAAGCGACACGCCGGGCCCCGAGGTCGCGGTGAAGGCCCGCGCCCCGTTCCAGGCCGCACCCACCACCATGCCGATGGAGGCCAGCTCATCCTCCGCCTGCACGATGGCGTAGCGCTTGCCGCCCGTCTCGGGGTCCTTGCGCAGGCGCGTGCAGTGCTTCTCGAAAGCCTCGGCGAGCGAGGTGGAGGGCGTGATCGGATACCACGCGCAGACCGTGGCGCCGCCATAGACGGCACCGAGCCCCGCGGCGTTGTTGCCGTCTGTGAAGATGCGGTCGCCCACCGCATCCGCGCGCTTCAGGCGCAACCCGATCGGGCATTGCAGGTTCTGCTGCGCCCAGTCGCGACCCATCTCGAGTGCTGCGTAGTTGGGCGGGATCAGCTTCTCCTTGCCCTTGAACTGCGCCGCGATGGACGCCTTCACGGCCTCCACATCCATGTCGAGCAGCGCCGACAGCGCGCCGAGATAGACGATGTTCTTGAAGAGCTGCCGCTGCCGCGGATCGGAATAGGCGGCGTTCGTGATCTCCGTCAGCGGACAGCCGACGACGGTGATGTCGTCGCGGAAGCGCGACGCCGGCATGGGCCGCGTCGAATCGTAGAACAGGTAGCCGCCCGGTTCGATCTCGGCGATGTCGCGGTCCCAGGTCTGCGGGTTCATCGCGACCATCATGTCCACGCCGCCGCGCCGGCCCATGTGGCCGGCCTCGCTGACGCGGACCTCGAACCAGGTCGGCAGGCCCTGGATGTTCGAGGGGAAGATGTTGCGCGAGGCGATGGGGATGCCCATGCGCAGGATGGATTTCGCGAAGAGCCCGTTGGCGGAAGCGGAACCGGACCCGTTGACGTTGGCGAATTTGACGACGAAGTCGTTCGTCGCGACTAGCGGCTGTGGCATGCGTGTGCCTTCGGCTTCGCGGTCTCGAGCAGGAACTTCTGCATGTCCCAGGCGCCGGTCGGGCAGCGCTCGGCGCACAGGCCGCAGTGCAGGCAGACGTCCTCGTCCTTGACCATGACACGGCCCGTCTTCAGGCCATCCTGAACGTAGAGATCCTGATAGGTGTTCACCGCCGGGGCCTTGAGCCGCGTGCGGAGTTCCTCCTCCTCGCCATTCTCCGTGAAGGTGATGCAGTCGGTCGGGCAGATGTCGACGCACGCATCGCATTCGATGCAGAGCTTCGCCGAGAAGACTGTCTGCACGTCGCAGTTCAGGCAACGCTGCGTCTCGAGATAGGCCATCTCCCGATCGAAGCCGAGCTCGACCTCCGCGGTGATGTCGCGCAGCGCCTTCTCGGCCGGCAGGTGCGGCACCTTGTAGCGCAGGTCGAGCGAGACCTCGTTGTCATAGGCCCATTCGTGGATGCCCATCTTCTGGCTCTGCAGATGGACGTCGGGCGGCGGGCGGTCGTGGACATCCGCGCCCTTGCAGAACAGGTCGATCGACACCGCCGCCTGGTGGCCATGCGCCACGGCCCAGATGATGTTCTTCGGCCCGAAGGCGGCGTCGCCGCCGAAGAAGACGCGGGGCTCGGTCGATTGGAGCGTGCCGGTGTCGAGCTTCGGCAGGCCCCAGCGGTCGAATTCGACGCCGGCGTCGCGCTCGATCCAGGGGAAGGCGTTCTCCTGGCCGATCGCCACCAGCACGTCGTCGCATTCCAGCGTCACGTCCGGTTCGCCGGTCGGCCGCAGCGAACGCCGGCCCTTCTCGTCGTACTGGGCGGCGACCTTCTCGAAGACCATGCCGGTCAGGCGGCCATGGTCGTGCAGCACTTCCTTCGGCACCAGGTAGTTGAGGATCGGGATGCCTTCATGCATCGCGTCCTCCTTCTCCCAGGGGCTCGCCTTCATCTCCTCGAAGCCGGAGCGGACGACGACCTTCACATCCTCGCCGCCGAGGCGACGCGCCGAGCGGCAGCAATCCATCGCGGTATTGCCGCCGCCGAGCACGATGACGCGCCGGCCGATGCTGCTCACATGGCCGAAGGACACCGAGGCGAGCCAGTCGATGCCGAGATGGATATGCGCCGCCGCTTCCTTGCGGCCGGGCACGTCCAGCTCGCGCCCGCGCGGCGCGCCGGAGCCGACGAAGACGGCGTCATACCCTTCCGCGAGCAGCCCCTTCAGGCTGTCCACGCGCCGGTTCATGTGGCTGACCACGCCGCCGCGATCGAGCGCGTAGCCGCACTCCTCGTCGATCACTTCCTCGGGCAGGCGGAAGCGCGGGATCTGCTGGCGGATGAAGCCGCCGGGCTTCGCCTCGCCATCGAAGACATGGATCTCGTAGCCGAGCGGCGCGAGGTCGCGCGCGACGGTCATGCTCGCCGGGCCGGCGCCGACGCAGGCGATGCGCTTGCCGTTCCCCTCGCGCGGGATCTCCGGCATGCGATGCGCGACCGCGCCCTTGTTGTCGGCGGCGACGCGCTTCAACCGGCAGATCGCGACGGGTTCTTCCTCGACGCGCCCCCGCCGGCAGGCGGGTTCGCAGGGCCGGTCGCAGGTGCGCCCCAGGATTCCGGGGAACACATTGGAATACCAGTTGACCATGTAGGCGTCGGCGTAGCGCCCTGCCGCGATCATCCGGATGTATTCCGGCACGGGCGTATGGGCCGGGCACGCCCATTGGCAATCGACGACCTTGTGGAAATGGTCGGGGTTCGAGATATCGGTCGGCTTCATGCACGCCCCCTCCACCCGGATGGTTGCGAGGCGGCATGATGCCGAAGGCTCAGGCTGCGACGGCGCGATGGCTGCCGCGCAAGCGCGATGCACATTCCTGTTCGTCCACTCCCTGCCGTTTCACGGCTTGGTGCGGACCTTGCCCCAAGCACGGGGCGGCGGCAACGAGTAGATTCGTGCTGCGCCGCAGCGTCAGACCTCGAGGAAGACGGTCTCGCCGGCGCCCTGCAGGCGGATGTCGAGCCGCCAGCTCCCCTCCCCGTCCGGCCGCGCAATCAGCGTGTCGCGACGCGCATCCGGCACCAGCGCGAGGATCGGGTCTTCGGCCAGTTGCGCATCGCCGGCGAAATAGGCGCGCGTCGTCAATCCGCGCATCAGGCCACGCGCGAAGAGCGTCAGCACGATGTGCGGCGCCTGGGTGCTGTTGCCGGGCCCCGGCACCGGCCCGGGCCTGACCGTCACGAAGCGGAAGCCGCCTTGCGCATCGGTGGCGCATCGCCCGAAGCCATGGAAGGCGCCATCGTAGCGGCCTTCCGGATCGGCCTGCCACAGCTCGACCATCGCATCGACCACGGCCTCACCCGCGCCATCGGTGACGGTGCCGCGCAGGGTGATGCGCTCGCCCGCAATACCGGCATTGGGGCCATCCGTGCGCAGCAGGTCGGCCCAGGCCGGAAAGTCGATCAGGTGCCAGTAGGGACCGGCCGTCTGGCTCGCCGTCGCAGGGGTCATGTCAGGCATTCTCGAAGGGCGTGGCGGCGCGGCCGCGCAGGACGATGTCGAAGCGGTAGCCCAGCGCCCAGTCGGCCCGTATCAGCGCAGGATCCAACGACGCGACCAGGCGCTGCCGCGCCGCCTCGTCACCGCTGCCCTGGAAGATGGCGTCGAGGGCGAGAAGCGGATCGCCGGGGAAGTACATCTGGGTGATCAGCCGCTGGGCGAAGCCCGCCCCATGCAGCCCGAAATGGATGTGCTGCGGCCGCCAGCCCGGCCCCGGATTACGCCAGGGATAAGCACCCGGCTTGATCGTGGTGAAGCTGTAGCGGCCCTCGGCATCGGTGAAGACGCGACCTTCGCCATGAAAGTTGGGGTCGAGCGGCGCATCGTGCTGGTCGCGCGCATGGTGGTACCGGCCCGCGGCATTGGCCTGCCAGACCTCGACCATGGCGCCGGCGACGGGCCGGCCATCCTCGTCCGTGACGCGGCCGGCGACGATGATGCGCTCCCCGAGCGCCGGCTTGCCGTTCACGACCGACAAATCCTCGTGCGGCGCATACCAGGCCGGGGTGAAGCGTGGCGCGCTCGCTTCGGTCAGTGTCGTTGGGATGCGCAGCGGCGGCTGCGACGGGTGTCGATGCGCCGTGCTCCGATAGCTCGGCAGGTCGAGCGGAGGCTGGCTGCCGGGCGCCATCGGGCGGAAGGGGATCGGGTCCACCATGGTGTTGCCTCCCTTGGTTGAGAGGAACGGTGGGCGGGCCCGACCCGCCGCGTCAAGTGTCCTCGCGCAGGATGCGTACCGCGGCGAGCAGGGCGCGTTCATAGCGCGCCCGTTCCTGCGCGGTCTTCTCGGGTGGCCAGTCGCGGAAGCCGCGGCCGGTCTTGGGGCCGAGCCGGTTTTCCGCCACCAGCCGCGCCAGCGTCGGGCTGGGATCCGGGCTGTTGCACAAGGACGGATAGATGGTGCGCCCGGCCTCGAGCTGCGTCTCCAGCCCCGCCAATTCCTTCTGCGTGATCGGCCCCGCGGCGAGGTAGCGGAAGCCGAAGCAGTAGCGCACGGCGTTGTCGACATCCTCGGCACTCGCGAGGCCCTGGTCGATCACGGCGAAAGCCTCCCGCATCAAGGCGTGCTGGATGCGGTTGGCGAGGAAGCCCGGCACGTCCTTCGCGACCCGGATGGCCTTGCGTCCAAGCCCGTTCATGATGTCGGCGACGGCGTCGCACATCGCAGGATCGGTGTACTCGCCCTGCACGACCTCGACGCCGGGGACGAGATGCGCCGGCAGGAAGAAATGCAGGTTCGCGCATCGCGCACGCGTGGCGATGTGCCCGGCGATATCGGTGATGCGATAGCCGGACGCGTTGGACACGACCGGAACATGCGGCGGCACCAGCGTGTCGAGCTTCCCGAACACCTCCTGCTTCAGCGCCAGGCGTTCGGGCACCGCCTCGATGACGATCTCGGCGCTGGCGTAATCGGGTGCGGCGATATCCGCGACCAGCGTCAGCGCCGCCGCCCGTTCCGGATCGCCGTCGAGCTGCCCGATCGACTGCCGCAACCGCGCCAGCACATCCGGCCAGCGCTGTTCCGCCGGCTCCAGCGCCGTGACGCGCCAGCCGCCGGCGAGGAAGATGGCCGCGATGTCGCAGCCCATCAGGCCCATGCCGAGAATCACGGCATGGCGTTGCGTGGTCATGAGGCTATTCCCCCCTGGCGCAGCACGAATTCGGCAACCTCGGCCACGCCCTTGTTGTCCTTGAGGTTGGTGAAGATGAAGGGCCGCGATCCGCGCATTCTCCGCGCGTCGCGGTCCATCACCGACAGATCCGCGCCGACCAGCGGCGCCAGGTCGATCTTGTTGATCACCAGCAGGTCGGAGCGCGTGATTCCCGGCCCGCCCTTGCGCGGGATCTTGTCGCCGGCACTGACGTCGATGACGTAAATGGTCAGGTCCGCGAGCTCCGGGCTGAAGGTGGCGGCGAGGTTGTCGCCCCCGCTTTCGATGAACAGCACTTCGAGGCCCGGGAACTTCTCGGTCATGTCATGCACGGCGGCGAGGTTGATCGAGGCATCCTCGCGGATCGCGGTATGCGGACAGCCGCCGGTCTCGACGCCGGTGATGCGGGCGGGATCGAGCGCACCGGCGCGGGTGAGGAATTCCGCGTCTTCTTTCGTGTAGATGTCGTTGGTGATGACCGCGATGTCGTGACGGTCACGCAGATGCTTGCACAGGCGTTCGGTCAGCGCGGTCTTGCCGGAGCCGACAGGGCCGCCGATGCCGACGCGGAAGGGGCCGTTCGTCATGATCTGAAGAGCCTCGTGTATTGGGTTTCATGGCGGATGGAGAAGAGGTCCAGCGCCGGGCTCGCCGTGCCGAGGCGGTCGAGCCTCGCCCGCAGCGCCGCCTCGGTGGCCTCGGCGACGATCGGCATGAGGGCCGCCGTCGCGATCTGTCCATCGGTCTGGCCAAGCGGCACCAGCCGCACGCCTGCCGAGACGAGATTGGCCGCGAAGGCCGAGAGATAGCCGAAGGCGGCTTCCCGCAGCGCCACGCCATGCGCAGCCGCCGCCGCACCAAATGCCACGGCATGCACGATGCGCCGCGGGTGCCGGGCGACGAAAGCGGCGAGCCGTGGCTCCGGCCAGGCCGCCAGCGTCACGTTGAGGAATGCCGTGCCCTGCGCCTCGGCCTCCAGCGCGGTCTCCGCCGTGCCGCGCCAGGCGGCACCGAGTTCGGTCACCGCATCCAGCGCGCGCGTTCGGCCGGCCGCGAAGGCGCGATGCGCGGCGGCCAGCAGCGCGCCATCCACGCGCCCTGCCCCATCGCGCAGCGCGGCGGCGACATAGGCGACGAGGTCATCCCGCCGCCGCACCGCGCCGTCCTCCACCGCCGTCTCCAGCCCATGGCTGTAGGTATAGGCGCCGACCGGATAAGCCGGCGAAAGCCAGGCCAGCAGGCGATAGAGCGCCTCAGTGGTGGTGATGGTCGCAGTGCTCGTGGTCGTGGTCGTGGTGATGGTCGTGATCGCCGTGGTGATGGTGGTGATGGCCCTGGTGGTAATTGTGCTCGCCATAGGCGCCGCCCTCGGGGTCGAAGGGCGCGGAGACCTTGCGCAGGGTCGCGCCCAACCCTTCCAGCATATGCACGATCACATGGTCGTCGCGGATCAGCAGCCGGTCGCCCGCGATCTGCGTCGGCAGGTGCCGGTTGCCGAGATGCCAGGCAAGGCGCGCGAAGTGTTCGTGGTCCTTCGCGGTGATCTCGACCAGCGGCTCCGGTGCAGCCTTCACCCGGACGAAGCCGCCCGTCGCCAGCGCCAGCCCGTCGCCATCGTGCAGCACCGTCGCCTCCGGCAGGTCGAGCAGGAAGGCGAGCCCGCCCTGCCCGGTATAGAGCTTGCGGCGGCGATAGCGGTCGTCGAAATCGACCAGCACGGCGTCGCGCGCCTCGGCCTCGGGCCAGGTACCGGCGCGGTGCACCGTGGTCGCGCGGGGAGTGCTTTCCGGATCCATCGCGTTCCTCAGAACAGGAAGTAGCGCTGCGCCATCGGCAGCACCTTGGCGGGTTCGCAGACCAGCAGCACGCCGTCGGCGCGGACCTCGTAGGTTTCCGCATCCACCTCGATACGCGGCAGCGCAGCGTTGTGCAGCATCGACTTCTTGGAAATGCCGCCGCGGCAGTTGCGCACCGCGGCGAGCGGCCGCGACAAGCCCACCTGCCCGGCGATGTCGGCCTCCATCGCGGCCTGCGACACGAAGGTCAGCGAGGTCGCCACGCGCGCCTTGCCGAAGGCGCCGAACATCGGCCGGTAATGCACCGGCTGCGGCGTCGGGATGGACGCGTTGGGATCGCCCATGATGGACATGGCGATGGCGCCGCCCTTGATCACCATGTCCGGCTTCACGCCGAAGAAGGCCGGTGCCCAGAGCACGAGATCGGCGAGCTTGCCGACTTCCATGCTGCCGACATGGTCGGCCACGCCCTGGCTGATCGCGGGATTGATCGTGTACTTCGCGATGTAGCGCAGCGCGCGGCGATTGTCGTTGTCGCCCGTTTCCTCCGGCAGGCGGCCGCGCTGGACCTTCATCTTGTGCGCGGTCTGCCAGGTGCGGATGATGACCTCGCCCACGCGACCCATCGCCTGGCTGTCGGACGACATCATGCTGATCGCGCCGAGGTCGTGCAGGATGTCCTCCGCCGCGATCGTCTCCTTGCGTATGCGGGATTCGGCGAAGGCGATGTCCTCGGCGATATGCGGGTCGAGGTGATGGCAGACCATGAGCATGTCGAGATGCTCGTCCACCGTGTTCACCGTGTAGGGCATGGTCGGGTTGGTGCTGGACGGCAAGATGTTCGCCTCCCCCACCAGCCGCAGAATGTCGGGCGCATGGCCGCCGCCCGCGCCTTCGGTGTGGAAGGCCTGCAGCACGCGGCCCTTGATGGCCTTGATCGTCTCCTCGACGAAGCCGGATTCGTTCAGCGTGTCGGTGTGGATCGCGACCTGGATGTCCATCGCGTCCGCGACGGACAGGCAGGTGTCGATGGCCTGGGGCGTGGTGCCCCAATCCTCATGCAGCTTCAGGCCGCAGGCGCCCGCGCGGATCTGTTCTTCGAGCGCCGCCGGCAGCGCCGCATTGCCCTTGCCGAGGAAGCCGAGATTCATCGGGAAGGCTTCCGCGGCCTGCAACATGCGCGCGAGATGCCAGGGCCCCGGCGTGCAGGTAGTGGCCAGCGTTCCGTGCGCCGGCCCGGTGCCGCCGCCGAACATCGAGGTCACGCCGGAGGCCAATGCCTCCTCGATCTGCTGCGGGCAGATGAAATGGATATGCGGGTCGATCCCGCCGACGGTGAGGATCTTGCCCTCCCCCGCGATGATCTCGGTCCCCGGCCCGATGACGATGGTGACACCGGGCTGCGTATCCGGATTGCCCGCCTTGCCGAGCGCCGCGATGCGCCCGTCCTTCAGCCCGACATCCGCCTTCACGATGCCGGCGACGGCATCGAGGATCAGCGCATTGGTGATCACGGTGTCCATCGCGCCATCGGCGCGCGTGACCTGCGACTGGCCCATGCCGTCGCGGATCACCTTGCCCCCGCCGAACTTCACCTCCTCGCCATAGGTAGTGAGGTCGCGTTCCACCTCGATGACGATGTCGGTGTCGGCCAGGCGCACGCGGTCGCCGACCGTCGGGCCATACATCTCGGCATAGGCGCCGCGGGAGATCCGGGTGGCCATTACAGCGCTCCTTCCGTCTCGCCGCGGAAGCCGTGCACGATGCGCGCGCCGGCGTAATCGACCAGCCGCACCTTGCGTGTCTGGCCCGGTTCGAAGCGCACCGCCGTGCCGGAAGCGATGTCGAGCCGCTTGCCGCGCGCGGCCGCGCGGTCGAAGCGCAGCAGCGGATTGGTCTCCGCGAAATGGTAGTGGCTGCCGACCTGCACGGGGCGGTCGCCGGTATTCGCCACCTCGATCTCGATGGCGTCGCGGCCCGCGTTCAATTCGATGTCCCCGGCGGCGGGGATGATCTCGCCCGGGATCATCGGCGGGCTCCTTTCGCCTTGGGTTTCGCTGCGGGCTTGCGCTTGGGCGCGGGCTTGGCGGCGGGCTTCTTCGCGGGTGCCTTCTTCGCAACGGGCTTCTTCGCGGCGGTCTTCTTGGCCGCCGGCTTCTTCGCCTTCGGTGCCGCCTTCGCCCGCGCGCGCTTCACCGGTACGGCATCGCGGATCGGCTCATGCACCGTCACCAGCTTGGTGCCGTCCGGGAAGGTTGCCTCGACCTGGATCTCGACGATCATCTCGGGGATGCCGTCCATCACCTGGTCGCGCGTCAGCACCGTCGCGCCATCGCGCATCAGCTCGGCAACCGTGCGGCCATCGCGCGCGCCCTCGACCACATAGTCGGTGATCAGCGCGACGGCTTCGGGAAAGTTCAGCTTCACCCCGCGCTCCAGCCGCCGGCGCGCGACGATCGCCGCCATCGCCACCAGCAGCTTGTCCTTTTCCCGAGGCGTCAGGTTCATCCGGTTCCGCTCCTCAGCCAGCCGCCGCGACGGCCCAGCAAGACCCGCGCCATCATGGCCGCAGCGGGCTCAACACGTCCACAGGCGCGGCAGGGCCGGCGGCAGGCCGAAGGCCTCGGCACGAAGCTGGCGGATCGCCGCGCCAAGCCCGTCCCGGACCGCCATCGCGCCGCCGAGCCAGCGCAGCAGCATGAGCCCCGGCCGGGCGATGGTGACGGCCTGCCCGGCCTCCCGCAGGCGGTCGCGCAGGGGTTCGAGCGGCGCTTCCTGCGCGAGCAGCAGCGTCGCCATGGCCTCTGCGCCCGCGACGCCGAAGGGGGCATCCAGCCCCGCCCGCACATCGCCTTCCAGCGCCAGCCCGTCAGCCCAGAGCAACCGCCCCGCACGGCTGAGGCGCCAGGAATCGAAGATGCTGCCATGGTGCAGCGCCTCCCCCCGCGCATGCCGGCCGAAGACCAGCATCTCGCCCATGAGCAGCCGCGCGGCGGGGGCGAGCGCGACATCGATCCGGCGATCGAGCCGCGCGCCGTCGAACAGGATCGCCTCCTGCGGGATCCATTCCAGCGTGGCGCCGGCGGCGACATCGAGCCTGGTCGCGATGCGCGTCTCCGGCCCCAGGCTGCGATAGATCTTCTCGGCCGCCGGGGTGGAGATGGTCGCCGTGGCGCCCTGCTCCAGCCCGATCGAGACGGCGACCTCGTCGCCGCCGGCCAGCCCGCCCGCCGTGTTCACCAGCGCGGCGAGCGGCCAGTCGGCCGCTTCCGGATTCGGGAACAGGATGCGCATTGGCGCGGCCTGGTGCAGGTCGATCAGCCGCGTCCCGCCGCGCGCGACGGCAAAGCGGAGCGACGCGCCGCCGCGCGAGCGTTGATGGGCAGTACCGGGCATCGGCGCGAGACTGCCACGCCCGCGCGCCGGCGCAAGCCGGGTTCAGGCGTTGGGTCGCAACATCTGCCGCAGCACTGCCCCATCCGAGAGCAGGTCGAAGCCTTCATTGATCTGGTCGAAGGTGATGTGGCTCGTCTTGAGCTTGTCCACCGGCAGCTTGCCGCGCCGGTACAGCCCCAGCAGCCGCGGCAGGTCGCGTTCCGGTACGCAGGATCCCATGTAGGAGCCGCGGATCGAACGTTCCTCACTGACCAGCGAGGCATGCAGATACGACACCTCCGCACGGATATTGGGCAGGCCGGCGCTGATGGTCTCGCCGCCGCGCGCGGTGATGGCGAGCGCGAGTTGCATCGCCGGGATCGACCCCGCGGTCTCCACCACCTTGTCCACGCCGCCATCCGTCGCGTCGCGCACGGCCGCCGCGCAATCGTCATTGCCGGCGAGGAAGACGTCCGTCGCCCCCCATTGCTTCGCCATCTCGAGCTTCTTGGGATTGGTATCGATGGCGATGATGCGTTCCGCCCCAGCGGCGACCGCGCCGAACAGCGCATTCATCCCGACGCCGCCAAGGCCGACGATGGCGACTTCCTCGCCCGCCTTGATCCCGGCGGTGTTGAGCACCGCTCCGGCGCCGGTCATCACCGCGCAGCCGAAGATCGCCGCGTCGTCGAGCGGAATGTCGTCGCCGATCTTCACGCAGGACCGCCGCGCGACCACCGCGAACTGCGCATAGAGCGACAGTCCCGAATTGTGATTGATCGGCGTGCCGTCCAGCCGCTTCAGGCGCTTCGTCCCGGTCGGCAACTGCCCCGCCGCCCGTGCCGCATTGCCGGTCGGGCAGATGTTGGGCCGTCCCCGCACGCAGTACCGGCAATTCCCGCAGGAGGGCGCAAAGACGGTGATGACATGGTCGCCCGGCTTGAGGTCGGTGATGCCCTGCCCCACCTCCCGCACGATGCCCGCGCCTTCATGGCCAATGACGATGGGCAGCGGGCGCGGGCGCTGGTTCTCGATGGTCGAGAGATCGGAATGGCACAGGCCGGCGGCGGCGACCTCGATCAGCAATTCGCCGGGGCCAGGCGGGTCGAGTTCGACCTCCTCCACCACCATTGGCCGGGTCTCGGCGTAAGGGCGCGGCAGCCCCTGCTGATAGAGAACGGCAGCCTTGATGCGCATGCCCTGCTTCCTTGTCTTGGACAAGCGCAGGGGACCGTGCAAGGCGGGCGGCGTCAAGCCGCCGCGGCGCGCCAGGCCGTGATCAGGGCATCGGTCGCGCGCGCCATGTCGGCACTGCCGTTATAGCCGTGGAAGGAGACGCGCACGCGCCCGCGCCCGTTCCAGGCCAGCACGCCGTCGCGTTCCATGGCGGCGACGATGGCCGCGGCATGCGGGGATTGCACACAGACGCTCGCCCCATGGCGGCGCGGATCGGCCGGCGTGGTCGAGGCGATGCCCGCCGCTTCCAGCCGAGCCAGCATGGCGGTGGTCAGCGCCTGCACATGGGCTTCGATCGCCGGCGCGCCGAAGCCCGCGAGATAGTCCAGCGCGCCATCGAGGATGTAGAGCCCAAGATGCGCCGGATTGCCGCGCGTGAAGCGCGCCGCGTCGGGCAGCAATTCGGGCGGGCGCGACCAATCCGGCCGGCCCATCGAGGCGATGGAATGCCACCCCGCCGTGCCCGGTGCCCAGCCCGGCTGGCGCGCGCGGTTCCAATAGCCGATGGCGACCCCGGTCGTCCCCAGCACCCATTTGTAGGTGGCCGAGAAGGCGAAATCGGCAACGGAGGCCTCGATCGGCATCCACCCCGCGCCTTGGGTGAAATCCACCACCAGCGACGCGCCGACGCGGTCCGCCACGGCACGCAGCGCGGGCAGGTCGTAGCGCGCGGCGGTCAGGAAGGACACCGCGCTGACCGCGATCATGCGCGTGCGCGGCGTGATCGCCGCCGCGACGGCATCCGGCTCCAGCATCGGCGCGAAGCGCAGCGTCACGCCGCGCTGGGCGAGCGGCGCGGCGACCGAGGGGTATTCGTCCGGATCGATCAGCACCTCGTCGCCGTCACGCCAGTCGAGGGATTCGACGACCATCGACATGCCCTCGGCGACCGAGGAGACGAAGCCGATATCGCCCGGCGCCACGCCGAACAGCGCCGCAGCCCGCGCCCGCGCCGAGGCCAATCGCGCCTCCTGCCGCGTCCGCCCGGGCGAACCCGACGACTTGTCCTCGGCATAGGCCGCGAAGGCCGCGTCGTGGCGGCGCAGGAAGGGCGTCTCCCCGGCCGCGCAGACATGCGCGATGCCCGGCGGGATACGGAAATCGGCGGGGTCGAAAAGCGGGTCCATCAGATGATCGGTGCGTCCTCGGGGTCGATCGCGCGCTGGACGAAGCCGTCCGCGAGCGGCGCATAGGTCTCCCACAGCACGCGTAGCTTCGGGATCGGCCCGTCCGCATGGTCGATGCGCAGATCGACATAGGGGAAGATCTCGCGATCGACGACGAGGAGACTCGCGCACATCACCTCGCCATGCTCGCCGCCGGCGGCCTCGCCCGCTTCCAGAGCGCGCACCAGGCGTTCGGCCAGCGGTAGGCCGGGATCGGCGAGAAAGGCCTGGCCCATCGCCGGCGCCACGTCCTCATTGGCCAGGATGTTGCCCAGGGCCACCACATCCGTGCCGTGGAAGACGCTGCGGCTGGGCTTCACCCGTTCCCCGTCGAAATGCGCGGTGCGGCCCTGCCGGTCCATCACCGCCACCTGCCGCCAGCGATGGTCGGGCGTCGAGGCGACGATCGCCGCCAGCGCCTGTTCCGCCGAACAGCCCGAGCGCAGCAGGTCGAGCCCGCGCGGCCCGAGCCGCGGATCGGTGCGATGCTGCGTCAGCACCCCGCCGATGCCGGCGGCCAGGAAGGGCACCCGTGTACCCACGGCGATGGAGGAGGTCGTCACCGCCGCGCCGAACTGGCCGGTGCGTGCGCAGCGGCCGAGAAGGGAAAAGGTCATGCGCCGCATTCAAGGCCGCGACGGCGCGTTGGACAAGCCACCGGCCGGTGGCATCATGGGCCCGACGTCAGAAGGCCAGGGAGGCCGACATGATCCGGCGCAGGACAGGCGTGCTCGCGGCAGCGGCCGCGGCATTTTCGATGATGGGCGCGCCCGCGCCGGCCACGGCGCAGACCGCGCCACAGGGCACGCTGCGCGTCGTGCTCATCAACCCGCTGGCGAGCCTCGACCCGGTGGTTTCCACCGCCGCCTTCGTCCGCAACCACGGCTTCTTCGTCTACGACCAGCTCTTCGGCCTCGACACCCAGGGCAACGCGAAGCCGCAGATGGTGGATCGGCACGAGGTCTCGGCCGATGGCATGACGCATCGCTTGACCCTGCGGGACGGCCTCGCCTTCCATGACGGGCAGCCGGTGCGCGCGGCCGATGCCGTGGCGTCCATCCGCCGCTGGGGCCAGCGCGACATCGCCGGCCGCGTGCTGATGGCCGCGACCGCCTCGCTGGACGTCGTGGACGACAAGACCTTCACCCTGGTGCTGAACCGCCCCTTCGGCCTGGTTCCGGAGGCGCTGGCGCGCTCCACCGCTTCGGCGCTGTTCATCATGCCGGAACGCATCGCGAGCACGCCGGCGACGACACCGATCAGCGACGCGACCGGGTCGGGTCCCTTCATCTTCCGCCAGCAGGAATTCCTGCCGGGCGAACGTGCCGTCTATGTCCGCAACCCGGCCTATCGCCCGCGTTCCGAACCCGCCGATGGGCTGGCCGGCGGCAAGGTCGTGCAGCTCGAACGCGTCGAATGGCTCGGCATCAGCGACCCCGCCACGGCAGCGGCGGCGCTGCAATCGGGCGAGATCGACTTCATCGAGCAGCCGACGCCCGACGTGCTGCCGGTGCTTCAGCGCAACCGCAACATCCGCACCTATGCCCTGAACCCGGTCGGCTTCATGGCCTGGCTGCGGCCGAATTCGACGGTGCCGCCCTTCAACGACCCGCGCGCGCGGCAGGCGCTGCTGTACCTGATCAACCAGCAGGAGAACCTGCAGGCGATCGGCGTCGCGCCGTCCGAGCAGGTCCCTTACTGCCCAGCCTTCTTCTTCTGCGGCACGCCGCTGGAATCGGATGCCGGCGCGCAGGGCCTGCGTGAAATCAACGTCGCCCGTGCCCGCGAATTGCTGCAGCAGGCGGGCTACAGCGGCCAGCGCGTGGTCTTCCTCAACGCGACGGATTCGCCGATCAACAACGCCGTCACGCTGACCATGGCGGAGAACATGCGGCGCGCGGGGCTGAACATGGATGTCGTCGCCATGGACTGGGCGACGCTGACCCAGCGGCGCAACCGGCGCGAGCCGGCGGACCAGGGTGGGTGGAACCTGTTCGTCACCGTCGCCAATGTGCTCGACGGGCAGAATCCGCTGGTGAACCTGTATCTCGCCGCGACCTGCGACGCCGCCCCGGCGGGCTGGCCTTGCGATGCCGAGCTGGAACGCCTGCGCGCCGCCTGGTGGTCGGAATCCGACCCCGCCAAGCGCCAGCAGATCCTGACCCAGGTGCAGGCGCGCGCGGCGGAAGTGCTGCCCTACATCAATGCCGGGCAGTTCCGGACGCTCGCGGCCTATCGCGCCAATATCGAGGGGCTGCGCCCGACCACCATCCCGGTCTTCTGGGGCGTGACGAAGCGGTGAGCACCATCGCGATCGAGACCGCCGGATACCGCTTCATCCCCGCGGTAGTGCAGTATTCCGGTGGCGTCGCCGCCCTGCCCGGCTTCCGGCTGGAACGGGTGCGCTTCGCCGAGCCGCTGCCGCTGGCCGAGGGGTGGCGGCGCATCGCCGCCTATCTCGCCGCGATCGGCCGGCCGCTGACGGCCTTCGCCGCCTGCGAGCTGCGCTCCCCCGCGCCCTTCACCGAGGACGGCTTCGCCGCCTTCAACCGCGGCTATGCGGAAGTGTTGGGCGAATGGGGCGTGCTGGCCGGCGGACACAACCCGGTCGCGCGCAGCAATGTCTGCCCGCGCGTCAGCCCGTCCTCGGTGCCGTCCTTCCACGCCTTCTGCTACAGCGTGCCCCAGGCGGGCGCGGAGGCGTCCTTCGCCGTGGCCGGCAGCGGTGAATCGGCCGAGGGCAAGGGGACCTATCGCGAGAACACTGTGGCCTATGGCGACACCTCGCCCGAGGGGATGCTGAAGAAGGGCCGCTTCGTGCTCGGCGAGATGGAACGCCGGATGGGGCTGCTCGGCTTCTCCTGGCCGGATACGACTGGGGTGCAGGCCTATACGGTGCATCCGCTGCCGCCGGCGCTGACCGAGGAGGCCGTCACCCGCGGCGCCGCCCGCCACGGGCTGACCTGGCAGGATTGCCGCCCGCCCGTCGAAGGGTTGGAGTACGAGATGGACTGCCGCGGGATCGCCTACGAGCGCGTCCTGCCCGCCTAGAGCAGATCCTGCTCGGATGCAGCCATCCGAGCAGGTGAAGGTGCTCGTAAAAACAAGATTCTAGCGCATTTGAGGTGAACGAGAGTTCACCGGAAATGCTCTAGACCGGATCGCGCACCAGCGGCGAGGTGGAGCAATGGATCCCCCCGCCGCCGAGATAGACCTTGTCGTAGGCCACCAGCCGCACGCTGATGCCGGCCTTGTCCAGCGCCTCCTGCGTGCGGGGGCCGACCTGGTCGCTCATCAGCACGCGGCCCGGCGCGACGGCGAGGCAGTTGATGGCCCAGGACGGGTCCTCGTGGTTCAGCGGGATCATGCGGATGCCGAGCCGCTTCATCTCCTCCATGAAGACGAAGGGCAGGATCACCGGGTTCACCAGCGCCACATCGTGGTCGAGCATCACCAGCGCGCCGTCGATATGCAGGCGATAGCCCGGGATCTGCACGCGGATCAGCCTGGTGCCCTGGAGCGCCAGCACCTCCTCCATCTGCCGCGCGCCTTCCTCGTTGACGCGGGAGGAGACACCGATCACCGCGACATCGGGGCGCAGATAGGCGAAGGACCCGCCCTCCACGAGCCCGGTGCCGGCAATGGTGCGCAGGATCGGCATGCCGAGCGCGGCGAGCGTCTCGGTGACGGGTCGTTCCTCGCCACGCCGGATGCGCGGGCCCATGCGCGTGACGATGGCGCCGCCATCGACGGCGATGCAGGAATCGCGCGTATAGACGGATTTGTGCCGCCCCGGCGCGACGCGGCTCAGCATCACCACCTCGACGCCTTCCTCGCGCAGCGCGGCGGCGAGCGCGTCGTGCTGGGCCTGCTGCTCGGCGAGGGTCGGGATCACCTCCCCGCGCCAATACGCCCCCGTATTCGGATTGCCATAGGCGCCGAGTTCCGGGATCAGCGGCAGGTCCTCGACGATCTTCAATTCTTCGCCGGGTCGATGCATCAGCACCATGCGCAGCCGGCCGACATCCGAATTGCAGCCCCAGCGCCGGCCCCAGCCGAATTCCTGTTCGGCGGGGCTGTTGAAGGCGGGCTCGGCTTCGGAGGCGAAGCGTTCGATCAGCATGTTGTAGCGGTGGTCGAACTCGCTCATCGCGCGTGACATGGCGCTTATCCTTCGTTGCGCCTCCGCAGGGCGCGGTCGGCGAGCAGCAGCAGCAGCGTAAAGGCAATCAGCAGGACCGCAACGGCCGCCATGGCCGGGTCGAGGTTCTCATTGATCCCGTCCCAGATCCGTCGCGGCAGGGTGAAGACGTCGCGCGAAGCGATGAACAACACCATCACCAGCTCATCCCAGGAATGGATGAAGGCGAAGATTGCGCCGGAGAAGATGCCCGGCGCGATGCGCGGCAGGATCACCCAGCGCAGCGTCTGCGACAGCGATGCCCCCATCCCGCGCGCCGCCTGCTCCAGCCGCGGATCGAAGGCCGCGAGCGCGGTGGAGACGGTGATCACCACATAGGGAATCCCCGTCACCCCATGCGCGATCACCACGCCGAGGAAGCGGTCGAGCAGCCCGAGCGGCCCGAAATACCGGTACAGGCCGATCGCATAGACGATGGAGGGAATGATCAGCGGCAGCAGCATCACCACGCGGATCAGGTCGGTCGCGCGGCGGGAGATGCGCCAGCAGCCGATGGCGCACAGCGTCCCCGCCGTGACCGACAGCACCGTCGCCGCGATGGCGATGGTGAAGGACTGCCAGATCGACCCCAGCCATTCCGGCGAGGTGAGCACCGTCCGGAAATGCTGGAAGCTGATGCCGTGCTCGGGCAGCGAGAGGTAACGCTGGTCGGTCAGCGCCACCGGCAGCACGATCAGGATGGGCAGCACCAGATAGAGTGCCGTGACCCAGGCGAGACCGCGCGACGGGCCGCCGGCGGGATAGGTTCCGTCCATCGGCTCAGCCCCCCGACCCGAAGATGCGCCGCAGATCCACGATGCGCGAGAAGACGGCCAGCGTGACGAGGATGGCCACCACCAGCATCGTCGCCATCATCGTCCCGAGCCCCCAACGGATCAGGTCGAGGATCTGCAGGCTGATCCATTCCGCGACCATCAGCGTCTTGCCGCCGCCGAGGATGGCCGGCGTGATGTAGAAGCCGAGCGAGAAGATGAAGACCAGCACCGCCGCGGCCAGGATCCCCGGCTTGGACAGCGGCAGGAAGACGCTGCGGAACACTTCCCAGCGTGACGCCCCGAGCCCGCGCGCCGCGGCCAGCAACCGCGGGTCGATCTCCCGCATCGAGGACAGCATCGGCAGCACCGCGAAGGGCACCATGTAGTGAACCATGCCAACGATGATGCCGAACTCGTTCCACACCAGCGGCAGCGGTTCCGAGATGACCCCCGCGCCCATCAGCGAATTGTTGATCAGCCCCTGCCGGCGCAGCAGCGTGACCCAGGCGAAGGCACGCACCAGCACCGAGATCCACAGCGGCACCAGCACGGCCAGCAGCCACCACCCCTTCGCCCGCGGGCTCGCCAGCGTGATCGCATAGGCAATGGCATAGCCAAGCAGCAGCGACAGCACCGTGGTGATCAGGCAGATGCGCAGCGTGGTGAGGATGACCCGCTGAACGGACATCGAGGTGAAGAGCCGCTCGTAATTCTCCAGGCCCGGCTCGGGATCGGTGAAGCTGATGGCCAGCACCTGCACGATCGGCGCGATGTAGAAGGCGACGAGCAGCAGGAAGGCCGGCAGGATCAGCAGCCACCAGCCGCCGCCGACGCGCCCCGTATCGCTCATGCCGCGTCGTCCTCGATCGGCACCGCCGCATCGGCCGACCAGCCGAGGCGGATGGGCAGCCCCTCCGCCGGCGCGATCGCGGCCTGCCAGGCCGGCAGCACGACGCGCAGCTCGCCCAGTGTCTGGGTGCCGACGCGCAGCGAATAGCCCGAACCGAGATACGCCCAGGCCAGGATTCGTCCCTCGACCGCATTGTCGGCCGTGCTGCCATCGGCCAGCAGGGCGATCTTCTCCGGCCGCAGGGAGAGCAGGCAGCGCGACCCTTCCGCCGGCGCAGCCCCCCGGACAGCGAGGTTCAGCCCCCCGGCCTCGAGCGTGAAGCTCTGCGCCGTCGGCAGGCGCGCCGTGCCTTCGAGGAAGTTCGACTTGCCGAGGAAGTCCGCGACGAAGCGCGTGCGCGGCCGTTCATACAGGTCGAGCGGCGCGCCATGCTGGATCAGCTTGCCATGGTTCAGGATGGCGATGCGGTCCGACATGGACAGCGCCTCCTCCTGGTCATGGGTGACGTTGATGAAGGTGCGCCCGACGCGCTGGTGCAGCGCCTTCAGCTCCTCCTGCAACTCGGCCCGGAGCTTCTTGTCGAGCGCGGACAGCGGTTCGTCCAGCAGCAGCAGGTTGGGATCGAAGACGAGCGCCCTTGCCAGGGCGACGCGCTGCTGCTGCCCGCCCGAAAGCTGCTTCGGCAGCCGGTCCGCGAACTGGCCGAGTTGCACCAGGTCCAGCGCCGCGCGCACCTTCGCATCGCGATCCGCGCGCGACAGGCCGCGCACGCGTAGCGGGAAGGCGACGTTGTCCGCGACGGTCATGTGCGGGAACAGCGCATAGCCCTGGAAGACCATGCCGAAGTTGCGCTTTTCCGGCGGCAGCGGCGTGATGTCCGACCCGTCGAGCAGGATCGACCCCGCGCTCGGCGCGACGAAGCCCGCCACCGCCATCAGGATGGTCGTCTTGCCCGATCCCGACGGCCCGAGCAGCGTCAGGAACTCGCCCTGCCCCACTTCCAGCGACACGCGATCGACCGCGGTGAAGCTGCCATAATGCTTGCTGACCTCGCGCAGAGTCAGCGCGTGGCCGCGCGTCTCGCTCACGACTTGTAGTCCGGCTGCTCGCGGTCGAGCTTCCGCCTCAGCGCCTGCCAGGGCAGCCAGCCCTTGGTCGGGCCGGTGCCGAACTGCGCCGCCGTGCGGCTGACCACCTGCGGCGAGGGAATCGCCAGTGGCGCGCCGGAAGACTGCGCGGCGAGCTGGATGCGGCAGGCCTGCTCCAGATAGTACATCCAGTAGAAGGCGGCGGCGACGGTCGGCCCCACGGTCAGCAGCCCGTGATGCTTCAGGATCATGCAGGGCTTGTCGCCCAGGTCGCGCACCAGGCGCTCGCGCTCCGACAGGTTGTCGTCGGCCGCCACACCTTCATAGTCGTGCAGTGCGACCTTGCCGTCGAACTCGATGCTCATCTGGTTCAGCGGCAGCAGCCCGCCGGACTGCGCCGCCACCGCCATGCCCGCCAGCGTATGCGTATGCATCACGCACATCGCGTTCGCGCATTCCCGATGCACCGCCGAGTGGATGACGAAGCCGGCCGGGTTCACCGGCCAGCTCGTCTCCTGCATCGGCTCGCCCTCGGCATCCACCACGACCAGGCTGCTCGCGGTGATCTCCTCGAACAGCAGGCCATAGGGGTTGACCAGGAAGCGATGCCCTTCCCCCGGCAGGCGCGCGGACAAGTGCGTGAACACCAGATCCGTCATGCCGAACAGCGCGATCAGCCGATAGGCGGCGGCGAGATCCTCGCGCACCTCCTGCTCGGTCGGAACGTGGTTGGGGTCGGGCTTCACCGGGGGTGGCGGGAGGGGCATCAGTAGCCTCGCTCGGGGTCGTAGAGATTCGGCAGCGTCTCGCCGCGCTGTTGCGCGGCGATGCAGGCGGTGATGTAGCGGGCGCGGTCGCGCCGGCTCGGAGAGCTCGCCGCATGCGGCGTCACGATGATCTTCGGATGCAGCCAGGCCGGGCTTTCAGGCTCCAGCGGCTCCTTCTCGAACACGTCGAGCACCGCACCGGACAATTGCCCGCTGTCGAGGGCGGCGAGGATGTCGCCCATCACCTGCTGCGACCCGCGGCCGAGCTGCACCAGCCCCGCCCCGCGCGGCAGCTTGGCGAAGAGCGGCGCGGACAGCACGCCCTCCGTCTCCGGCGTCGCCGGCAGCAGGCAGATCAGGATCTCGCTGCGCGCCAGGAAGGCGTCACGCTCGGCATCGCCGGCGAAGGTCTCCACGCCGGGGATGGTCTTGCGCGTCCGCGACCATCCCACCACCGGGATGCCGAGGCCGCACAGCATCTCCGCCACGCGGATGCCCATCGCGCCGATGCCCATGACGCCCACCGTGCGGTCGCTCGCAGCGAAGGGCGGATCGTAGGATTTCCAGCGCTGCTCGGCCTGCGCCAGGGCGAAGCCGCGCGTGTCCTTGCACAGCGACAGCACCGCCCAGGCGGCGAATTCGCCCATGCGCTGCGGCCCTTCGGGCGGCACGCAGCGCACCAGGGGGACCTTCGGCAGGTTCGGGTCGAGCAGGATCTTGTCCACCCCCGCCCCGCTGCCGAAGATCGCCTTGAGCTTCGGCATGGCGCCAAGCCGGCCGGGTTCCGGGTCCCACACCAAGGCGTAGTCGACCTGCTCGGGCGCGACGGCGGGGTCGTCCCACCAGCGCACCTCGAGATCGGGGGCGAATTCGGCGAATGCAGTCGCCCATTCCGGCACGGACTTCTCGCCGCCGGACTTCACAACCAGAAGCATGTCAGTCCGTTCAGCCCGTGATCGCGTCGATGTAATCCGCATTGGCGCGCTGGTAGTTGGCACCCCACCACTCACCGTCCATCACCACCTGCAGGCGGGCATTGTCGGGTTCGGTCGGGTTCTTCCAGCGCAGATCCTGCGGCACCAGCGGCGCGGCGCGCGGGTTGGTCGGCCCGTTGCCGAGCAGCGTCAGCAGCCCGACCTGCGGTTCCGGATTGTGCAGCATGGAGGCGAGCAGGCGCTGCGCCCCTTCCCCGCCCGGATTGCCGCGCGGGATCACCATGATGCCCGGCTGCAGCAGCCCCTGGTTCCAGATGAACTTCATGCGGCCATTCGTTTCGCCATGCAGCACCGTGGCGCGGGTGTGCCAGATGATGCCCATCACCGCCTCACCGGTGCGCAGGAACTGCTCGCTTTCGCTGCCGCTGTTCCAGAACACGGCGTTGCGGCGCAGATCCGCGACCTTGCGGATCGTGGCGCGCACATCGAGCGGGTAGAGATTCGCCGGATCCTTGCCCAGCGCCATCTGCGCGGCGTCGAGCATCGCGGTGGCGTCGCGGCGCAGCAGCCGGGTGCCCGGGAACTTCTGCAGGTCCCAGAAATCCTTCCAGGATGTCGGACCGCCATTGGGGAACTTCGCGCTGTCGTAACAGAGCACCGAGCTGAAGGAATAAGGCGCCGCGCCGTATTCCAGCGCGAAGCCGGTCGGCAGCGTGTCTTCCTTCTTGACGATGTCGTAGTTGATCTTCTCGAGCAGGTTCTGCCGGCCGAGCAGGAAGGAGGACGACGCCGAGGAATCGCAGATGTCCCAGGTGACGCGGCCGCTTTCCACCATCGAGCGGATGCGCCCGGCGGACGGTCCCGTGCTGTCCTGCACCACGTTCCAGCCCGGATTGGCCGCCATGAAGGGCTGGCCGTAGAACTGCCCGAAGCCCTGGTTGGCGATGCCGCCCCAGTTCACCATCACGAGCTGACGCGCTGCCTGCGCCGCCGCCTCATCGCTGGCGAAGGTGCCCACCCCGAGTGCAGCGAGGCCGGCGAGCAGCGTGCGCCGGTCCACCTCCCCGCGGCGGAACTTGCGCAAGGCCAGTTCGACACAATCCTGCTGGAAGCTCTGCATTACCGTCTCTCCTCACTGCGCCAGACAATGCACGTCCCATGCCGCGCACGCGACGCGGCACGCCCATCATGCATCAACGGGCATGCGACCACTTGCCGTTGTCGCCGCGCCGGCGTGAACTCTCCCATGCAAATCACACCATGAGCAGGCTTTTCGGGCAATGACCTCCGCGGATTCCACCTTCGCACCCGGCTTCAAGACAAGCCCCTGGTGGTGGGAGGCTGCCGAGCCGCCCCGGCGTGACAGCACCCTGCCGGATCGCGCCGGCGTGGCCGTGGTGGGCGGCGGCTATGCCGGGCTGTCGGCGGCGCTGACCCTACGGCGCCTGGGCCACGAGGTCGCCGTGCTGGATGCGGAACGCATCGGCTGGGGCGCCTCCTCGCGCAATGGCGGCATGGTCTCCGGCGGGCTGAAAGTCGCCTCGGCAGCCCTCGAGAAGGAGCACGGCCCCGATGGCGTGAAGGCGATCACGCGCGCCGCGGCGGCGTCTTTCCCCTTCATCGAGGAAACCATCGCGCGCGAAGGCATCGACTGCGACTACCTCCGCTGCGGCCGATTCGTCGCGGCCTGGACGCCGAAGCACTACGACGCCCTCGCCGCCCGCGCCGACTTCCTGGCCGACATGACCGGCATGCCGACGCGCATGGTGCCCAAGGCACAGCAGCATGAGGCGTTGGGCAGCGATCACTACCATGGCGGCATGATCGTCGAGGCCTCCGGCAGCCTACATCCCGGCAAGTATGCGCGCGGCCTGGCGGAGGCCGCCGAACGCGCCGGCGCGCGGCTGATCGACGGCGTGCGCGTCGCGGGTATCGCGCGGGAAGGCGCCGGCTTCGTCCTGACCACCGATCGCGGCCCGCTGCGCGCCGATGCGGTGCTGGTGGCGACCAATGGCTATTCCCGCGATGCGCGGGGTCATGCGGCGATGCCCTGGCTCGCGAAGCGCATGATCCCGGTCGGCTCCTACATCATCGCGACCGAGGAACTTCCCGCCGAGACGATGGACCGTCTGTTTCCCGGCCGGCGCATGATGGCCGATACGCGGCGCGTGCTGAGCTATTTCCGCCCCTCCCCCTTCGGCAATCGCGTGCTGTGGGGTGGGCGGGCGAGCTTCGGCCCCACCGCGCCGGAAGCTGCCGCGCCCGTGCTGCACGGCTTCATGTCCGCCGTCTTCCCCGAGCTGAAATCCGTCCGCCTGACCCATGCCTGGACCGGCAACGTCGCCTTCACCTTCGACTTCCTGCCCCATATCGGCGTGCAGGACGGCATCCACTACGCGGCGGGCTGCCAGGGGTCGGGCGTGGCGATGGCGACCTGGCTCGGCCATCGCGCGGCGCTGAAGATCGCCGGCGCGGACAATGAGGGCTTCGCGCTGGACGGGCTGAACTTCCCCAGCGTGCCGCTCTACAACGGCAATCCCAACTGGTTCCTGCCGCTGGTCGGCGGCTGGTACCGGCTGCGCGACCACATGGACCGCGCCGCGGCATGAACGCGGATTTCGTTCTGCTCGATGGCCGCGTCACCACCATGGATGCGGCCGGCAGCGAGGCGCAGGCCTTCGCCGCCCTGAACGGTCGCATCGCCGCGATCGGCAGCAGCGACGCGATGCGCGATCACATCGGCCCCGGAACGCGCGTGCTGAACGCCGAGGGCCGCCGCGTCATCCCCGGCATCGTGGACAGCCACGCCCATCCGGACGCCTATGCGGTGCGGCTGCGCAACTGGACGCTGGTCTCCCCCGACCGCGTGACGTCGCGCGACGCGTTGCTCACCGCCATCCGCCGCGTCTGCGAGGGGTTGGCCCCGGGCCGCTGGGGCGCCTTCTACCGGCTGAACGAGCGTGCGTCCGGCGGCTATCCGACGCTGGATGAACTCGACGCGGCGAGTGCCGGCCATCCGGTCTTCATCCTGCGCACGGACCAGCATATCGGCGTGGCGAATCGCGCCGCCTTCGCCGCCTGCGGCATCGCGCCCGACGCGCCGGACCCGCCCTTCGGCGCCTTCAGCCGCGACGCGACCGGCGCCTTCACCGGCCAGGTGCGCGAGACGGCGGCGCAGATCTTCCTCGCCGCCGTGCATGCCGGCGACACGGAGCGCGAGATCGCCGAGGGCATGGAACAGGTGCAGGACGAATGCCTGCGCCACGGCATCACCTCGGTCTCCAACGCCCTGACACCGACCCAGGCGATCCGCGCCTTCCAGATGATGCGGCGGGAGGGGCTGCTGCGGATGCGGCTCGGCATCATCGCCTCGGGCCGCGACGAGCCGTTGATCCCGCATCTGATCGGCGCGGGCATCCGCTCCGGCTTCGGCGATGACAGGCTCCGGCTGATCGGCGTGGAATGGTGCCCGGACTGCTCCACCTCGGGCCGCACGGCGGCCTATTGGGACCCCTATGTCGGCACGCCCATCCCCGGCGAGCCCGTGCCCAATTGCGGCATGCTGCTCTATGACCGCGAGGACCTGACGCAGCGCGCCACCGCCGCGCACAAGGCCGGGCTGCAGGTGATGATGGAAGGCGTGGGCGATCGCGGCATCGACTTTGCCCTCGATGTGATGGAGGCCGCGCTCGCCGCGCATCCCGTCGCCGACCACCGCATGCGGGTCGAGCACTGCTGCAACGTCACGCCGCCGATCCTCGCGCGGCTGAAGCGCGGCGGCTTCGTCGATTCCTCCGCGACCGGTTTCATGGATGAGCTCGGCGAGGCCTATGTCGCCAATCGCGGCCAGGCGGCGATGCGCCACATGTGGCCGCATCGCAGCCTGATCGCGGCCGGCGTTCCCGCCCCGGGCCATTCGGATTTCGCGGTCTGCCGGGTGAATCCCTTCACCGCCATGGGTGCGATGGTCACGCGGCGCAGCCAGACGGGCGCGGATCTCGATGCGTCGGAAGCGATCTCGCCGATGCAGGCGCTCGCGGCCTACACGACGCTCGGCGCCTGGGCGCAGCGGGAGGAGACGGAAAAGGGATCGATCGAAATCGGCAAGCTCGCCGATTGCGCGGTGCTCGACACCGACATCCTCGCCTGTGATCCGGCGGCGATCCGCGACACGCGCGTCACCGCGACCGTAGTGGGCGGCCTGGTGCGACATATCACCTGAACCCCTCTTTTCGAGCCCTGTCTCCGCATGCGAGATTCAGCCATCCGAACCGCGCCGAGAGGTGCCGCATGCGCCGCCTGTTCCTGCTGACCTGCCTTGCCGCCACGCCGCTTCCGGGCCTTGCCCAGGGCGTGGTGACGGAGCGCAACATCAGCGCCGCCCTGGCGGCCGAAGCCGCCAGCGCCGCCGTGGAAGCCTGCGCCGGCCGCGGCCATCGCGTCACCGCGGCCGTGGTCGACCGCTCGGGCGTCCTGAAGGCGCTGATGCGTGGCGACGGGGCCGGCACGCACACCGTCTCCGCCGCCCAGGCCAAGGCCTATACGGCGGCGAGCATGCGCGCGAACACCAGCCAGGTGCTGGAAACCGTGCGCACCAATCCCGGCGCCGCGCGGCTGTCGGATGTCCAGGGTTTCCTGATCGTCGGCGGCGGCCTGCCGATCCGCGTGGGCGACGAGGTGGTGGGCGCCATCGGCGTGGATGGCTCGCCCGGCGGGCATCTCGACGAGCAATGCGCCGAAGCCGGCATCGCCCGTATCCGCGAGAGGCTGAACTAGAGCATTTCCGGTGAACTTGCGTTCACCTCCAAAGCTCCAGACGTTTGTTTGCGCGAGCATCTTCACCTGCCCGGATGAGGTCATCCGGACAGGATCTGCTCCAGCGATACGGCGTCGGCAGGCACCATCAGTACGACGCACGCCGCGCCAGCCCTGATCACCAGGGCAGGGTCGAATTGGCGAGAATGAAGGCGCCGGCATTCCACAGCTTGATCAGCAGGATCAGCAGCGAGCCCCCGCCGCCGATCACGTAGCAGGGCGCGGCGATCGCGCGCGCCAGCCTTCGGCTCCAGGACAAAGGCAGGTAGCGCAACGCCGACTGGCGCAGCTCGTCGGTCCAGCGCTCGAGCGAGAATTCCCGCACCCGCGGCGGACAGGCCAGCGCGAAGAGCGTCGCCCCCACGCCGAGCAGCAGCGTCGACACCAGCAGCCAGAACGACAGCGCCGGCAAGGGTATCGGCTGGATCGCGAGAAGCATGTCGGCGAGATGCCGATCGACACCGTCCCGCAAGGACCAATGCCGCAACCGGGCGAGCTGGTCATTGTAGAGGGCGAGGCCGAAGAACAGCAGCGGGATCGCCACGAGCGCCGTGAGCGACGTGCCGAACAGCGGCAGGCGCCCGAAGGTGCGCAACCGTTCCCAGGACGCGAAGCGATCCAGCGCGGAGACCGGCGCGCCCATGAGGTCGCTGTTGAGCAGTTCCCGTCCCCGCTCGGCCACCTGCACCTGTTCGAGGCCGGCGCAGCTCGGCAAGCCCTGCACGTTGTACAGGCGCACATTCTCGAACTCGACCGTGTGGCCGAACCGGATGCGGTCCAGGAGGCAGTTGTCGAATCGCGAGTCGATCAGGCGGACCCGCGTAAAGGCGCCCTGGTTGCGATCGTCGAGGATGCCCCCGCCGACACGCCCCCGCATTTCGCACCAATCGAAGGCCAGCCTCAGCGCCACCGTATGGCCATCCGCATTGCCGCACAGGAAGTTGCAGTCAATGAAACGGCATTTGTGAAAGCGCAGATCCAGCGCCCCTTCGAAGGTGCAGCGAATGAAGGTGCAATTGTCGAAGGATGCGACCTCCTTGAGCTTGGTCGCATCGAAGAACTCGGCTTCGAAGCGGCGCCGATCAATGCCCGGCCAACCAATCCGCTCGGGCATGTCGCGGCCATCGCTATCCAGATGGCCGATCAGGGCACCCTTCGCCCATCGCGGCTGCGGCGCATACAGGTCGTCGGTGCGCCAGAACCAACCCACGCCGGACTCTCCCGCGCTTGCTCCTTGGCCAGGCACGGGATGTTACGCGGGCTTCCACGAAACGCCAGCCGTTCACGGCCGGCCGACCGGGGGCTTTGCTAACGCTTCAGCGCGAGCCGCTTGGCCGCGGCACCGGTCGCGCGCGCGGCGAAGCGGTCCAGCACATCCTGCGGCCAGGCGCCGACGCGCCGGGCGTTCAGATCGACGCAGAGATACAGCACCTCATTCTCCGCCGCCTCCCAGCCCTCATCGGCATGGACCATGGCGTGGCGGCAGAGCAGGCGCTTCGAATCGAAGGACAGCACCTCGCTGTCGAAGGCGAGCGGCGCGCCCTCCGTCACCTCGCGCGTATAGGCCTGCCAGGATTCGGCGGCGAAGGTGCCGAGGCCCTTCTCCCGAAATCCCGGCCCCAGCCCCAGCGACGGCCAGAGCGCGTCCGTCGCGAGGTCGAAGGCCACCAGGTAATAGGCGAGGTTCATGTGCCCGTAATGGTCGACCCATTGGGGCAGCACGTGACAGAGAGGCGCGCGCGTCACGATCAGTGAATGTCCTCGGACTGCGACAGGGCCTGCTTCAGCATCTCGACGTTGAAGCCGCGCGTCTTGACCATGTCGAGGATCACCTTCTCCTTCCGCGCGCCGAGATCGATCGCGGCCGGGATCTTGGTCACCACGTCATGCGGGATCACCACGGCACCGTGCCGGTCGGCATGCACCACGTCGTCGTGCTTCACCTGCATGCCATGGATCGTCACCTCGCCCTTCAGCGAGACGATGTGGACATAGGCGTGGGAGGGATTCACCACCCCCGCGATGCCCTGGAAGCCGGGTGCGAACATGTCGAGGTCCCGCACCGACCCGTTGGTCACCACGCCCTGCGCGCCGAGGCCCTGATGCACGGCCGAATTCACCTCGCCCCAGAAGGCGCCCACGCCGGGCGTGTCATCAAGGTCCTGCAGGCAGACCACGGTCGGCAGCGCGGCATCGGCGACGTATTCGTACCAGGCGATGCGCATCGCCTTGTCGCCTTCCTTGCTGCGGCCCGACGGGAAGGCCGCGCGCTGCGTGCCGGTGCGCGCCAGGCCGCAGATCGGCGGCAGCTTCGGGTCCACCGCGGTCATCGGCCGCACGGTGAAGCCATAGCCGCGGCGCTGCGGCGCAACGACCTCGAGGGCATTGCAGATGGTGGGCGTGTCCCATTGGCGCAGCGCCTCGAGGTCCGCTGCGGTGAAGGGGTATTGGGTCATGGATCGTCTCCTCCAAGACCCGCAGGATCGACCAGCCCCGCGCGCCGGTCAAACCGGCCCAAGGACCCGATAGGCCTGCCGTTCGAGGAAATCGAGGCGCGCCTGGAAATCATCCGGCCGGCACAGCATCACCGCCGTCACGCCAAGCCCGACCGGGCGGCCCGGATGGTCCTCCGTCACGCCGACCGGCGTGCCCTTGCCGCCGTCGATCTCGACGATGACCGCACCGCCCGACGCCTCGACATCCAGCACACAGGCGAAGCGGCCGTCGCCGCTGCCCGCACTCACCGCCGGCAGGAAGGCGCCGGGCGTACCGCCGGCACCGAAGGCGCGCAGCCGCACGCCGTTGCAGCCGACCGGCGCGAGGCAGCCCAGATGCAGGCGCAGCGGGCCATCGACGCCGATCGGCAGACGCAGCCGGGCGAGGCCAGGCCGCGTCCAGCAGCCCCAGGATTCCATCGGATGCCAGGCCAGCCCGTCACGCACCAGATCCGCCATGGCCTTGCTGCGCGCCGCCTTGCCGCCGCCGATCAGGCGCAGCGGATAGATCACGGCCGGGGAGAGCAGCACCGGCGCTTCCGCCGGCTCGGCACCATGCGCGGAGACCTCGCGCATCACCTGGTCGGCGATGTCGCCCCAGCTCCGCAGCGATACCGTCTCGCGCACCACGGCCTCGCGGCGCGCGCGTTCCTCGGCGTCGAAGACCAGCGTCTCGAGCTTCGCAACCAGGTCCGGCAGGTTGTCCGGCTCGAAATAGACCGCCGCCTCGCCGCCCGCCTCGGTGAGCGAGGTGTTGCGCGCGACCAGCGGCACCCGGCCGAAGGAAAGGCTTTCCGTCACCGGCAGGCCCCAGCCTTCGTAGAAGCTGTTGGTCACGGTGAACATCGCGCGGCCATAGAGCGCGGCGAGGGCGACATCGGGAACGCCATGGGCAATCGAGACGCGTTCCTGCAACGCGGGGGAATTGCGCCACAGCGTCATCGCCGCATCGGCCAGCCAGCCTGCCTTGCCGATGCAGACGAGGCGCGGTACGCGCTCGGCCCCATGCCGGCGGATCAGCGCCAGCCAGGCCTGGAACAGCATCAGGTGGTTCTTGCGGCTTTCGATGGTGCCGACGCAGAGAACGAAATCCTCGCCCGGCTCCGGCAGGTCGGCACGCGCCGGCCAGCCATCGGCCGCGGCCGCACCGAGTTCCCGCCGCAGATCGGCATCGAGGCGCACCACGCTGACCGGCAGGCTCCGCTCGGGCACGATCTCGGCCGCGATGCGGCGCGCATCGGCGGCGGACCATTCGGAAATGGCGAGCGCGGAATCCGACAGCACGGTCATGGAGGAGAACCACTGCGCGAATTCCCGCGCGAGATCCTCATGGCAATGCTCGGGCACCATCAGCGGGATGCAGTCATAGACGAGCGGCACGTAGCGCACGCCGTATTGCCGCATGACGTGGCGCACCCGCAGGAAATAGTCGGGGATCCACCAGGATGTGCCGAGATTGACCAGGCTCGCACCCGGCGCGAAGACGAAGTCCGGCCCGTCGCGCAGCGTCTCGCGCAGTTCCTCGACGACTTCCTTCCAGGCCGGCGCACCCACCTCGCCGCCGATGCGCGACAGGCGCCACAGCCGCAGGAAGAGGTCCCGCCCGATCTCTCGCCAGAAGCCCGAGGCATCGTCGAAGGCGACGGTGGTGGTGGCCACGCCCTCGATCGGGTCGAGCAGCGCACGCGCGGTGATGTTGAGCTGCACGCGCTGGATGCCCGTCGGCGTCCGGTTATGCGTGACATAGGCGACGAGGTCGGAGCTGTCGAAGACGATCTGCAGCGACTGCCCCGGCGCGCGCGGCTGCTGCGACAGCGGCCCCGCGAGCCGCGCGAGGGCCTGCGCGTTGCGCGCCGCCTCCCCGCTGTCGGGGTCGAGTTCCAATGCCCGGGCATAGGCGCGCCAGGCGCCCTCCCCTTCCCCCAGCAGCTTCAGCGCATGGCCGATGTGCAGATGCACGTCCGAGCTGTTCGGCGCCGCGGCCGCGGCCTCCCGATAGGCGACGAGGGCCGCGGCGACGTCCCCGCCTTCCTTCAGGCTGTGGCCGAGCTGGATGCGCGCGCGCCAATCTTCCGGCTGCTGCAGCAGATGCGCGCGATAGGCCAGCGCCGCGGCATCCCACATGCGCTGGTCGCGCAGTGAATCGGCCTGACGCAGCGCGTCCCCGGCCATCACGCCGTCGTCCTGGCCCTGATCATCCATCGCGCAACCCCGCTGCTCGCCCAACCGGCGACACCATATGCCACAGCCGCGCTCAACCGCCGACTGTCACGCCAAGCTTCGCATAGGCTTCCCGCAGCCGCACCTGATAGCGCTCCGGCGAGAACAGCGAGGCCTGGCGGGGCCCCAGCTCCGCCAGCCGCCCGCGCAGGTCGGCATCCGAATCGAGGGCGCGGATGGCATCCACCATCGCCCTGACGTCATAGGGATCGACCCGGATCGCGGCATCGCCCACCACTTCCGGGATGGAGGAGGTGTTCGAGGTCATCACGGGGGTGCCGAGCAGCATGGCTTCCAGCGCCGGCAGGCCAAAGCCCTCGTAAAGCGAAGGAAAGAGCACGGCCTTCGCCCCGCGGATCAGGCTGACCAGCAGCGGGAAGGAAGCATAGTCGACAAGCTGGACACGGAAACGTGTCTCGGTCCGCCCGTCACGCGTCAGCAGGTAGCGCACATGCTCGTTCTCGAAGAGCAGGCGCAGCTCCTCATCCGACTTCCAGGCCTTCTTGCCCACGATCACCAGCGGGTCCGTCACGCCCGAGGCGAGATAGGCCTCGACCATCCGTCCGACATTCTTCTTGGGCTCGATGGCGCCGAAGAAAAGGAAATAGCGCTGGTAGCCGAGGCCGAAGGTGCCCTCGATCTCGGTCTGCACGTCGGCCACCGGCTTTCCGGCGTAGCGGGCCGGGATCTCGACCGCCTGGTAGGTGTTGGTCACCCGTTCCTCGGGAATGCCGAGCAGGCTGACGATGTCGCGCTTCGAGGCCTCGCTGACCGTGATGATGTGGTCGCCACGGCGGGCAAGCTGGCGGGCCAGGCGGAAGTAGTTCCGCTTGTTGTCGAGCGTGGTGTAGGGCAGCCGCAGCGGCACGAGGTCGTGCAGCGTGTAGATGTTCTTGGCACCGCGAATCTTGAGCGCGAGCGGGTAGGTCCAGTGCATGACCTGCGGCGGGCCGCGGAAATGCACCGACATCCGGTTGCGGTACAGCTTGAAGTGCAGGCGCTGCAGGTCGAACAGGTTCTGCACGTTCCAGACATGGTCGAAATGGGGCAGGCGCGCGCGGAAGGTGTCGCGCACCACGCGCCCGGTGATCGGCACCTGGGTCGCGATCTCACCCAGCGGCGTCGTCAGGGCGCGGCGGATGACGTGCCCGATTTCGGCGATGCGCGACGGGCGTCCGACCAACGGATCGAAGAAGGCGATCTCACGAATTAGCGAGTTCATGCTGATCGTGGAGGATTTCGTCCCGTACAGCACGCCCACCTCCGCCCCCAGGTCCCGCAGGGCGAAGGATAGGTTCCGCGCATAGGTCGCGACCCCGGTGCCTTGCGTGAGGGAGAGGTTGAACCCGTCGATGAAGATGCGCGGCGGGCGCTTGGGAGTCATGGGCGAGTGGTCCGATTCGCAACGCGGCTCGGCCGCGGCACGGATCGCCCGGCCAGGGCGGGCCCGGCAGCAGCCCTCGTCCCGACAAGCTGCGGTGCAGCGCAGCGAAGGTCAAGCGAGGCCTGCTACCGGGCACCCTGCCCGGTCAGTCGAGGAACTCCGGCGAAACGAGGCGAGGCAGGAACAGCACCACATCGGGCCAGACGATGATGAGCAGCAACACGCCCAGCATCGGCAGCAGCATGAGGCAGGTGTCCTTGAGCGCGTCCATCATGCGCATCCCCGCCACATGGCAGGCGATCATCAGGCACAGGCCATAGGGCGGCGTGACCAGGCCGAAGGCCAGGCTGACGATGCCGATCATGGCGAAGTGGACGGGGTCCATCCCCACCCCCACGGTCAGCGGCTGAAGGATGGCGCCGACGATGATGATGGCCGGGATGGCATCGAGGAAGCAGCCCACGACGAGGAAGACCGCCGCGACGAAGAGCCCCGTCTGGATCCGCCCCATGCCCCAGGCGGAGACGCCGGAGAGGATCGCCTCGGGGATCTGGTAGTAGGCGAGCAGCCAGCCGAAGCAGGACGCCGTACCGACGCAGAACAGGGCGACGGCGGCGAGCCGCCCCGTCTCCCCGAGCGCCTCCCAAAGCTGCTTCAGCCCCATCTCCCGATAGACCGCGAGGGAGAGGAACCCCGCATAGAGCACGGCGATGCACGCGCTCTCGGTCGCGGTGAACCATCCGAACACCTTGCCGCCGATGATGATGAACGGCGTCATCAGCGCCGGGATGGACACCGCCGCGGCGCAAAGGAAGGCCCGCCAGGTCGACCGTTCATAGGTCGGGTAGCCGCGCGCCTTCGCATAGGCATGCACGGTCGCCATCTGCACCAGCGCGATCAGGATGCCCGGCACCACCCCCGCGAGGAACAGCGCGCCGATCGAGACCGTCAGCACGCCGCCCCAGACGATCATCAGGATCGAAGGCGGGATGATGACGGCGAGCACCGCCGAGACCGCCGTGATCGCGACGGAGAAGCTGTCGTCGTAGCCCTCCTTGCGCTGCGCCTCGATGAAGATCTTGGACTGCGACGCCGCATCGGCGGTGGAGCTGCCGGAGATGCCCGCGAAGAAGAAGGACAGCACCACGTTGATCTGCGCGAGGCTGCCCGGGAAATGCCCGACCATGGTGCGCGAAAGCGTCATCAGCCGGTCGGTGATGCCACCGACATTCATCAGGTTCGCGGTCAGCAGGAAGAAGGGCACCGCGAGCAGGATGAAGGAGTTGTACGCGTTGAAGGTCTCCTGCATCAGCACCATGGGCCCGAGGCGCGGTTCCAGCGCCAGTACCGGCAGGCAGGCGAGGCCGAGCGAGACGGCGACGGGCACCCGCAGCGCGAGCAGCATGAAGAAGCCGCCGAAGAGCAGCCAGGCCGCCTGCCCCGCCGCAAGGGTATTGCCGCCCATCACGCGGCCTCCCCGTGGATCAGGACGTGCAGGTCGTCGACGAACTTCTCCCCGCCGAAGAGCAGCCAGGAAACGCCGAGGATCGGCCATGGCAGGTGGATCAGCCACAGGGGCAGCTCCGCCAGCTCGCTGATGCGGAACCAGGCGAAGTCCACGAACTCGATGCCGTACCACAGGAAGGTCGCGCCGAAGAGCAGCACGAAGACCCCGGAGACGAGACCCATGAAGGCGCGGAAGCGCCCCGTCAGGCGCGGCCAGAGATCGACGATGAAGTGGATCCCCTCCCGCTGCCCCACCATGGCGCCGATCATGATGGTCCAGACGAGAAGGAAGCGCGCCATCTCCTCGGTCCAGATCCAGTGCGGCAGCAGATGCGTCTGGCGCGAGACCACCTGCAAGGTGACGGGAATGACGAGGATCAGCACGGAGAGGGCAAGCAGCGCCGACAGCAGCCGCGCATAGACGGCGGATGCCCGGCGCACCAGGCCGCGCAGGCCGGTTTGAGGCATGGGAAGCTCCGGAATGCGGGGGATGGCGGCCGGCGGCGCGCGCCGCCGGCCGGGCGCGGGATCAGGCGGAGATGGCGTTGATGCGGGTGAAGATCGTCTCCGCATCCACCTCCCGCGCATAGGCGACCATGACCGGATCGACGGCGCGCTTCAGCGCGTCGCGCTCGGTGAACTCGACGCGGCGCAGCCGGCCGGCCTGTTCGAGCTGCGCGATCTTCTGCCCGTCTTCGGTGCTCTCCGCCTGGCGACCGAAGCTGCCGGCTTCCTTGCCGGCGCGGCGGACCGCCTCCTGCAGCGGCGCGGGAAGGCGCGCCAACGTCTGCGTCGCGAAGCAGATGGGGCGGATGGTGATGGCGTGCTGCGTCATGATGAGGTTCGGCGCGACCTCGTAGAAGCGCATCGCCTCGACGCCCGCGGCCTCGTTCTCGCCGGCCTCGATGACGTTGTTCTGGATGCCGTTGTAGACCTCGTTATAGGCGATGACCGAGGGCGACATCCCCGCCGCCTGGAAGGTGCGCGACCAGATCGGCGCGCCTTGCACGCGGACCTTGAGGCCGCGCAGCTCCGCCATGTTGGTGATGCGCTTGTTGGCGAAGATGTTGCGCACCCCGCCGCCGGCATAACCGATCAGCGCGACGCGGGCGCGGCGTTCGATCTCGGTCGCGACCGGGGCGAACAGGTCCTGGTCGAGCACCGCGTTCCAATGCGGCAGGTCGCGGAACAGGAAGGGCGCATCGACGAAGGGCGCGGCGCGGCTGAAAGTGGACATGTGGGCGGGCGAGACGATGCCGTAATCCACGGCGCCGCGGCCGGCGGACATGTACTCGAAATACTGCTTCTCGAGCCCGAGCGAGGAGTTCTTGTGCAGGATGAAGTTCACCGGCTGGGCCGTGTAGTACTGCTTCACCAGTTCCTCGAACCGCACCAGGGCGCGGGTGAAGACGTGGTCGTCGTTGAACTGCACGGCCCCGTTCAGGGTGATGGCCTGCTGCGCCCGCGCGACATGCGGGGTCCCCAGCAGGACGGCGCCGCCGGCGATGGCGCGCGCGAAGTCCCGACGCTTCATGAACGCTCTCTCCCTTTGTCAGGCCGACTTCATGCCGGCTCCGAAGCGACTATAGGGGGCGAAGTCCCGGCAAGGGAACCGCGCGCTTCCGCCCCTTCCCCGCTGGCCCCGCCTGATCGACACTGCGCCCGGCCAAGGAGGAAACGAGATGAACCGACTGGACCTGACGGGGCGCGTTGCCGTGATCACGGGCGGGGCGCGGGGCATCGGCCTCGCCATCGCGCGCCGGGCGGTGGAATCCGGTGCCACGGTCGCGCTGTGGGACATGGATGCGCAGGCGGGCGCCGAGGCCGCCGCGGCGCTCGGCCGGGCTTCCTCCCATGCGCTCGACCTGACGGACGAAGCCGCGATCGGGCAGGCGCTCGCCGCGACCCTGGCCGCGCATGGGCGCGTCGACATCCTGGTGAACAATGCCGGCATCACCGGCGGCAACGCCCCGTCCTGGGAACTGCCCACGGCCGAATGGCGCCGCGTGATCGAGGTGAACCTGATCGCACCCTACCTCGTCGCCCGCGCCCTGGTGCCCGGCATGATCGCGGCCGGCTATGGGCGCGTGGTGAACATCGCCTCCATCGCGGGCAAGGAGGGCAATCCGAACGCCTCCCACTACAGCGCGTCGAAGGCCGGGCTGATCGGCTTCACCAAGTCGCTCGGCAAGGAGCTGGCGACGACCGGCGTGCTGGCCAACTGCATCACCCCCGCCGCCGCCGCGACCGACATCTTCAAACAGATGACGGAACAGCAGATCGCCTGGATGCGCTCCAAGATCCCGATGGATCGCTTCGTGCAGGTGGAGGAGATCGCCGCCCTGGCCTGCTGGCTCGCCTCGGAGGACTGCTCCTTCTCGACGGGCGCGGTCTTCGACATCTCGGGTGGGCGGGCGGTTTACTGACGCCCCGCCCCCGCGCAGAGTGCCGCGCATCGCCAGCCATGAGGACATGTCCATGAGCCAATCGAAGATCGCCGTCGTCACCGGCGCGGGCACCGGCGTCGGCCGCGCGGCAGCCCTTGCCCTGCTCGGCGGCGGCTGGACCGTCGTGCTGACCGGCCGCCGCAAGGACGCCCTGGAGGAGAGCATCGCCCTCGCCGGCGACGCCGCGCCGCGCGCGCTCGCCGTCCCCGCCGATGTCGCGGACCCGGCCGCCGTCGATGCGCTCTTCGCCACGGTGAAGGACAAGTACGGCCGGCTCGACATGCTGTTCAACAATGCCGGCCAGAACGTCCCCGGCACGCCCTTCGAGGACCTGACCTACGCCGACTGGACGCGCGTGGTCGGCGTGAACCTGACCGGCTCCTTCCTCTGCGCCCAGGCCGCCTTCCGCATCATGAAGGACCAGTCGCCGCAGGGCGGGCGCATCATCAACAACGGATCGATCAGCGCCCATACGCCGCGGCCTGACAGTGCGCCCTACACCGCGACGAAGCACGCGATCACGGGGCTGACCAAGTCGATCATGCTCGACGGGCGCAAATACGACATCTGCGCCGGGCAGATCGACATCGGCAATGCGGCCACGCCGATGACCGCGCGCATGACGAAGGGCGTGAAGCAGGCCGATGGCAGCGTTGCCGTCGAACCGACCATGGACGTGAACCATGTCGGCCAGGCCATCCTGCACATGGCGAACCTGCCGCTGGAATCGAACATCTTCACCATGACCATCAAGGCGACGAAGATGCCGTTCGAAGGGCGCGGCTGACGGAAGAAAAGGCCGGGGGAGGAACACCTCCCCCGAAGTGGGTTCCCATCGGCGATGCGCAGCGGCGTCGATGGGTCCCAATCCTCCGCCGCTTGTTGTCTATTGGCGCTGGGCGTCGCGCTCGGCCAGCAGCCGGCGAACCTCGTTCTTGGGCACCTTGCCGTAGCCCGACCGCGGCAGCGCATCCCACACCACGATGCGCGAAGGCCATTTGTAGCGGCCGAGCCGGCCATCCAGATGCGCCATCACCGCATCCACATCCACCACGGCGCCCTCGCGCGGCACCAGCACCGCGACGCCCGCCTCGCCCCATTTCTCGTGCGGCACGCCGACCACGCAGGCCTCGGCCACGGCGGGGTGCGTGATCAGCACTTCCTCGACCTCGCGCGGATACACATTCGACCCGCCCGAGATGTACATGTCCGACTGCCGGCCGGTGATGAACAGGAACCCGCGCGCATCGAGATGCCCGAGGTCCCCCGTATGGAACCACCCGCCCGCGAAGGCCTTCTCATTGGCTGACGGATTGTCGAAGTATCCCGCCATCACAGCCGGGCCGCGCACGCAGATCTCGCCGGTCTCGCCGGGCGGCAGGCGCCGGTATTCCGCATCCAGGATCGCCACCTCGATCCCGGTGCGCGGATAGCCGCAAGACCCGATCGGCATCGCCGGATCATCGTCGAGGCTGTGCCACTCGGGCGGCAGCACGGTGATGTTCCCCGTCACCTCGCCCAGCCCGAAATACTGCACCAGGCACGGCCCCAGCTTCCGCAGCGCGTGCTTCTGGTCCTCGCGATACATCGGCGCGCCGGCATAGATGACGTGCCGCAGCGAGGAGTGATCCACCGCATCCACGCTCGCATCGTGGCACAGCGCATTCAGGATGGTGGGCACGGTGAACATGTTGCTCACCCGGTGGGCCTCGACCAGCCGCCACGCCTCCGGCACGTCGAGCCGTTCCCCCGGCATCAGCACCGACACCGCCCCGCGCGCCACCTGCGCCAGCGCATGGATCCCCGCCCCATGCGACAGCGGCGCCACCACCAGCGAGGCATCGCGCGCACTCAGCCCCGGCATCAGGTCGGCGATGTGGTTCACCACCACGAAGGCCAATTGCCCATGGGTCAGCGTGCCGCCCTTGGGCCGCCCCGTCGTGCCCGAGGTGTAGAACAGCCAGGCCGGGTGATCGCGCTCCACCGCCTCGGGTTCCGTCACCGGCGCGCCCTCGGCGACCAGATCCTCCCAGGACAGCCCGGACCCCTCCCCGATCGCGACCTCCAGCACGCAGGCCGGGTTTTCGGTGCGCGCCGATGCGCGATGCTCGGGAAACCCGACATCGAACAGATGCGCCCGGCACCCGGCATTGGCGGCGAGGAAGGCCGCCTCGGGCGGGCTCAGCCGGAAATTGGTCGGCACCCAGACCGCGCCGATCAGCCAGCAGGCCCAGCAGGATTCGAAGATCGCATGGCCATTGCGCGCATGCACCAGCACCCGGTCGCCCTTGGCGATTCCGCGCGCCCGCAGTGCCCCCGCCGCGGCCGCCGCGCGCTGCGCGATCTCCGCCCAGGACCAGGAGCGGTCGCGCCACACCAGCCCCGGCCTATCCGGCAGCCGCCGTGCCGTCTGCAGCAACAGGGTCGCGAGGTTCGATGTCGGTATCATGCAGCGCTTCCTTCCCGCCCCCAGGCTGGCCCGCCGCCCACCTCCCGGCAAGCCGCTTGCGGCCCGCGCGCGCCCGCGCCAGTCTGTCGGCCAAGCGCCGGCAAAGCGGCGCAGCCCTTGGGAGACAACGCCATGACCACCCATCGCCTGGGCGCCACGCGCCGCTCGCTGCTGCTGGGCGCCGGGGCCGGCCTCGCCCTGCCCTTCGCCGCCCGCGCGCAGAGTTATCGCCCGGAATACAAGCTGTCGGTGGTCGGCAACCGTCCCATCCCCTTCGCCGATGGCGCCTTCCGCTGGGCCGAGCTCGTCACCGAACGCTCCGGCGGCCGTATCAACGTGAAGGTCTATCCCGGCAGCCAGCTCGTCGGCGGCGACCAGACGCGCGAACTCGTCGCCATGCGCCAGGGCGTGATCGACTTCGCCGTGTTCAGCACCATCAACATCGCGCCCCAGGTGCGCGAGGTCGGCCTCTTCCAGCTCCCCTTCCTCATGCCCGACCATCGCGCCTTCGATGCGCTGATCCGCGGCGAGGTCGGCCGCGACATCTTCGGCGTGATGGAACGCCGCGACGTGGTGCCCCTCGCCTGGGGCGAGAACGGCTTCCGCGAGATCTCCAACTCCAAGCGCGCCATCCGCACGCCCGAGGACATGCGCGGCCTCAAGATCCGCTTCGCCGCGGGCGCCATCTTCACCGACATCTACCAGGCGCTCGGCGCCAACCCCGTGCAGATGTCCTTCGCCGACCTCCAGCCCGCCCTGTCCACCGGCGCGGTGGATGGGCAGGAGAACCCGATCAACCTCTTCCTCGCCTTCCGCATGGACACGCTGGCGCAGAAGCACCTGACGGTGTGGAAC
Organism: Roseomonas sp.; assembly: GCA_041914265.1. Taxonomy (GTDB): domain Bacteria; phylum Pseudomonadota; class Alphaproteobacteria; order Acetobacterales; family Acetobacteraceae; genus Neoroseomonas. The sequence goes on from JAYSDS010000008.1 coordinate 48,218, forward strand.
TACGTGAACGACCCGCTGATCTTCGCCCTGTCCAAGACGGTCTGGAACAGCTTCACCCCGGCCGACCAGCAGCTTGTCCGCGACTGCGCCGAACAGGCCGGCCGCGACGAGATCGCCCTGACCCGCCGCGGCCTCGACGGCGAAGGCACCGACGATGCCGCCATGGTCGAGCTGCGCAATCGCGGCGTCGAGGTCACGGTCCTCGACGCCCAGCAGAAGGCGGCCTTTGCCCGCGCCACGCGCCCGGTCTACGACAAATGGGCCGGCACCGTCGGCGCCGACCTGGTCCGCAAGGCCGAGGCCGCGATCCGCACCGTGACGGGCTGAGGTGAGCGCCGAACCCGATCCGACCGCGGAGCGGACCAACCCGCCGACACGGGTCCCGCTCCGCATCGAGGAAGTGCTGATCGCCTGCGCCATGGCCGCGATGGTGCTGATCACCGGGGCCAATGTGCTCACGCGCTACCTCACCAACGTCTCCCTCGCCTTCACCGAGGAATACTCGGTCGCGCTGATGGTGGTGGTCACGCTGCTGGGCACGGCCATCGCCACCGCCGCGGGCCGGCACATCCGCATCGGCGTGCTGGTGGACGGCCGAAGCCCGGGCGCGCGCCGCATGGCGGAAGCCATCGCCATGCTGCTCACCATCATCTGCTTCGGCCTGCTCGCCTGGTACGGCACGCTGCTCGCCTATGACGAGTATCGGTTCGAGGTTCTGTCGAATGGCCTCGGCCATCCGAACTGGCTCTATACCGGCTGGCTGCCGCTGCTCTCGCTGGTGGTGATGGCGCGCGCGGCCGGGCGCCTGGTTCGCGTGCTGCGCGGGGTGGCCTTCTGATGATCGGCGTCGTGCTCTTCGGCCTCTTCACCATCCTGCTGCTGGGCGGCGTGCCGATCGCGGTCGCGCTCGGCATCGCCGGCGCGACCGCGATCGCGCTGGCCGACCAGTCGATGTTCGCCATGCCGACCAACGTCTATGCGGGCATCGCGAAGTATCCGCTGATGGCGATCCCCATGTTCGTGCTGGTGGGCTCGGTCTTCGACCGCACCGGCGTCGCGCTGCGGCTGGTGCGCTTCGCGACCGCGCTCGTCGGCGCAGGGCGCGGCGCGCTCGCCTCGGTCGCCGTGCTGGTCGCGATGGTAATCGGCGGCATCTCCGGCTCCGGCCCCGCGACCTCTGCCGCCGTGGGACAGGTCGTCACGCGGTCGATGGTGAAGGATGGCTATCCCCGCCCCTTCATCGCCGCGACGGTGGGCGCGGCGGCCGCGACCGACATCCTGATCCCGCCTTCCATCGCCTTCATCATCTATGCCGTGCTGGTCCCCGGCGTCTCGGTGCCGGCGATCTTCATGGCGGGCATGTTCCCCGGCATCCTCGCGGGCTTCGCCATCATCGTGCCGATCGTCATCATCTCCATGATGAAGGATTTCGGCGGCAAGGCACGCAGCGAGGAACGCCTGCGCGTCTGGCAGACCTTCAAGGAGGCGATCTGGGGCCTGATGGCGCCGGTCGTGATCCTCGGCGCGATGCGATCCGGCTTCGTCACGCCGACCGAGGCCGCCGTGCTCGCCGTCGCCTATGGGCTGTTCGTCGGCTTCGTCATCTATCGCAGCCTGACGCTGCGCGACCTGTATGACATGCTGGTCGAGGCCGGGGAACTCTCGGCCGTCATCCTGATCGTGGTCTCGCTGGCATCCGTCTTCGCCTGGTCCACGGCAACGCTCGGCATCGTGCAGCCCATCGCGACCTGGATCGTCGGTTTGGGCCTGGGCGAGTACGGCACCATCGCGCTGCTGATGCTGGTGCTGATCGTGATCGGGATGTTCCTCGACGGTGTCTCGACCTTCCTGATCCTGCTGCCGGTCCTCATCCCCATCGCCAACAACTTCCACTGGGACCTGACCTGGTTCGGCGTGATCCTCACCATGAAAATCGCGATCGGCCAGTTCACACCCCCCATGGCCGTGAACCTGATGGTGTCCTGCCGCATCGCGGGGGTGGGCATGGAAAGCACCATCCCCTGGGTGGTGTGGATGATCCTCGCGATGTTCGTCGCCCTCGCGCTGGTCGTGGGCTTCCCCGGCATCGCGCTGTGGCTGCCGCATGCGATGGGATTGAACTGAAAGAGCGGCACGAGATCTTGCCTCGTGCCAGGGCCGCGAATGCGGTCCGGCGGTTAGAGCGTGATTGGTTCACATTCGTTCACCAACCACGCTCCAACCTATTGTTTGATCGCGTGATTCAGACCTCCGGTGCATTCGCACCTATGGTCATCACGCTCTAGGTTCTGGGCTCGTATCGCATCGCCATGGCCCCGGAAGCGAGCTCGACGCGGCTCACGAGCTTCAGGTCGATATGCTTCGACAACCCCGCCAGGGGCGTTGGCCCGTGGCCCACCAGCCTTGGATGCACCACGAACTCATACTCGTCGATCAATCCCCGCTCCGCCAAGGCCAGCGGGAGCGTCACGCCGCCCACCAGCAATCCCTTGCCCGGCTGGCGCTTGAGCTGCTGAACCGCGTTCGTCAGATCCCCGCGCAGCAGCTCCGCGTTCCAATCGACCCGGTCCAGGGTGCCCGACACGACGTATTTCTTCGCCGCGTTGATCGTCCGCGCGAAGGGTTCCATCCATTCGGGCCGCGCTCCCGTCGGCGTCGGCGGGCGGAACGCGGACTCCATCATCTCGTACGTCACCCGGCCGAAGAGGAGGGCATCGGCCCGATCGAGATTCCCGACCGCGTGGCGATGCAATGCCTCATCCGCGGAAACGGCGCGATGATCGCAGCAGCCATCCAAGGTCACGTTGATGGAATACCGAAGAGGTCGCATCGCATCAGCCTGCCAGGGTCAGAGTCCGGTTGAACGCCCAAGAAGGAAGCCCGCACGCTCCGGTTCAGTCCTCGCCCTAAGACGCGCGCAGCCCCAATTCCCGCACCGTCCGCTTCTCCTCCTCATTCTGCAGCATCGCCGCCGTCGCGTAGTCCTCGGTGCCGAGGTAGCGCACCGGCATGTCGAAACGCGCGATGGTCGCGAGATGCGCGGGGTCGTACAGCGCCTCGCGGAAGGCATCGTGCAGGACGCCGACCACGCCGGGATCCATCCCACGCGGCCCGGCGATGCCATAGGTGCTCTCCCCCAGCACGTCGAAGCCCTGTTCGCGGAAGGTCGGCACATCGGGGAAGCGCGCCGCGCGCTCGGTCATCCACACGCCGAGCACGCGCACCCGCCCTTCCAGCGCCATGTCGGCCCAGGCGCTGGTCTCGGCCGAGAAATGGATGTCACCCGACAGCAGCGCCTGGAGGTTCGGCGCCGCGCCGCGGAAGGGCACCGGGACCCAGTCGATGCCGGCGAGCCGCGCGAAGCGCGTCATCTGCACATCGGTGGTGTTGGCCCCCGGCGTGCCGTAGCTGACCTTGCCCGGATGGGCGCGGGCATAGGCCACCACGTCGGTCATGTTGCGCCACGGCGAATCCGGCCGCACCACCACCCCGCCCATGTAGCCGACGAGCCGGATGATCCAGGAGAAATCCCGCATCGGATCCCATTGCGGGCGCTCGGTCATCGCCGGCATGCGGAAGACGCCATTGGGCATCTGGCCGATGGTGTAGCCATCGGGCCGCGCCTCCCGCGCCATGTACAGGGCGCCGAGGGTGCCGGAAGCGCCTGGCTTGTTCTCGACCACGACCGGCTGGCCCAGGCGCTTCGACGCCTGGTCGCAGATGGAGCGCATCTGGATGTCGGTGGCCCCGCCAGGCGTCCAGGGCACCAGCACCCGTATCGCCCGGTCGGGATAGCGCTGCTGCGCCAGCGCGGGCCGCGCCAACAGCGCGGCGGATGAGATGGCCAGCAGCAGACGCCGGCCAGCAAAGCCGTTCATGCCGTTCCTCCCAACTCTCGTTGGGAGGAATCATGCACCGACCGCTCGGTCGGCGGCGAGGACTTATTGCCCGGCCGCGATCACGGCTGCGGGACGATGCGGATATACGGCTTCGGCTCCTTCCAGCCATTGGGGAAGAGCTTCTTCGCGTCGTCGTTGTTGACCGAGCCCGCGATGATCACGTCCTCGCCGTGCTTCCAGTTCGCCGGCGTCGCCACCTTGTGCTTCGCGGTGAGCTGCAGGCTGTCGAGCAGCCGCAGGATCTCGTCGAAGTTGCGGCCCGCCGTCATCGGATAGGCGAGATAGGCCTTCACCTGCTTGTCCGGCCCGATGAAGACGACGACGCGCACCGTCTGGTTGGTCGCCGCCGTGCGGCCGGCAGAGGTGCTGCCCGCATCCGCCGGCAGCATGCCGTAGGCCTTGGACACTTCGAGGCTCGGGTCGCCGATCAGCGGATAGGTCACGGCATGGCCCGTCACCTCGCGGATGTCGTCGGCCCAGCGGCTGTGGTCGTCGACCGGGTCGACCGACAGGCCGATCACCTTGGTGTTGCGCTTGTCGAATTCCGGCTTCAGCGCGGCCACCGCGCCGAGCTCGGTCGTGCAGACCGGCGTGAAGTCCTTGGGGTGGCTGAAGATGATGGCCCAGGAATCACCGATCCACTCGTGGAAGCGGATGCGGCCTTGCGTGGTGTCGGCCTCGAAGTCCGGCGCGGTCTGACCGATGGCGAGCGTCATGGCGCACTCCCTTTGTCGTGCATGGGGCGCGGAAGCGAGCACGCGGCGCGCCTCCGCTCAAGTGAAAGGTTGGGGTTCCGTCTCGAACGCGGTGCGGAGAATGCTCTTCTCCGCGCGGAACGCAACGGGGGGAAGCCACGTCATCGGCCCGCCTGCGCAACGCGGCGGATCGCCTCGGCGACGCGGGGCGCGGTCAGGCGGATCACCGCCTCCAGCGGGGGGCTGAAGGGCACCGGCGCACGCGGCGCGCCGAGCCGTTCCACGGCCGCGAGACCGCCCGGCCCCGTCGCCTCGACCACCCGCGCGACCACCTCCGCCCCGAATCCGGACACGGTCACCGCCTCATGCACCACCAGCAGCCGCCCGGTGCGCCGCACGGAAGCCAGCACCGCCGCCTCGTCCCAGGGCCATAGGCTGCGCAGGTCGAAGACGTCGCAGGCCACGCCGCTCTCCCGCGCCGCCTGTTCGACCACCGGCACCAGGGCGGCCCAGGTCACGACCGTCAGCGCCTCCCCGCGGATCGCGTGGCGCGCCACGCCGAAGACAGCCGGCGCGACCTCATCCGGCACGTCCTCAGCGCGCGTCCACAGATCCTTCGGTTCCAGCAGCACCACCGGGTCGTCGGAACGGATCGCGGCCTTCAGCAGCGCGGCGGCATCCGCCGCGGTGCCCGGCGCGGCGACGACCAGGCCCGGGATATGGGTCAGCCAGGCTTCGAGGCACTGGCTGTGCTGCGCCGCCGAATTGCGCCACATCCCCTGCGGCATGCGCACCACCAGCGAGGCGCGTCCCTGCCCGCCGAACATGTAGCGCGCCTTCGCGATCTGGCTGACCAGCTCGTCCATGGCGCAGAGCGCGAAATCCGCGATTCGCATCTCGACCACCGGCCGCGTGCCGCACAACGCCGCACCAAGGCCCGCACCCATGATCGTGCTCTCGCTGATGGGCGTCGAGACGATGCGCTCCGGCCCGAACTCCCCGGCGAGGCCTTTGTACTGGCCGTAGATCCCGCCCTGGGCCAGGTCCTCCCCCAGCGCCCAGACCAGGGGGTCGCGGCGCATCTCCTCGGCCAGCGCCTGGCGCACGGCTTCGGCGAAGGTCAGGCGCGTCATGCCGGCGCCCCCGCATCCTGCACGTCCGAGAAAGCCGCCCCCGCATCGGGCCAAGGGGCGTCGAGGGCCGCCGCGCGATGCGCGACCATCTCGGCGGCGGCCTCCGCCTCGATCGCCGCGACTTCACCCGGGTCGAGCGTCGCGGCAAGGCGGCGGATGCAGTCGCGCTGCCGCGCCGCGGCGGCCTCCTCGGCGGGGCGATAGGCGGCGGCATCCGTGCCGGTATGCCCCTCCCAGCGATAGCAGCGCGCGTGCAGGAACTGCGGCCCGGCGCCGCCGCGGATGCGCGCGACGAGTTCCGCCGCGGCCGCATCCACCGCCAGCACGTCCTCGCCATCGACGGAGACGGCCGGCACGCCGCAGGCCTCGGCGCGCGCCGCCGGCCCCGCGCCCGCGGTCACGGCCGCGCCGCGCGTGAAGGCGGCGAAGCCATTGTCCTCGCAGACGAAGAGCAACGGCAGCCGGTACAGCGCCGCCCAGTTCATCCCTTCGAGAAACGGCCCGCGATTGATCGCCCCGTCGCCGAAGAAGCAGGCGACCATCGCCTCCTCCCCTTTCAGCCTGATCGCCTGCGCCGCGCCGCAGGCGATCGGGATGCCGGCGCCCACCACGCCATTCGCGCCCAGCATCCCGACGGCGAAATCCGCGATGTGCATCGACCCGCCCTTGCCGCCACAGGACCCGCCGGCGCGGCCATGCAGTTCCAACATCATCGCCCGCGCATCCGCGCCCTTGGCGAGCGCATGCCCATGGCCGCGATGGGTGCTGGTGATGCGATCCGCGCGCCGCAGATGGGCGCAGACACCGACCGGCACCGCCTCCTGCCCGATCGAGGGATGCACCACGCCGGGCGCCTCCCCCGCGCGCATGGCAGCGACCGCCTCGCGCTCGAAGGCGCGGATGCGCGCCATGTCGCGCAGCATGGCGGCGCGCCGCGCCGTCTCGTTGGACGCGCCCGTCATCGGCTGCCCTCTCCCCTGGTACGGAACCCCCGCCTGCGCTCTACTTCCATCGTGAGGGAGTGAAACGCATGCTGGACCGGCTCATCGTGGTCGACAGCGTCACCCGGCTGGGGCCGGAGGCGCAAGGGCGCGTCGTCATCGGCGGGTCGCATGGCGGGGTCTATGCGGCCTATCTCTCGGCCAAGGCGCGCGTCGCGGGGGTGGTGCTGAACGATGCGGGACTGGGGCTCGACCGCGCCGGCATCGCGGGGCTCGACTACCTCCAGCCGCTCGGCATTCCCGCGGCCTGCTGCGCGCATCGCTCCGCCCGCATCGGGGATGGCTTCGACCTGCTCGGGCGCGGCATCGTCAGTCATGTGAACGGCGCGGCGGCGAAGCTCGGCATCGAGCCCGGCATGTGGTGCCGGGAGGCCGCGCGACGCCTGGCCGCCGCCCCCGTACCGATGGCGGATGCGCCGGACAGCGTCGAATCCCGCTTTCCCATCGCCGTGCCCGGCCGGGCGCGGGCTTCGGCGATGGATTCCAACTCGCTGATGACGCCCGACGACGACGGCACGGTGGTCGTCACCGGCAGCCATGGCGGCCTGCTCGGCGGCCGGCCCGAGACCGCCGCGCGCGCCGCCGTCTTCGCCGCGCTCTACAACGACGCCGATGGCGGGGTGGACGGCGCGGGCTTCACGCGCCTGCCCGCGCTCGATGCGCGCGGCATCGCGGCGGCCACCTACTCCGCCTGGACCGCGCGGATCGGCGATGGCCGCTCCGCCGTCGAGAGCGGCATCGTCTCCTGCGTCAACCGCCGTGCGGCCGCGCTCGGGCTGAGGCCCGGCGGGACGGTGCGCGACGCCATCAATCTGCTCGCCGAAGCCATCGGGAAGGACAACGCTGCGTGACTGCTTCCAACACCACCCTCGCCATCACGGGCGGCGAGGCTCTCGCGCGCATGCTGCAGGCCCATCACGTCGGTCCGATGTTCGGCATGGGCGGCTTCCAGCTCCTGCCCTTCTACGAAGCCGTGCGCGCGCTTGGCCTCAAGCATCATCTGATCAACGATGAACGCTGCGGCACCTTCGCCGCGGATGCCTGGGCGCGGGTGACGAACCGGCCCGGCGTGGTGGATGCGACGCTCGGGCCGGGGGCGACGAACCTCGTCACCGGCCTGGTGGAATCGCTGAACGCGGGCATCCCGCTCATCGCCGTGGTGGGCGACGCCAATCGCGACCACGCCTGGAAGAACATGACGCAGGAAGCGCGGCAGGTGGAGATCCTCCGCCCCGCCTGCAAGGAACTCATCCGCGTCGAGAGCACGAAGCGCATCCCCGAATTCGTCCGGCGCGCCTTCGCGGTCGCGACCTCCGGCCGCCCCGGCCCGGTCGTGCTGGATCTGCCGGAAGATGTCTGCCACGGCGAGCACGGCTTCGCCGCAGACGAGATCTGGGCCGATCCCGGCACGCTGCGCGCCCAGGCGCGGCGCACCCGGCCCGATCCGGACGAGCTCGACCGCGCCGCCGCGCTGCTCGCCAAGGCGCGCCGACCGCTGCTGCTGGTCGGCGGCGGCATCCATGTCTCGGGCGCGCATGACGCGCTGCTGGCGCTGGCGGAGGCCCAGCAGATCCCAGTCGCGCACACCATGTCGGGCAAGGGCGCCATCGCCTGCACGCATCCGCTCTCGGCGGGTGTCTTCGGCCGGTACTCGCGCATCGCCAACGACTTCGTCGCCGAGGCGGACCTGCTCATCGTCGTCGGCTGCAAGCTCGGCGAGATCGCGACGAAGCGCTTCTCCCTGATGCCCGCCGGCGTGCCGATCATCCATGTCGAGATCGTGCCGGAGGAGATCGGCCGCACCACTCGTGCGGATGTGGCGCTGGCCGCCGATGCGAAGCTGGCACTGGAAGACCTGTTCGGGATGATGCCGAAAGGCGCCCTGCCCGATGGCCGCGCGGCATTCGCCGCCGCCGTCGCGCCGCGCATGGCGGCTTGGCGCGTCGGCGCCGCCGACCGGCTGGAAGCGAACGAGACCCCCATCAATGTCGGCCGCCTGATCAACGAGCTGAACATCGCCATGGGCGAGGATGACATCCTCGTCGCCGATGGCGGCTTCGCCGGCCATTGGGGCGGGCTGCTCTTCGATACGAAGAAGGCCGGGCGGCATTTCATCGCCGATCGCGGCTTCGCCTCCATCGGCTATGGCGCGCCGGGCGCGATGGGCGCGCAGATGGCGGCGGGACCGAAGCGGCGCGTCGTCGGCCTCACCGGCGATGGCGGCTTCAACATGACGATCGGGGAGATCGAGACGGCGCGGCGCGTCGGCGCCAACTACGTGCTCTGCGTCTTCAACAACGGCGCCTCGGGCTATGTGAAGGCACTGCAGCACGCGGTCTATGGCGCGGGGAACTACCAGTCCTCCGAGCTCGGCGAGACCGACTACGCCGCCGCCGCGCGCGCCTTCGGCTGCCAGGGCATCCGCGTGGAAAACCCGGCGATGCTCGGTGCCGCGATCCGCGAGGGGCTCGCCAACACCGACACGCCGACCATCCTCGATGTCATCGTCACGCGGGACCCGTCGCGGATGCTGCCCGGCGTCGACAACCGCACGCTCAAGGTCGAGAAGGGCGACCGGCCCGTCTGAGGCGGTAGCCGACAGAGGCGCGCCCCTCTGTCGGTCCCGTCCTGGAGAACCGCGGCCGCCGGCCCCCCGGCGCTGCCGGAAAGCGCCGCACCGACGCCACATCGCCGCCATCGTCCTGGGCGAGCTATCCTGACCTCCCCGTCCCGAAGGCCACGATCCTTCTCGTGTGCTCGCTATCGTGGCGCGGCGGATCACAGAGGATTGCGCCATGTCCGTACCGGTACGGATCGCCCCCGTTCTTGGCATTCTGCTTCTCGCGGCCTGCACCAATCCCTACGACCCCGGCCAGCGGGCCGCGGGCGGCGCGCTGATCGGCGCCGGCACGGGGGCCGCGATCGGCGGCATCGCGGGCGGGCCGCGCGGCCTGGCGATCGGCGCGCTGGCCGGTGGGCTGGGCGGCGCGGCGATCGGCGCGGTCACCACGCCGACGCCCCCGCAATACCAGGCGGGCTACGCGCCGCAGGGCTATGGCCAGCCCGTCTACAACGCGCCGCAGCCGGTGCCGGCCCCGGCACCGACGGGGGCCTACACCTACTATCCCAACTATCCGGCGCCAGCCCCGGCCTATGCCGCGCCGCCCTACCCGCAGCCGCAACCCGCGCCGCCGCCCCAGCCCATGCCGCAGGGCTCCTACTGGCAGCCGGACCCCTACGGCTATCACTACTGACCGGCGGCCTCGATCTCGGCGAGGCGCGGCAGGGAGGGCACCGCCCCGGCACGGCGGCAGGCCAGGGCGCCGGCAACGACGCCCTGTCGCAAGGCATCGGCCGCCGTCCGGCCAGCGGCCAGGCCCGCGGCGAAGGCCCCGATGAAAGCATCGCCCGCGCCTGTGCTGTCCACCACCGTCACCGGCAGGCTCGCCGCGTGATGCCGGCCGCCATCCGATCCCGCCCAGAAGGCGCCCGCTGCGCCGGCCGTGAGCACCGCCCCACCCGCATGGCGCGTGGCGAGGGCCGCGACCATGTCCTCCGGCGCCGCTGAACGGCCCAGCAGCCGCGCCGCCTCGGTCTCGTTCACCACCAGGATGTCGGTCTGGGAGAGCAGCCCCTGGGGCAGCGCGCCCGCCGGCGCGGCGTTGAGCAGAGTCGTTACGCCATGCGCCCGCGCCGCGCGGAACGCCGCCTCGGTGGTACCGAGCGGCGTCTCGAGCTGCGCGACCACCAGCGCCGCCCCGGCCACGGCGGCCTCGGCGCCCGGGGCAGGCAGCGCGGCATTGGCGCCGGCCAGGATGACGATCTCGTTCTCGCCCGCCGCATCGACCAGGATCAGCGCCTCCCCGGTCGGGAGGGTGTCGTGGCGCAGGGCCGCGCTGGCGTCGATCCCCTCCTCGGCCCAGAGCGCCAGCGCCCCGTCGCCCGCCGCGTCGCGGCCGATGGCGGCGACCATCGCCACCGCCGCCCCCGCCCGCGCCGCCGCGACCGCCTGGTTGCTGCCCTTGCCGCCATGGAAGCGCGCCATGCCCGTCGCCGCGAGTGTCTCGCCCGGCGCCGGGAAACGCGGCACGCGCAGCACCGTATCGCGATTGTAGGATCCGATGACGACGATGCGGGTCATGATATCCCCCCTTACCGCCGGCACCCTCGCGGCGCCGGGGCGGGAGCGTCAAGGCGGCACCTGACTGTCCTTGGTAGGGCCATCGTGTGGCCTGCACCGCCGGCACTTGGCGCCTGGCATGAAGCCGATGCCGAGCCGCCATGGCGCGCTTGGGGCGCAAAAGCGGGTCCCGGTGCTCATTCTGACCGTGGTGCAAGGCGCCAGGTTGAGGTTTGCAAAGGCCTTTCGGCCTTTGCCGGGGTGGCTTGGAGGGGCGGCGCCCCGCCAATTCCACAGCCGAGTCATCAGAACCCCGCCCTCATCCCGGTGCAAAGGCGTCCTATATCAGTGGAAACGAATGGAAATCCCCATGCCCGACCCTCTTCAGATCGTTTGCCCGCACTGCGATGCCGTGAACCGCGTGCCTGCCGCGCGGCTCGCGGAGGACCCCGCCTGCGGCGCCTGCCATCGCAAGCTTTTCGACGGCCATCCCACCGCGCTGGACGAACCGCGCTTCCGCAAGCATCTGCGTGCCTCCTCCATCCCGGTCCTGGTCGATTTCTGGGCCTCCTGGTGCGGCCCCTGCCGCGCCATGGCCCCGGCCTTCGAGGCCGCTGCACGGGATCTCGAACCCCATCTGCGCCTGGCCAAGGTCTCGACCGAGGAAGCGCCGCGCCTGGCCCAGGAGCTCGCCATCCAGAGCATCCCGACCCTCGCCCTGTTCCGCGATGGGCAGGAGGTCGGCCGCCTCAGCGGCGCCCGCCCCGCCCAGCAGATCATCGCCTGGGCGCGACAGGCCGCCGCGTGACGGGTTGCAGTGCAGCAGGGACGGCCTAACCTATTCGGATATCCGACATGGTTACCGAGGCTCCCTGATGCTCGACGCGCTCCTGGCCGAATCGACGAAGCTCAAATTCGGGATCGGCCAGCCCGTGCCGCGCAATGAGGACCCTGTCCTGCTGCAAGGCCGCGGCCGCTATACCGACGACCTGCAGGTGGACGGCCAGGCTTGGTGCGTGATCGTGCGCAGCCCCTATGCCCACGGCGTCATCAACGGCATCGGCACCGAGGCCGCGAAGGCGATGCCGGGGGTGCTGGGCGTCTATACCGCCGCCGACATGGTCGAATACGGGCCGATGAAGGCCGCGATCCCGCTCAAGAACCGCGACGGCACACCGCTGATCAACGTGATGCGCGGGCCGCTCGCCGCGGACAAGGTGCGCTTCGTCGGCGACCCCGTCGCCTTCGTGGTGGCCGAGACCAAGGCCCAGGCCAAGGACGCCGCCGAGGCGATCGAGATGGACATCGATGCTCTCGATGCCGTGACCGAGGCCTCCGCCGCCGCCGCGCCCGGTGCGCCGCTGCTCTATGACCACGTGCCCAACAATGTGGTGCTCGACTTCCAGTTCGGCGACGCCGCCAAGGTCGAGGAGGCCTTCGCCAAGGCCGCGCATGTCACGACGCTGTCCATCCGCAGCAACCGCATCGTCGTCTGCTCGATGGAACCGCGCTCGGCGATCGGGGAATGGGACGCGGCGGAGGGCCGCTACGTCCTGCGCGTCGGCTGCCAGGGCGTGTTCGGCCTGCGCAACCAGATGGCCAACGACATCCTGAAGGTGCCGGTCGACAAGCTGCGCATCCTGACCGGCAATGTCGGGGGCTCCTTCGGCATGAAGGCCAGCGCCTATCCGGAATATGCCTGCGTGCTGCACGCGGCGAAGATGCTCGGCCGCCCGGTGAAGTGGACGGATGAGCGCACCGGGTCGTTCCTGTCCGACTGCCACGGGCGCGACCACGAGACGGAAGCGTCGCTGGCGCTGGATGCCGAGGGGAAGTTCCTCGCGGTGAAGCTCGTCTCCTACGGGAACATGGGCGGCTACCTGTCCACGGTTGGCAACAACATGGGCACGGGCAACTTCATGCGGAACATCCAGTCGAACTACGCGACGCCGCTGCTGCTGGTGGAGACGCGGAACGTCCTCACCAACACCACGCCCATCACCGCCTATCGCGGCGCCGGCCGGCCCGAAGGCAATTATTTCATGGAACGGCTGATCGAGACGGCGGCGCGCGAGATGGGCCGCGACCCCATCGCGCTGCGCAAGCTGAACCACATCCGGCCCGACCAGTTCCCGTTCAAGTCGACCAATGGCTCGGTCTACGATTCCGGCGATTTCTCGGTGGTGCTGGATCGCGCCCTCGAAGCCGCCGACTGGGACGGCTTCGCCGCCCGCAAGGCCGCGAGCGAGGCGCGCGGCAAGCTGCGCGGGCGGGGCATCGGCAACTTCCTCGAATGCACCGCGCCGCCGATGAAGGAACAGGGCGAATTGGTCTTCGAGGAAGACGGGTCGGTCACCATCGTCACCGGCACGCTCGACTACGGCCAGGGCCATTGGACGCCCTTCGCCCAGGTGCTGCACACGAAGCTCGGCGTGCCCTTCGGCAAGATCAAGCTGGTCCAGGGCGATTCCGACCGGCTCATCGCCGGCGGCGGCACGGGCGGGTCGAAGTCGCTGATGGCGTCGGGCGCTGCCATCCTCCAGGCCGCCGACATCGTCATCGAGAAGGGCCGCAAGGCCGCCGGCTTCATCCTGGAAGCCGCGGCCGAGGACATCGAATTCGCCGAGGGCCGCTTCACCATCGCCGGCACCGACCGCGGCATCGGCATCATGGAACTGGCAGCGCAGATCCGCGAGATCGGCCCCCTGCCCCAGGAGGTGCCGAACAGCCTCGACAGCCGCACGGTGTTCGACGAAGCGCCGATGGCCTACCCCAATGGCTGCCACATCTGCGAGGTCGAGATCGACCCCGACACGGGCACCGTCGCCATCGACCGCTACACCACGGTCAACGATTTCGGCGTGATCGTGAACCCGCTGATGGTGCAGGGCCAGGCCCATGGCGGAATCGCCCAGGGCATCGGCCAGGCGCTGATGGAACACGTGGTCTATTCCGAGGACGGGCAGCTCCTGACCGGGTCCTACACCGATTACGGCCTGCCCCGCGCGGACGACCTGCCGAGCATCGGCTTCGAAAGCGCGCCGTCGCCCTGCACGACCAACCCGCTCGGCGCGAAGGGCTGCGGCGAGGCGGGCTGCGCGGGGTCGCTGCCGGCGGTGATGAACGCACTGTCGGACGCGCTGGGTGGGAAGCACATCAACATGCCGGCGACGCCGGAGAAGGTGTGGGCGGCGATCCACGGGTGAGCGCCGTTGGAGAGGGGCGTCGCCCCTCTCCAAACCTCTCCCCACCAGGATGCTGGGCATCCTGGACCGCAATCTTCTGGAGCCGGGCACGACAGACGGAACGCCCCGCCAAGCGCTTTTCATGCGCAAGAGCGGGTCTCGGCGACGATCCTGCCTGCGGCGCACAACACCAAATCGAGGTTTCCAAAGGCCCTTCGGCCTTTGGTGGGGTGAGGTCCGGAGAGGGGCAAAGCCCTTCTCCGGTTCATCATCGCCCGATCGGGATCGGCCCTTCTACTCGACGCGGATGCCCGCCGCCCTGATCGTCTCGCCCCAGGCCTGCCGGTCGCGCGCGATGGTACGGGCGAAGGTCGCGGGGTCCTCGAAATTCGGCGCGAGGCCGCTTTCGATCAGCCTCTGGCGCAGCGTCGCGTTCTGCAATCCCTGACGGATCGCCTCCGCCCAGTTCGCGATCGCTTCTTCCGGCATGCCGCGCGGGCCGCAGATGCCGAACCAGCCGATCACCTCGAGCCCCGGCACGATATCCGGCAGGCGCGGCGCGTCGGGGAAATCGGGCCAGCCTTCCCGGTCGCCCATGGCCAACAGGCGCAACTGACCGCCCTTGATCTGGCCGATGACGTCGCCGAGATTCGTGATCAGCACATCGGCGCGGCCGGCGATGACGTCGAGCGCCGCCGGCGCCGCGCCGCGATAGGGCACATGCACCATGTCGGCACCCGTCAGCCGCTTCAGCCGCTCGCCCGACAGGTGCTGCGCGGCGCCGTATCCGGCACTGGCATAGGTCAGCGCGCCGGGCCGCGCCTTCGCCGCGGCGATCAGATCCTGCAGCGTGCGATACGGGCTGTTGGCCCCGGTCACGACGACATAGGAAGACCGCGCGACATTCGCGACCGGGACGAGGTCCTGGCCGACATCGATGGGGATGTGCATGCCCGGCATTTCCGGGCTGATCGTCATCGGCCCCATGGGGCAGAGCAGCACCGTCGATCCGTCATTCGGGCCACGCACCACCGCCTCGGCGGCGAGGAAGCCATTCGCGCCGGTGCGTGTCTCCACCACGGCGCGATGGCCGAAACGCGGCGCCACGCCCTCGGCGACGACGCGCGCGGTGATGTCCGTGGTCCCACCCGGCGCGAAGCCCACCATGATGCGGGTGGGGCGATCCGTGGGTTGCGCCTGGGCCGCGCCGGCCACCAGCAGCGCGGCGCCAAACCATGCGGCGATCCATCGCCTGTTCATGCCGTCCTCCTCCCTTGTTCGTGCATCATTCGACGCGGATGTTCGCCGCACGGATGGTCTCGCCCCACATCGCGCGATCCGTCGCGATGGTGCGGGTGAAGGTGGCCGGATCCTCGAAGCGGGGCGTCAGGCCGTTCTCGACCAGCCGCTGCTGCAGGGCGGGGTCTGCGAAGCCCGTGCGCAACGCCTCCACCCAGCGCGCCACCACGGCATCGGGCATGCCGCGCGGCCCGCACAGGCCGAACCAGCCGCTGACGGCATAACCCGGCAGCGCTTCCGACACCTGCCCCACGCCGGTGAAACGCGGCGATCCGATGCCGTCCGCGAAGGCGAGCAGCCGCAGCCCCTCGCCCACCTGCCCGGCCACGTCGCCAAGGTTGGTGATGATCATGTCGGCGCGCCCCGCCGCGACGTCGAGAACGCCGGGTGCGGCACCGCGATACGGCACATGGATCATCTCAAGCTGCCCGAGCTGCGCGAAGCGCGCGCCCGACAGATGCGACACGGCGCCAATGCCCGCACTCGCATAGGTGATCGTGCCCGGCCGCGCGCGCGCCGCCGCGACGACCTCCGCGACGGACCGGTAGGGCGCGCGCGCCGAAACCACCATCACCTGCGTCGAGTGGACGAGATTGGCGATCGGCACCAGGTCGCGCGACGGGTCGATCGGCATCTGCGCCCCAGGCAGCTCCGGGGTGATCGTCAGCATGCCGGTCGAGCACTGCACGACCGTATGGCCATCGGCCGGGCTGCGCGCCGCCTCGGCCGCGGCGATGAAGCCATTGGCGCCGGTGCGGATCTCCACCACCGGGCGCTGGCCGAAATTCGCCGCGACGGCCTCGGCGGTCAGCCGGTTGATGATGTCGCTGGTGCCCCCGGCGGCAAAGCCGCCCAGGATGCGCACCGGCCGGTCCGGAAAGGCCGCGGCCGGCGCGCTGGCAAGCGTGATCGCGGCGAGCGCCGCGACGACGAGACGGTTCATTCTTGTGTTTCTCCCCGGAAGGCGTGCGGCGTCAGGGCCGCATCTGCAATCGTGACGGCACCGGCTGGCGCAATGGATCGGCCATGCGCGCGAAGTCGCAGAGCAGCGGCCGCGTCGCGCGCGGGTCGATGATCTCCTCGACCCAGAAGGTCTCCGCCGTGCGGAAGGGGGAGCGGAGCTGGTTCAGTCGCTCCTCGATCTCGGCTAGCTTCGCCGCCTTATCCTCGGCGGCGTCGATCTCGGCGCGGTAGGCCGCCTCGATCCCGCCTTCCAGCGGCAGCGAGCCCCAGCGCGCCGACAGCCAGGCATAGCGCAGCGAGAGCCGCCCGGCCGGCTGATGCGCCGCACCCGCCACGCCGAAGGCATTGCGCACGATGATGGTGCACCAAGGCACGGTCGCCTGGTTCATCGCCGCCATGGCACGCACGCCGTGACGGATTGTCGCGCTGCGCTCGGCCTCCAGCCCCACCATGAAGCCGGGGCAGTCCATCAGATAGACGACCGGCAGATGGAAGGTCTCGGCGAGGTCCATGAAGCGCACCGCCTTCTGGCAGGTGTCGGAGGTCCAGGAACCACCATAGAAGAAGGGATCGCTCGCCATCAGCGCGACCGCCCGGCCATCGAGGCGCGCGAGGCCGGTGATCAGCGAGCGGCCGAACAGCCGGCCCATCTCGAAGAACGAACCCTTGTCCACCACGCTCTCGATGATCGGGCGCATCTGGTAGACGCGGCGCTTGTCGCGCGGCACCGCGTTCATCAGCTTCTCGTCGCGCCGCTCCGGATCATCCTCGCAGGGCACGACCGGCGAGACGTCGTGCACGGAGGACGGCAGGTACGACAGGAAGCGACGGGCGCAGGCGAAGGCTTCCTCCTCCGTCTCCACCGCATGGTCGACGCCGCCGGCCTTGCACTGCGTCTCCCAGCCGCCGAGTTCCTCCTTGGTCACCGGCGCGCCGAGGCGCGAGACGACCGGCGGGCCGGCGACGAACATCGCCGACTTCTTCGTCATGACGGAAAAATGCGTCGCCGCGAGGCGCGCCGCGCCCAGCCCCGCGACGGAGCCGAGACCGAGCCCGACCACCGGCACCGCCGAGAGGTTCAGCGTGGTGTAGTTGAACAGCCCCGTGCCGCCGACGCCGCCGGGCAGGTTGGCGCGCCCCGTCGTCTCGATGGTCTTGACCGAGCCGCCGCCGCCCGAGCCTTCGATGACGCGCACGATCGGCATGCGGAATTCATTGGCCATGCGCTCGGCCATCAGTGGCTTCTCGCGGATGGTCGCATCGGCGCTGCCGCCGCGCACGGTGAAGTCGTCGCCCACCAGCACGACGCGGCGGCCATCGAGCGTCGCGCGGCCCCAAACGCAGTTGGACGGCGTCAATTCGACCAGGCGGCCCTGCTCGTCATACTGCGCCTTACCGGCGATGGCCCCGACCTCGTGGAAGGATCCGGGATCGGCGAGTTTCTCGACGCGCTCGCGAACCGTCAGGCGGCCGGCATCGTGCTGGCGCTTGACCTTGTCGGGCCCGCCCATGGCCTGGGCGAAGGCCTCGCGGCGGCGCAGCTCGTCGAGCTCGGGCTGCCACAGCGGCTCCTTCGCCGCGGGCTTCGGGGTGCCGGGATTATCGAGCACGACGCACCCCCTTCAGCGCCGCGAGCAGCGCCACGCCGATCGCGGCCTTCACCGCCGTACCGGGGAGGAAGGGCAGCAGGCCGAGCGCGATGGCGCGTTCCGCGCCGACCAGCAGCGCGAGCCACCCCACGCCGAAGGCGAAGAGCACCGCATGCCCGGCCAGGAAGCCCGCACCCGCGCCGATCGCGCCGCGCATCCAACCGCGCGCGGCAAGCCAGCCGACCAGCGCGGCCGCCGGCACAAAGCCGATGAGGAAGCCGCCGGTCGGCCCGGCAAGCACCGCCGGTCCCGCGCGGAAGCCCGCGAAGACCGGTAGCCCGGCGAGGCCTTCGAGGAGGTAGAGCAGCACCGTCGCGGCACCGAGGCGCGGCCCATAGGCCACGCCGACCAGCAGCACGACGAGGCTCTGCATCGTCATCGGCACGGGCTGCATCGGCACCTGGATCTGCGCCGAGGCGGCGATGGCCAGGCTTCCCCCCAGCGCGAGCAGCGCCGGTCGGACAAGGTCTGGAACACGGCTGGCGAGCATGCGTTTTCTCCCTGGATCAGGCGGCGCTGCGCGCGGCGACGCCGCGCAGGCGGAAGGCTTCGAGGAACTTCGTGTCCACGCCGCCCGCCTGCATCTCGGCGCTGCGCAGCAGATCGGCGAGGAAGGCGGCGTTGAGACGGATACCCTCCGCCCGGCAGGCATCGAGCGCGGCGGCGAGGCGGTCGAGCGCGGCCTCCCGCGTCGGCGCATGGGCGATGACCTTCGCGATCATCGGATCGTAGAAGGGCGTCAGCGTGTCGCCCGCCTGCACGCCGGTATCGATGCGCAGGCCCGGGGCCAGCGTGGGCAGGTCGAGCGCCGCGATACGGCCCGGCGAGGGCAGGAAGTTGCGCGCCGGATCCTCGGCGCAGAGTCGCGCCTCGATGGCATGGCCGGTCAGCGTCACCTCATCCTGAGTGAGCGGCAGCGCCTCCCCGGCGGCGATGCGGAGTTGCCATTCCACCAGGTCGAGACCCGTCACCATCTCGGTCACCGGATGCTCCACCTGCAGGCGGGTGTTCATCTCGATGAACCAGATGCTGTCCGGGCCGAGCGGGCGCGACGCATCGGCCACGAATTCGACCGTGCCGGCGCCGACATAGCCGACCTCCCGCGCCAGCGCCGTCGCGCGGCGACCGAGTTCCGCACGCAGCGCCGCATCCATCCCCGGGGCGGGGGATTCCTCCAGCAGCTTCTGGTTCCGCCGCTGCGGGGAACAGTCGCGCTCGCCAAGGTGGATGACGTTGCCGTGCGAATCCGCGAAGACCTGCACCTCGATATGCCGCGCGCTGGCGACGAGCTTCTCCAGCATCACCGCGGTATTCCCGAAGGCTGCGGCCTCGCGCTGCGCGGCGGCGAGGGCAGCGGGGAAGGCCTCGGCGGTCTCGACCTTGCGCATGCCGCGCCCGCCGCCGCCGGCGACCGCCTTGATCATCACCGGGAAGCCGATGCGCGCCGCCTCCTCCGCGAGGCGTTCGGGCGACTGGTCCTCCCCGTCATAGCCGGGCAGCAGCGGCACGCCGGCGCGGCGCGCGACCTCCTTCGCCGCGGCCTTGCCGCCCATGGCGCGGATCGCGGCGGCCGGTGGGCCGATGAAGACGAGGCCCGCAGCGGCGCAGGCCTGCGCGAAATCGGCATTCTCGCTGAGGAAGCCATAGCCGGGGTGCACGGCGGTCGCGCCGGCGCGCTCGGCGGCGGCGATGATCGCGGGGATGGACAGGTAGCTTTCGAGCGGTCGCGGCGGCCCGATGCGCTCGGCCGTATCGGCGGCGGCGACGTGCATCGCCTCCTCATCGGCATCCGAGAAGACGGCGACGGTCGTCACGCCGAGCCGCCGGCAGGTCGCGGCGATGCGGCAGGCGATCTCGCCGCGATTGGCGATCAGGACGGGGCCGATCACGTCACGCCTCGAGCGTCGCGACGGCCTGGCCTTCCTCGATCTGGTCGCCTTCGGCCACCAGCACCGTGGCGACGACGCCGTCGGCCGGGGCCATGACCGGAATTTCCATCTTCATGGATTCCAGGATGACTAGCGTGTCGCCCTCGGCCACGCGAGTCCCCGGCGGCGCTTCGATCTTCCAGACCGCGGCCGTGAGTTCGGCGACGACGGTGATCTCGGCCATGATGCTTCCTCCAGCGCGATCAGATTTGTTATCACAAATTCGCCGCGCTGATCGGCTACTGTCAAGCCGGTGTCGGGAGAAGGGATGCCATTGGTGGATGCGGAGCTTCAGTCGCCGGGTGCCGAACGCGTGGCCGTGCGCGTCCACCAATGGCTGCGCCAGGAGTTGATGCGCAGCCGCTTCCGCCCCGGCGAGAAGCTGAAGCTGCGCAACCTGGCCGAGGAACTCGGCGTCAGCCTGACCCCGGTGCGCGAAGCGATCGCCCGGCTGGTCAGCGAGAATGCGCTGGAGCAGCTCGACCACCGCTCGGCCCGCGTGCCGCTGTTTTCCGATGAGCGGCTGCGGGAAGTCTGCGAATTGCGCATCGAGCTGGAAGGCAAGGCCGCCGAACGCGCGGCGGAGCGCGCCACGGCGGCCGATGCCGACCGCCTGGCCGCGATCCATGCCCGCATGTCGGAAGCCCGCCTCGCCGGCCGCGCGGCCGAGATGCTGGCCGAGAACGAGAACTTCCACATGGCGGTCTGCGCGCTGGCCGGCATGCCGGTGCTGCAGCAGATCATCGAGAATCTCTGGCTGCGCTGCGGGCCGCTGAACTTCGCCCTGCTGTCGATGCGCTTCCTGCACCGGCCGGAGGAACACCCGCACAACGAGATCATCCGCGCGCTGCGCGCCGGGGATGGCGCGCTCGCACGGCTCGCGATGCAGCGCGACATCGCCGTCTATGCCGATGCGATCCTGCGCCGGCTGCCGGCCATCAACGTCACCGCCAAGGGTTGACAGCCGATCCTACCTGAAATTTAGTGATCACAAATTACGGTCGCTGCCCCGCACGGGATGCGCCCAGGAGGATCCGTACCCATGCCGCGTGCCGACGACGCGCCCCTGCCGCTTGCCCATCTGCGGGTGATGGAAGCCGGGGGCGGCGCCGCTCTGGCCTATGCCGGCAAGCTCTTCGCCGATTTCGGCGCGACCGTGGTGAAGCTGGAACCGCCCGGCGGTGACCCGATGCGCGCCGTTCCACCTTTGGTGGAAACGGGCGCCGGGCCGCAATCCGCCCTCTTCGCCTGGCTCAACACCAACAAGCGCAGCGTGACCCGCGCGCCCGATCCGGCGCAGTTCGACGTGCTGCTGGATGCCCGGCCGGCGGCCGAGCGCGGCGGCGAAGCGCCGGTGACCGCGCTGATCTCCTGGTTCGGCGACAGCGGCCCCTATGCCGGCTTCGCCGCGACCGACGTGACCAGCCGCGCGCTCGCCGGCGTGCTCGCCGGCACCGGCCCGGCCGAGGGCCCGCCCGCCATGCTCGGCGGCATCGCGGGCGAGGCGGTGGCCGGCATCGCCACCTTCAACGCCGTGGCCGCCGCGCTGTTTTCCGGCGCGCCGCGACGGCTCGAAATCAGCATCCACGAAGCCAATGTCGCCATCGCCGAATACCAGGCGACGCAGGGGCTGACGCATCCGGAAGTGGATCGACGCCACGGCGTGAACCGCTTCGCACCCACCAGCCCGCTCGGCGTCTATCGCTGCCGGGAAGGATGGCTCGGCGTCACCATCGTGACGCCCGCGCAGTTCCGTACCTTCTGCGACATGATCGGCGCGCCGGAACTCGGCCGCGATCCGCGCTTCGTCATGGGCATCGACCGACTACGCCATGCCGATGAGCTCGAAGCGCTCTTCGCCCCGCGCCTCGCCGAACGCACCGCCGATGAATGGTTCGCCGAGGCGCTGGAACGCCGCCTGCCCTTCGCCGTGGTGCCGGACATCGCGCGGCTGCTCGCCACGCCGACGCATCGCGCCCGCGACGCCTTCGGCACGGTACGCATCGGCGATGCCGCCTTTGAAGGCCCCACCGTGCCGCAGCGCCTGACGCGCACGCCGCCGCTCGCCGGCGGCCGCGCGCCGATGTTGGGCGAGCATGACGATACGCCCCTGCCCGCCCGCCTGCCGCCGGCAGCGCGCCGCGCCGGCGGGCTGCCGCTCGCCGGGCTGCGCGTGGTGGATCTGTCGATGGGCTGGGCCGGGCCGCTCTGCACCCGCCAGCTCGCGGACCTCGGCGCGGAGGTCGTGAAGGTCGAGGCGCTGCAATACCCCGACTGGTGGCGCGGCGTGGACCCGCGCGACCCCTTCTTCGCCGAGCGCCAATACGAGAAGGACATCCGTTTCGGCGTGCTGAACCGCAACAAGGCGGGGATCACGCTCGACCTCTCCTCGGCTGAAGGCGCCGCGCTGCTCAAGCGCCTGGTGCGCGACGCCGATGCGGTGGTTGAGAACTATGCGCGCGAGGTGCTGCCGAAGCTCGGCCTCGACTACGCCGCGCTCGCGCAGGAACGGCCGGACCTGGTGATGGTCTCCATGCCGGCCTTCGGCGGAACCGGCCCCTGGCGCGACGCCCGCGCCTATGGCTCGACGCTCGAACATGCCTCGGGCCTGCCCAGCGTCTCGGGCGAGGCGCATTGGCCACCCACCACCAACCAGCTCGCCTATGGTGATCCGATCGGCGGGCTGAATGCGGCGGCCGCGCTGCTCGCCGCGCTGCTGCACCGGCAGCGTACCGGGGAAGGCCAGCATATCGACCTCGCCCAGGTGGAATGCATGTTCCCGCTGGTCGCGCCCTGGATCGTCGCGCAATCCGCGACCGGATCGCCCGGCCCACGCCTCGGCAACCGGCATGCGCAATTCGTGCCGCATGGCTGCTTCCCCTGCGTGGAAGCGGGCTGGATCGCCCTTGCCGTGACGGATGACGAAGCCTGGCGACGACTCTGCGGCGCCATCGGGCGCGGCGACCTCGCCGCCGATGCGTCGCTCGCGACCGCCGAGGGGCGACGCGCACGGGAAGCCGAGCTGGAGGCCGCGATCGCCGATTGGACGCGCGGCCATGACGCCGATGCCGCCATGGCCGCGCTGCAGGGCGCGGGCATCGCCGCCGGCGCGGTGCGCTGGCCGACCAGGTTGTATGACGACCCGCATCTCTGCGCGCGCGGTTTCTGGCAGCAGACGGACCGCGCCTGGCTCGGCCCGCATCGCCAGCCCTCCCCGCCGTTCCGCGAGGCGGGTGGCCCGCCCTTCCCCGTGCGGCGGCCGGCACCCACGCTGGGCGAAGACAATGCGGCCGTGCTGGGCGGGCTCGTCGGCCTCTCGCCCGCGGAACTGGCGCGGCTCGAAGCCGCGAAGGTGATCGGGACGGAGGCCATCCCGGTCTCCCAGCGCAAGGTCCGCGCCGCCGTGGGCTGACGCCGCCGCGGCGGCAACGGGAGGAGAAGCAAGAATGACCATCCGCATCCGCCGCCGTTCGCTGGCGGCCGGCCTCGCTGTCCTGCCAAGCGCTGCGCTGGCGCAGGACCTGCCTTGGCCGACCAGGCCGCTGCGCATCGTCTACCCCTTCGCGCCGGGTGGCGGCGACTTCCTCGCCCGCGCCATCGCCGAAAAGCTGCGCGAGGCGATCGGCCAGAGCGTGGTGGTCGAGAACCGTCCCGGCGCCAACACCATGATCGCGGCCGAGCATGTCGCCCGCTCCGACAAGGATGGCTACACCATCGGCTGGGTCGCCACCTCGACGCTGGTGATGAATCCGAACCTCTATCCGAACGTGCCCTATCGGCTGGAGGATTTCGGCACGCTGCGCATGGCCTATCGTGCGCCGGTCGCCTTCGCCGTCAGCGCGCAGCTCCCAATCCGCACCGTGCAGGAAGCGATCGCGCATATGCGCGCGAAGCCTGGTGAGGGCGTGGGCAGCGTCGGCAATGGAAGCTCCCCGCACGTCTTCCTCGAGATGATGGCCGGGCTGACGGGCGTGAATATCGAGAGCGTCGCCTATCGCGGCGAATCACCCATCGTCTCGGACCTGATGACCGGGCGCGTGCCGTTCTATGCCGGCTCGACCAACTCCCTGCTGCCGCATCTGCCGGGTGGACGGTTCCGCATCCTCGCCGTCTCCTCGCCCGATCGCCTGCCGGTGCTGCCCGAGGTGCCGACCTTCCGCGAGACGGTGAACCCCGAGCTGGTGATGCGCTACTGGCACGGGCTGGTGCTGCCGGCCGGCGTGCCCCAGCCGATCCGCACGCGCCTGTCCGACGAGATCGGCGCCATCCTCCGCACCGACTTCCTGCGCCAGCGCGCGACGCCGGACATGGAACTGGCCGATATCGCGCTCGACGACTTCACCGCGCTGATCCGCGATGAACAGATCCGCTATGGCCGCGTCATCCGCGACCGCAACATCACCGTGCAGGGCTGAGGCCGATGCGGATCACCGACATCACGCTGACCCTGTTCGCCTGGAAGGGGCTGCCGAGCATCTCCTATGGCGCCCATGCGGCAGGCGGTGGCGAAACCAAGCTCGGGCTGCTCGCCGTCGAGACGGATGAGGGCGTGACCGGCCATGCTTTCCTCGGCAGCGCGACCAACGGCGCGGATACGGAAGCCGCCGCGCTGATCCGCACGCTGAAACCGATGATGCTGGGCGAGGATCCCTTCGCGCGCGAAAGGCTGAACCAGAAGCTCTGGAGCCGCATCCGCCAGACCACCACGCGGGCGATCGGCGCCATCGACATCGCGCTGTGGGACATCGCCGGCAAGGCACTCGGCGTGCCGGTGTGGAAGCTGATCGGCAAGGTACGTGACGCGATCCCGGCCTATGCCAGCTCGGCCGTGCTGCCCTCCGCCGCCGCCTATGCCGAGGAAGCGGTGCGCTTCAAGGAGGGGGGCTGGGCGGCCTACAAGATCCACCCGCCGCAGCGGCTACGCGAGGACATCGCCGCCTGCGAAGCCGTGCGCCGGGCGGTCGGCGACGACTATCGCGTCATGCTCGATTCCACCTGGGGCTACGACTTCCCGACGGCGTTGCGCGTCGGCCGCGCCATCGAGGAGATGGGCTTCTACTGGTACGAGGACCCGCTGCACGACCAGGATGTCTACAACTACGTCAAGCTGCGCCAGACGCTGCGCATCCCGATCATGGCGACCGAATATCCGATGACGGGGATCGAGAGCTATCCGGTCTGGCTGATGAACCAGGCGACCGATTATCTGCGCGGCGACGTCACGGTGAAAGGCGGGCTGACCACCTGCCTGAAGACGGCCCATCTCGCCCAGGCCTTCCGCATGAACTACGAGATCCACCATGGCGGGAACTCGCTGAACAACCTCGCCAACCTTCACCTGGCCATGTGCATCCCGAACACGGAATTCTTCGAGGTGCTGCTGCCGGAGGCGGCGCAGAAATACGGGCTGCTGGAGGAGATCGAGATCGGCGCCGATGGCCTGGTGCGCGCGCCCGACAAGCCCGGCCTCGGCGCCGAGATCGACTTCGAGCTGATCCGGCGGAACGAGATCGGCATCTTGCGCTGAGGATGAAAGTTGGAGGGGCGCCGCCCCTCCAAACCACCCCGCCAAATGATAGATC
>JAYSDS010000009.1:0-72114 GCA_041914265.1 Roseomonas sp.
TGTCAGGCATGTCTCCGAACACCCGTCAGGGATGTCTCCGGTCCGTACACCCCTCCAAGCCACCCCACCAAAGGCCGAAAGGCCTTTGCAAACCTCAACCTGGCGCTGTGCGCCCCAGGCAGAATGGTGTCGGGATCCGCTCTTGTGCCCGAAGCGCGCTGCGAGCGTTCAGTACTGGCGATGTGCCCGGCACCAAATGCCGGCGGTCCAGGCCACACTCTGGCCAGGGGACCCGCTCCGGTTGGGAACCTAAGGGGGACAGAAGGACCTTACGGCCTCGGTTGAGGCGAGGTTAGGAGAGCGGCAGAACCCTCTCCACCCTCTCACCCCTTCCGGATGTTCCAGAACACCGGGACGCCCTTCAGCATCCCGCTCACATTGTCGCGGAAGCTGGTGAGCTGCGCGACCTGGCCGAGCGGGATGTAGGGCACGTGGTTGAACGCTTCCTCCTGCATCCGCCGGGCGATCGCCTGCTGTGCGGCGAGGTCCGGCGCCTCGAACCAGGCGCTGCGCATTTCCTCGATGGCGGGATTCTCGCTCCAGCCATAGACGCCGCTCTTGCCGTCGCCGCGGAGCATCGGGTGCACGGCGGGGTTCAGCAGGTCGACGCCGGTGTTGAACGCCACATAGGCGTGCCATCCGCCCTGTGCCGCCGGCTCCTTCTTGTTGCGGCGCTGGAGCAGGGTGCCCCAGTCCATGGCGACGAAATCCACCTCCATGCCGCCCTGGCGCAGCGCATCGGCGGCGACCTCGGACGCATTGGCATTGAGCTGGATGTCGGAAGGCGACATGAAGAGCAGCTTCTCGCCCGCATAGCCTGCGGCCTGCAGGGCGCGACGCACCGCGGCGCGGTCGCGCGGGGCCGTCACGGCGGCCATGCCGGCATCGCTGGCCAGCGGCGTGTCGGGGGTGAAGACGCCGACGCCGTCGCGCCACAGCGCGGGATCGGTCCCGGCCGCGGCCATGACCACGTCGCGCTGCGAGATCGCGGCCAGCATCGCGCGGCGGATCGCCGCATTCGCGGTTGGCCCGTGCAGATGGTTCACGCGCAGCGAGCCGATATAGCCGCTGGGATCCAGCGTCTCGACCGCCACGCCACGGGCGCGGCGCAGCAGCGGCAGCATGTCGCCGCTCGGCAGTTCCCACCAATCCACTTCGTTCGCTCGCAGTGCTGCCCCGGCGGTGGAGGGATCGGCGATGATCTTCCATTCGACGCGATCGAGATGCGCGACCTTCGGTCCCGCCGTTCCTTCGGTCGCGCCGCTCTCGCGCGGGCGGTAGGCCGCGAAGCGCTCATAGACGACGCGGTCGCCCGCGATGCGTTCATCAGCCTTGAAGCGGAAGGGGCCGCTGCCGATCACCTCGGGGACGGGGCGGTCCGGATCGCCCTCCGCGAGGCGCGCCGGCATCATCGCGCAGACCAGCCCCGGCGTCTTGGCGAGCGCGAAGGGCAGCATCGGGAAGGGGCGCTTGAGCCGGAAGACGATGCGCTTGTCGTCCGCGGCGGACAGCTCATCGACGATGGTGAACAGCGTGCGGCCGAGATCGTCGCGCCGCGCCCAGCGCCGGATGCTCGCCACGCAGTCGCGGGCCAGGACGGGCGTGCCGTCATGGAAGACGAGACCCTCGCGCAGCGTCAGGGTCCAGCGCTTGCCGTCATCCTCCACCGTATGGCCGGCCACCATCTGCGGCTGCGCCTCGTAACGCGCGTCCTGCCCGTACAGCGTGTCGAAGACGAGATAGGCGTGGTTGCGCGTGACATAGGCCGCCGACATGGCCGGATCGACCACGGCGAGATCCGCATGCGGGATGAAGCGCAGGACGCGCGGCCCCTGTGCCGAGGCCAGCCGCGGCAGGGCCAGGCCCGCCGTGGAAAGGGTCAGGAAGCTGCGTCGCTGCATGGGGAGGGGCGCTCCGGGCCTGCTGTCCGGCCGGTTCCCCCGGCCGCGACGCAGCAAAGAGGCAGCAGCCACCCGATGTCAATCTCATTTCACAATTCTTGCCATGGCCAGGACATGTAATAAAAAGGAACTTCCTCGGCAGCCCAGGACGACCCCGCATGACCGCCGCCCCCACGCGCCGCGACGCCGCCTACCGGCCAGGCGAGACCGCGCTGCTCTTCGTCGACATGCAGCGCATCTGGGTGGAACCCGGCCTTGATCCGACCCATGCGGGCGAGGCCGGCGACTACTACCATGGCCGGCTCGAACGCCTGGTCGTGCCGAATCAGCGCCGTCTGCTCGACGCCGCGCGGCGGGCCCGGGCCCAGGTGCTGCACACCATCATCGAGAGCCTGACCCAGGACGGTCGCGACCGCTCGCTCGACCACAAGCTGTCGGACATCCATGTGCCGAAGGGCGCGCCGGAAGGGCAGGTTATCGGCGAACTCGCGCCGGTCGCGAACGAGATCGTCCTGCCCAAGACCTCCTCCGGCGTCTTCAACTCCACCGCCATCGACTATGTGCTGCGCAATCTCGGCGTGCGCTTCCTGATCGTTGCCGGCGTGGTGACGGACCAGTGCGTGGACATGGCGGTGCGCGACGCGGCCGATCGCGGCTACCTCGTCACGCTGGTCGGCGATGCCTGCGCCACCTACAGCCAGGATCGGCACGACGCGGCGCTGAATGCCTTCAAGGGTTACTGCTGGATCGCCGATACCGAGACGGTCGTCGCGCGCCTCGCGGCGCTCGGGGGCTGAGGAGCCGCGCCATGGACGAACTCGTCACCATCCTCACCACCGATCTCGTCGCCATGACGCGCGGCCGCAGCTTCCGCGTGGATGCGCTGGACCGCTACCTCGCGCGCGGATGCGGCTGGGTGCCGGCCAACATGGCGCTGACACCCTTCGACCTGATCGCCGAGGACAATCCCTGGGGATCGGAAGGCGATCTGCGGCTGATGCCGGATCCGGCGACGCGGTTCCGGCTGGAAGGCCTCGGCCCGACGCCGCTGCACGCCTATCTCGGCGACATCACGGGCCTCGATGGCAGCCCCTGGGAATGCTGCCCGCGCAGCCTGCTGAAGCGCGCCATCGCGGCGCTGGAGGCGGAGGCCGGCCTGACGCCTGTCGCGGCCTTCGAGCACGAGTTCCAGGTCATCGGCGCGAATTGGCCCGCTGCCCCCGCCTTCTCGCTTGCCGCGCAGCGCCGCGCCGATCCCTTCGGGCCGCGCCTGATGTCGCTGCTGGAGGCGGCGGGCCTCGAGCCCGAGATGTTCCTGCCCGAATACGGCGCCGATCAGTTCGAGGTGACGATGCGCCCCGCCACGGCGCTCGCCGCCGCGGACCGCGCGGTGGTGCTGCGGCTGCTGGTGGGCGAACTCGCCGCGCGTTCGGGCTGGCGCGCATCCTTCGCGCCCAAGACGACGCCGGAGGGCGTGGGCAACGGCGTCCACATCCATCTCAGCTTCCTGGACCGCGAGGGGCGCCCCGCGATGTACGACGCCGCGCGCCCCGGCGGCTTGTCGGAGATCGCCGGCCGCTTCGCCGCCGGCGTGGTGCGCCACATGCCCGCGCTGCTCGCCATGACGGCGCCGAGCCCGCTCTCCTATCTCCGCCTGGTGCCGCACCACTGGAGCGCGGCCTATGCCTGCCTCGGCCTGCGCAACCGGGAAGCCGCGCTGCGCATCTGCCCGATCGTCGAACGGCCCGGCAGCGATCCGGCGCGGCAGATGAATGTCGAGTTCCGCGCGACGGATGCGACCGCCAACCCCTATCTCGCCCTTGCCGCGCTGCTGCTGGCCGGGCTGGAAGGCATCCGCGCGGGGCTCGACCAGCCGCCGCTGGTCAATGTCGACCCCTCCTCGATCGAAGAGGCGGAGCGGGAGCGCCTTGGCGTCCGGCGCCTGCCCGTGGATCTGCACGCCGCCCTCGATGCCTTCCGGGCCGATGCGACGGTGTCGTCCTTCCTGCCGCCGATGCTGCGGGACTGCCTGGTGGCGGTGAAGCGGAAGGAACTCGACCTGACCGCCGACCTGTCGCCGGATGGACTCTGCGACCGCTACGCGGCGATCTATTGATGCCGCTGCTCGCACCCGACGAACCGCCCGCCTTCACTGCGCGCAACCTCGGTGGCGCGTCGCCGCTCGTGCTGCTTTGCGAACATGCCAGCAACCGCATTCCGCGCAGCCTCGGCGACCTTGGCCTGCCGGCCTCGGAACGTGCGCGCCACATCGGCTGGGATATCGGCGCCGAGGCGCTGGCGATCGCGCTGTCCCGCCGTTTCGACGCACCGCTGTTCAGCACGGGCTATTCGCGCCTGGTCATCGACTGCAACCGCCCACTGGGCGTGCCCTCCTCCATTCCCGAACGCAGCGAGGACACGGTCATACCGGGCAATCTCGCGCTGAGCGCCGCCGCGCGACGGCAGCGCGAGGAGGCGCTGTTCCACCCGTTCCACGACGCGGTCACGGCGCATCTCGATGCCCGCCGGCGCGCGGGCCGTGCCACGGCGATCATCGGCGTGCACAGC
The DNA here is from genome assembly GCA_041914265.1 of Roseomonas sp. Classification (GTDB taxonomy): domain Bacteria; phylum Pseudomonadota; class Alphaproteobacteria; order Acetobacterales; family Acetobacteraceae; genus Neoroseomonas. The sequence continues at coordinate 4,470 of JAYSDS010000009.1, forward strand.
TTCACGCCGGTCTTTCGCGGCGTGGCGCGGCCCTGGCCGGTCGGCGTGCTTCATGCCGGCGCGGACCGCTTCGCGCGGTCGCTGATCGGGGGGCTCGCCGCGCTTGGCTTCCATGTCGGGGACAACGAGCCCTATCGCATCGCCGAGGACGAGGATGTGACCGTTCCCGTGCATGGCGATGCGCGCGGCCTGCCCGCCCTGCTGATCGAGATCCGCCAGGATCTGCTCGCCGATACTGCCGCCGTGATCCGCTGGGCTGACTCCCTGAGCGGTCCGATCACCGAGGCCTTGGCCGCCTGCGGCCTGGCGCCCGTCCTGCCTCATGAGGCCCGCGCATGACCGAGACCTGGGAGAATCGCCTGCGCGAGGAGATCGCGCGTGAGCGCGACTGGCTGATCACCGCGTTGCAGCGCTTGGTGCGCATCCCGAGCGTCAATCCGAAGTTCGTCACCGATCCCGCGCAGAACCGCGAGCCCGAGGTGCAGGACGCGATCGAGGCGGAGCTCAAGGCGCTCGGCTTCGCCACGAGCCGCAGCCTGCCTTTCCCCGATCGCCCCAACCTGTTCGGCGTGTGGGAGGGGTCGCAGGCGCGCAGCCTGGCGCTGTGCGGCCATGTCGATGTCGTCCCGGTGGGCGACCTCGCGGCCTGGACCGTCGATCCCTTCGGTGCCGAGATCCGCGGCGACCTGATGTATGGTCGCGGGTCGGGTGACATGAAGGCCGGGATTGCCGCCTGCCTCGCGGCCTGTCGCGCCATCCGGCGATGCGGCTTCGCGCTCGACGGGCGGCTCGAATTCCATGCGGTGGTGGATGAGGAGGCCGGTGGCTTCGGGGCCATGGAAGCCGCGACGCGCGAACCCGCGCCCGAAGCCGTGCTGGTCGCCGAAAGCAGCGGCGGTGCGATCCGCCCCTGGGCCGGCGGGCTCGAATGGGTGCGCGTGGTGGTGCGTGGCCGCAACGGGCATTCCTCGCGGCGCTTCGCCTCGATCTATCCGTCCGAGGCGGCGGCCACCATTCCGGTGCGCAGCGTGAACGCCATCGAGCTCGGCGCGCGCGTGCTCGCTTCCGTGCGGGAGCTTGAGACGCATTGGGGGCTGACACGGCGCTTCCCCGGCATGCCCGTGGGGATGAACACCATCAGCCCCGGCGCGATGGTCGCCGGCGCCGGATGCGGCCCGGACGGGCTGCCCACCATTCTCGGCAATCCCGGCATCGTGCCGGACACCTGCGCCATCGACTTCGACCTGAAGTTCCTGCCGCATGAACGCTCCGCCGATATCCGGCGCGAGTTCGAGGCATGGATCGCCCGCTTCGCCGCGACCGATCCTTGGCTGCGCGAGAACCCGCCCCAGGTGATCTGGGACCTGCACGGCCTCTACTTCCCGCCGGTGAACACGCCGATCGATCACGGCTTGCTGCGCGCCCTGGAGGCGAGCCGCGTCGCGGCCGGCCTGCCCGTGACCTTCGAAGGCATGCTCGGCGTCACCGATGCCGCGCATTACGCGGCGCGGGGCATCCGCGGCGTGGTCTATGGTCCCGTCGCGGCGAATGCACATGCGCCTGACGAGTATGTCTCCATCGCTTCGGTGGAGGAGGCGGCGCAGGTCATCGCGGCGACGATCCTGCGCTTCTGCGGGCTGCGCGCGGGCTGACTAAGCCCGCGCGATGGACACCGCCACCGCGTCGCCGGCATGCAGGCGCGTGGCGAAGGCCATCATGGCGGGGTTGCGCAGCGCGACTTCCTGCGTCGTGCCGTCCGGCATGGTCAGGACGAGGAAGGTGCCGCCCACCGCGATTTCCTTGATCACGACGCGCTGTCGCCCGGTGCGGTCGAGCTGGGCGGCACGGGCGATACGCACGGTGCCATCCGCCGCGTATTCCACGACGACGCGCATGCCGGCGCGCAGGAGATTGAAGTTCCGGATCTCGGTTGCCGCGGTCATGTCGATGATCGACCCACCGCCAAGATCGAGCACCGCCTGGCGCGCGACAGGATCGAGGGCGCGCACGGTCGCGAGGGCGGCGAGACTGTCGAGTGCCGGGGGCGGCGGCGTGGCTTGCGCTTGTGGCGTGGCGGGCGGCGTGCCGGGGGAGACGCATCCGGCCAGTGGCAGCGCGGCGAGCAGCAGCCTGCGGGGGAGAGCGAAGGTCACGCGCGGGCGCTCCTGAAACCGTGAGGAAGCAGTCTCCGGCGGGTGGCGGGGCGGATGCAAGGGCAACCCTCGGCTGCCATCATGGGCCGACGGCGCGCCCCGTCAGCCCGTGCGGTACCGCCTCATGCCGCGAAAAGGCACAACACATTCCCTTCCGGATCCGCGGCATGCAGCGCGAATTCGCCGGAAGGAAGGCGCGACGGCGGATCGAGCACCGCGACCTGCGCCATCAGCAGGCGCCGGTGCCAGCGTTCCACCTCGTCCCGGCTGTCGAGCCGGAAGGCGAGCATCACCCCGGGCAGCCCTTCGCGCGGGAACAGCGCATCGCCCCGCGCGCGCAGCGCGATGCTGACCGAACCGAGGTCGAATCGGGTCCATCCCACGCGCGCCTCGGTCGGCGCGCCTTCCAGGATGCGTTCATAGAAGGCGCGCTGCCGCGCAAGGTCGCGGCAGGGGATCACCACGGCGTCGAGATGAGGAGGAGTTGTCTTCACGCGGCTCCGGTCCAGCGGGCGGCGGCGGAATCATCCTCGGCCCTGGCTTCCACCCAGCGATGGGCACCGGAGGCGAATTCCTCGCGCTTCCAGAAGGGGGCCTTGGTCTTCAGCCAATCAATCAGGAAGGCGCAGGCCTCAAGTGCCGCGGCGCGGTGCGAGGAGGCGGTGAGCACCAGCACGATGGGCTCGCCGGGCAGGATTCGGCCATGGCGATGGATCACCGTGCAGGCCGTCAGCGGCCAGCGCGCCTCGGCCTCGGCCGCGATGCGTGCGATGGCGCGCTCGGTCATGCCCGGATAGTGCTCAAGCACCAGCGCGGACAGCCCGTCATCCGCGCGGCAGACGCCGAGGAAGCTCGCGACGCCCCCGACATCGACGCGCCCCGCGGTCATGGCCGCGGTTTCGGCCGCCAGGTCGAAGGCCGCTTCCTGCACCAGGATCCGGGCCATGTCAGCCGCCGGTCACCGGGGGGAAGAAGGCGACCTCGTCATTGGCGGCGACGGGCGCATCCGGCGTCGCGAAGTCCTGGTTCACCGCCGCGCGCACCTGGCGCGGGTTGGCGAAGGCCGCCGCATGCGCCGGGGACCGCGCGGCGAGCCAGGCGATCAGCCCGGCCACGTCGCGCACCTCGGCGGGTGGCGAGACCTCCTCCTCGGCGGTGCCGACCTTCTGGCGCAGCCAGGCGAAGTAGAGCACGCGCATGGGATCAGCGCGGCGTGGGGATGGTGGTGACGCGCCCGCCGGGCTGGATGACGGTGGTGGTGCCGCCGTCCTGGATGGCCACGCCGCCGGCCGCGCTGCCGGGTACGCTCAGTGTCTGCACGCGGTCCGTCCCACCCGTGACCGTCGCGGTCGGCTGGCCGGGGATCTGAACCGGCGTGCCTTCCACGCGCCGCGTCGGCGGCAGGGTGGGGGCGGTGGGGCGGGCAGGCGCGGGAATGGCGGCCGGCTCCGGCATGGCGATCGCATCCGGCGGTGTGGAGGAGCCGGGTCGCCGCCGGGTCGCGGCATCGACATCGGGCCGCGGTACTGGCTGATAGTCGGGGATGCCGGTCATCGCGGCGGCCGGCGACTGGGGCGGGCGGTTGAGCGCCGCCGTCACCGCCTGGCGCAATTCGGTCAGGGGTTCGGACTGCAGCGGGGTGAAGGCCGCGTCCTGTCCCGTCACGCGCTGCACCGTCAGGCTGTCGCCTTCCGTCGGCGGCGTGCTGGACATGTTCCAGGAGGGCTGCCAGTCGGGCCCGCAACCGGCCAAGAGTCCGGCGGCGAGAAGGACGGCCCCGGGATATGCGCGCCGCATCGTGCTTCGCTCCGCGATCATGGGGTGAAGATGCGCCTGCGAGGGTCCGTGCTCAAGGGCGGGCCACCGTCTCATCGACAGCAGTTCCCGCCGGGCGGGCGTCCTGCTGGCCTGCATGGCGCAGCCCTGCCTGCAGATAGTCCCAGCCCGTCGCCAGGGTCAGCACGGCGGCGACCCAGAGGCCGGCCTCGCCAATCATCGAGATGGGCAGGCGGCCGAGCCCGATCACCGACGCGCCCGTATCCCCCGCCAGCAGCGTGCCGAGGGCACCCATCTGGAACCCTGTCTTCCATTTGGCCAGCCGAGTGACCGGCAGGCCGACGCGCAGTTCCGCGAGGTATTCGCGCAGGCCGGAGACCATGATCTCCCGCAGCATGATGACGATGGCGGGGTAGAGCGCGGCATGGGAGAGCCGGTCCATCCCGACCAGCAACATCAGCGCCGCCCCGACCAGCAGCTTGTCCGCGATCGGGTCCAGCATGCGGCCGAAGGAGGAGGTGACCCCGCGGTCGCGCGCGATCTTGCCATCGAAATAGTCGGTGATCCCGGCCGCCGAGAAGACCAGGCAGGCGGCGAAATCTCCCCAGGGCGTCCCCAGGGCCGCGAAGACGACCAGGACGGGGATGGCCGCGATGCGGGAGATCGTCAGCAGGTTGGGCAGGTCGGTCGGCATGGCGTGATGCCTTGCTTAGCCGGTCCCGTCGCGTATCGCCACCGTGGCCCCGGGATGGAAATGTTCATGAATGCGCTTCGCGACGGCCGGACCGATGCCCGGCGCCGCGGTGAGGTCGGCCAGCGCCGCGTTGCGGACCCCGCGAGCCGAGCCGAAATGGTTGAGCAGCCGGCGCTTGATCGCCGTGCCGACCCCCGGGATCTCGTCGAGTTCCGAGGTGGTGAGCGCTTTCGACCGTCCGGCGCGGTGGGTCGTGATGGCAAAGCGGTGTGCCTCGTCCCGCAGGCGCTGGAGATAGTACAGCACGGGGTCGCGCGGCGGGAGTTGGATGGGCGCGCGGCCCGCCATGTGGAACCATTCGCGCCCAGCATCCCGGTCCGGGCCCTTCGCCACGGCGACAAGCGGAAGGTCCTCGACGCCGAGTTCGGCGAGTACCTCCCGCGCCGCCGAAAGCTGGCCGGCGCCGCCGTCGATCAGCACCAGGTCGGGCCAGGCGCCCGATTCGCGGGACGGATCTTCACGCAGGGCGCGGCCGAAGCGGCGTTCGAAGACCTCCCGCATCATGGCGAAGTCGTCATTGCCCGGCGCGGCCTTGATCGAGAATTTCCGATAGGCCTGCTTCATGAAGCCCGATGGGCCGGCCACGACCATCACGCCATAGGGGTTGGCACCCTGGATATGGCTGTTGTCGTACACCTCGATGCGTTCGGGCGCGGCCGGCAGGCCGAACAGGGCCGCGACGCCGTCCAGCAACTGGGCCTGCGCGGTCCCCTCGGCGAGGCGCCGTTCCAGCGCCTCGCGCGCATTGGTCGCGGCGTGATCGACCGCCGCCTTCTTGTCGCCGCGCTGCGGGCGGTGCAGCTCCACCTTGCGGCCCGCCTTCAGCGTCAGGGCCTCGGCGATCAGCGCGGCCTCGGGCGGTTCGTGGCTGACCAGCACGAGGGGCGGCGGCGGCAGGTCGTCGTAGAGCTGGGCGAGGAAGGTGCCCATCACCTCCTCCGGTGACTGGTCCTGTTTCCCGTGAGTCAGGAAATAGGGACGATTGCCGTTGTTGCGACCGCCACGGAAGAAGAAGACCTGCACGCAGGTCTGGCCCGCTGCCTGATGCAAGGCGACCACATCGGCATCGCCGACGCCATCGAGGTTCACCCGGTCCATGCCCTGCACATGGGTCAGGCCACGAATGCGGTCGCGCAGCGCGGCGGCGCGTTCGAATTCGAGATGCTCCGCGGCCTCCTCCATCTCCGCGGCGAGGCGTTTCTGGATGGAGGGCGTGCCGCCGGAGAGGAACTCCTTCGCCTCCCGTACCAACGCGGCGTAGTCCGCCTCGTTGATGCGCTGCACGCACGGGGCGGAGCAGCGCTTGATCTGGAACAGCAGGCAAGGGCGCGTGCGGCTGTCGAACACCGTGTCGCGGCAGGAGCGCAGCAGAAAGACGCGCTGCAACGCCGTGATCGTCTGGTTCACCGCCCAGGCCGAGGCGAAGGGGCCATAGTAGGAGGCACCCTTGCGCCGCTCCCCGCGATGCTTGGCGATCTGCGGATAGGGGTGGTCGTCCGTGATCAACAGCCAGGGATAGGATTTGTCGTCGCGCAGGACGATGTTGAAGCGCGGCCGCAGCCGCTTGATGAGGTTCGCTTCGAGCAGCAGCGCTTCGGCTTCCGAAGCGGTGGTGACGATCTCAAGGCTGCGCGTCTCGAACACCATGCGGCGCAGGCGTTCCGACAGGCGCGAGACCTGGGTGTAGGAGGTGACCCGCCGGCGCAGCGACCGCGCCTTGCCCACATAGAGCGCGTCGCCCTTGGCATCGAGCATCCGATACACGCCAGGCGCGAGTGGCAGGGTCGGCAGTGCCGCCTCGATCACGGCGAGCCCGTCCTGGGGGTCGTTCGTTTCGGGAAGCTGCGTCATGCGTCGCTCACGAAAGCACCAGGGGGCGTGGATTTGTCCACCAAACCTGTGGACAACTCTGTGGGCGAATAGCGAAGGAATCCGTCCCACGCGTGGTTACAAAAGGGTTTCATCGACCTGCCACGGATTTGGGCGGTCCGGCCGGTGGAACCTAATATATTGATTTTACAAGATAAAACTTTGCCTCCGGCGAGATGCCCAGCGTCAAGACCGATTTTTTGCTTGACCTGCCTCTCCGGCGCCGCGCTTCCGCGGGGCAGTGGACAAATTCCACCGAGGGCAGATTTCAAAATCGCGTCCTTTCAACGACAACGCCGACACTCATGACATCCGTCAACACATCTGGTTTCTCGATCTGGACGGATGCACGCAGGACGCGAGGATCATCCAGGAGCTTTGTCGCAATGCGTTCGGCGAGGGTTTCGGCAAGCCGCACATGGCCCGCGCAGGCGATTCGACGCGCGGTTTCAGCAACGGCGCCGTAGTCCACGACGCGGGACAGTTCATCCGGCCCGACGCCGGATGGGGCATGCGGGTCTCGCACCGCCAGATCTATGCCGATGACTACGCGCTGTGGTTGTGTTTTTTCGTGCGGATGAACGCCGAGATGCGCTTGAACCGTCAGGCCACGGACGAAGACGTGACGCACGCCGGCGGCGGCGTCGGGACCGATGCTCATTCCTCGGGCTCCCCGCCCTGGGCTGGTGACCATTGCATGTGTTGTCCGCCGTCCAGGGCGATCATCTGCCCGGTCATGGATGGCAGGCAGAGGATCGCGATCAGCGCGCGCGCGACTTCCTCGGGCGAGGTGCCGCGGCGCAGCGGCACGGACCGCGCCTGGCGGTCGAATTGGTCCTGCGACTGGCGCGGACTGGGCAGGGCCGGTCCGGGCCCGATGGCATTCACCCGGATGCGCGGCGCGAGCGCGAGCGCCATGGTTTGCGTCAGCGTCCACAGCCCCGCCTTCGAGACGGTGTAGGAGACGAAGTGCGGCGTCAGCGACCAGACGCGCTGGTCGAGCATGTTGATCATCACGCCTTCGCTGCCCTTAGGCAGGGCGCGCGCGAAATCCTGCGCCAGGACGAAGGGCGCGCGGAGATTGGGCTCGATGTGCCGGTCCCAGGAATCGCGCGTCGCATCGTGCCATTCGTCGCGCTCGAAGCGGGAGGCATTGTTGACCAGGACGCCGATCGGGCCGAGGGCCTCAGCCGCCGTCGGCATCAGCGCGGCCACTTCCGGTTCGCGCGACAATTCGGCCCGCAGCACGACGGCGCGGCGGCCGAGGGTGCGGATCGCTTCGGCCGTGGCCTCGGCTTCGGCCGGGCTGTCGGCATAGTGGATGGCCAGGTCGAAGCCGGCCCGCGCCAGGGCCAACGCCATCGCCTGGCCAAGCCGCTTCGCTCCGCCGGTGACCAGCGCCGCGCGCGGAATGGTCTCGGGAATTTCCATGGCGCTGTGAATGGCGCTTCCCCTGCGCCAGGGCAACGCCCATCTGCGCGGGCATGGAACGCCCCTGCATCAAGGTCTGTGACTTCGACGACGACACCGGCTGGTGCCGGGGCTGCGGCATGACCAAGCCCGAACGCAAGGCCTGGAAGAAGGTGAAGGGGTATCGCGACGCGATCCTGGCGGGCCTGCCGGTGCGGCTCGCGGCCATGGCGCGTGAAGGTCACGCGGTGGGGGAGGCGGCACGGAAGAAGAAGTGAGGCAGACTGTCCGGCGATGATGCGCCACCTCTACCTCGCGCTGGGATGGGTTTTCGTCGCGCTCGGCTTCGTCGGCGCCTTCCTGCCGGTGCTGCCCACAACGCCGTTCCTCATCCTGGCGGCCGGCTGCTTCGCGCGCTCCTCGGAGCGGTTGGAAGCATGGCTGCTGGACCATCCGCGGTTCGGACCGCTGCTGCGCGCCTGGCGGGAGCGCGGGGCGATCCCGCGGCGCGCGAAGGTGATGGCGGTGGCCGGGTCGGCGCTGGGCTTCGTGCTGTTCTACCGGGCCGCGGCGCACGGACCTTGGCTGACGCTGGCGGTGGCGGCGCTGATGCTGTTCGGCATGGCCTATGTGCTGTCGCGGCCGTCGGCGTGAGGAGGTCGTCCCCTCAGGCCGCCGTGGCGGCCTTGCGCACTTCCTCGCGGATCTCGCCCATCAGCCGCGCCTTCAGCGCCGCGAATTCCGGCGTGGTCTTCATCGTCCAGTCGCGCGGATAGGCGAGGGGGACCGGCACATCCGCCTTGATGCGGCCCGGCCGCGCCGACATCACGACCACGCGGCCGGCGAGGAAGATCGCCTCGTCGATGTCATGCGTGACGAACAGCACCGTCTTGCGGTCCGCCTCCCAGATCTCGAGCAGCAATTCCTGCATCAGCTCGCGCGTCTGGTGATCGAGGGCGCCGAAGGGCTCGTCGAGCAACAGGATCTCGGGGTCGTTGGCGAGCGCGCGGGCCAGCGCGCAGCGTTGCTGCATCCCGCCCGAGAGCTGTCGCGGCCAGTGGTTCTCGAAGCCTTTGAGGCCGGTGCGGGCGACAAAGCGGGCGACGATGGCCTGCTGCTCGGCCTCCGGCACGCCGCGTTCCTGCAACCCGAAGCGGATGTTCTGCGCGACCGTCAGCCACGGAAACAGCGTGTAGGACTGGAACACCATGCCGCGGTCGGCGCCGGGACTGGTCACCGGGGCGCCGTCCAGTGTCACCGAACCGCCGGTCGGCTGGTCGAGCCCCGCGACGATGCGCAGCAGCGTCGACTTCCCGCAGCCGGACGGACCGAGGATGGCGATGAACTCGCCCGGCGCGGCGGTGAGGTCGGTGGGCTGCAGGGCGAGCGTCGGTCCAGCCTTGCCGCGCCCGGGAAAGGTGCGCGTGACGCCGGCGATGCGAAGCGTCTTGTTGCTCATCTCACAGCGACGCCCAGGGGAAGAGCCAGCGGTTCAGCGCCTTGAACAGGAAGTCCGTGGCGAGCCCGATCAGGCCGATGACGACGATGCCGAAGATCATCTGCCCGGTGTCCAGCAGCCGTTGGCTGTCCATGATCATGTGCCCGATGCCGGAGGAGGCGCCGATCAGCTCCGCGACGATGACATAGGTCCAGGCCCAGCCGAGCACGAGGCGCAGCGTCTCCATCACCTGCGGCGCGGCGGCGGGCAGGATCACGCGGCGCAGGATGCCCTGCGACTTCGCGCCGAGCGTATAGGCCGCTTCGACCAGGTCCATCCGCGTCGCGCCCGCGATGACCGAGACCATGATGACGATCTGGAAGAAGGAGCCGATGAAGATCAGCGAGAGCTTCTGCGGCTCCCCGATGCCGATCCACAGGATCAGCAGCGGGATGAAGGCCGAGGCCGGCAGGTAGCGGGCGAAGGAGACGAAAGGTTCGAAGAAGGCCTCGACCGGCTTGAAGGTGCCCATCGTCAGCCCGAGCGGCACGCCCACCGCCGCGGCGATGAGGAAGCCGCCGACCACGCGCCAGATGGTGACCGCGATGTCGCCGAGGAAGCCGTACTCGGTCAGCAGCGACCAGCCCGACAGCAGCGCCTGGCCGGGTGAGGCCAGGAACAGCGGCGGCACGTAGCCCGAATAGGTCACCGCCGCCCAGACGCCGATGAACATGGCGAAGAAGCCGACGCCCAGGATCACCCGGGCGGCGGCCGAGACGGGAACGAGAGGCTTCATCTCACCCGATGAAGGCCGGGTTGAACAGCGTCGAGAGATCCACGTCGCGGCGCACGACGCCGGTCTCGCGCTGCACGAGATGTGCCTTGCGCGTGAAGTCCGGCAGGCCGTTCGCGACGTAGTCCTGGTTCATCGGCTGGTCCATCCATTCGATGAACTGCGCGGATGCCTTGAACTGCTCGGCGGACTGGTTCACGCGGCGGCCCATGATCTCGGCGGAGCGGTCGGGTTCGGCCTTGATCATGGCCAGCGCGTCGAACCAGGACTTCACCAGGCGGCGCACCGCCTCGGGGTTCGCCTGGATGAAGGCGGGCGGCAGGGCGAGCGTGTCCACGATGCAGGGATAGTCGAGCGTCGTGGCGAACACCTTGCCCTTGTCCGCCCCCATGGCCCGCACCTGGGAGAGATAGGGCTCGTAGGATGAGCAGCCATCGTACTGCCCGGCGACGAAGGCCTGCGCGGCGGGCTGGGCGGCGAGGGTCGCGAGGGTCACGTCGCGGATCGTCATCCCGTTTTCGCGCAGCATGTAGGCGAGCACGAAATAGGGCGAGCTGCCCGGACCGTCGCAGGCGAATGTCTTGCCCTTGAAGTCGGCCCAGGAATTGATCGAGGGCCGCACCGCGAGACCGTCCCCGCCCTTCGAGCGGTCGAGCACCAGCACCTGTACCAGCGGCGCCGTGCTGGCCCACAGGATCATGGTGTCCACGGTGGTGACGACGCAGTTCAGCGAACCGGAGACGAGGGCGAGGTTGCGCTCGCGCACCGGGATGAAGCGGGTTTCCACCTCGATGCCGTTGTTGCGGAAGATGCCGGTCTGCTCGGCGAGCGTCAGCGGCGCGAAGCCGGTCCAGCCCGACATGCCGATGGTGATCTTGGGCAGGGCCTGGGCGCGCAGGGCGGCCGGCGCGGCGAGCAGGCCGGTGGCGGCGCCAAGAAGGTGACGGCGATCCATGCGGGTCACTCCGATGTCGGTTCCATCCAACGGTATCGGAGCGGACGGTCCGTGCAAGCGCGCTCTGGCCACGGCGGTGTGTTGCAGCGACGACATTGCCGCCGGCCGAGGCATGTCCTGCGCGAATCCCGGGCTTGCCAGCCCGGCGGGAACAGGATTAGGGTCCGCCCCATGGACGCGCTGCGTATCCCGACCGTTCGATTTTGGTACCGCTGGTATCCACCAGCGGCCTAGGGAACGTCCACGCGACCGAGTTTCCCCGAAAGCCGCCAAGCCCTGGCGGCTTTCGCGTTTCGGGACCTCGATTTCCCCGCTACCCGCAAGACCCAGGTGCAAGGCGGCCCAACCACACAGAGGCCACCATGAAGCGCACCGAATACGATTTCGACGTCATCTCCGGCCCGTCCACGCCGGTCCGACAGCCCGCGCCCAAACCGACGCCGGCGCCGCAGCCGGCGAAGTGACCGCCCTCAGCGGCGCTGCCAGATCTCCGCATCGATCTGCCCTTCCAGTTCGGGCATGGTCGATGCGAGGAACATCGGTTCCTTCCCCTGGCGCCGCTGCGCCAGGTAGTCCTGCGTCAGCCGAACCACGAGGTTCGACAGAATGACGATGGCGATGAGGTTGATCGTCGCCATCAGCCCCATCGAGGCATCCGCGGCATCGAAGACCGTCGCGACACTTTCATAGGCGCCCCAGACGACCATCGCGAGCACCGCGCTGCGCAGCACCGTGCGCGCCGTGGTGCTGTCCAGGCCGAGGAAAACCAGTGCACCCTCGGCATAGGCGTAGTTGCCGATGATGGAGGTGAAGGCGAAGAAGAAGATCGCCACCGCGATGAAGTACGGACCCGCCGCGCCGATATGCACCTCCAGCGCCGCCTGGGTGAGCTGCGTGCCGGTGAGCCCCGACCCCGGGGCGAGCGCGCCCGAGAAGAGGATCATCAGGGCGGTGGCCGTGCAGATCAGGATCGTGTCGATGAAGACGCCGAGCGACTGAACGAAGCCCTGGCTGACCGGATGGTGCGGGTCGGGCGTCGCGACGGCGGCGATATTGGGGGCGCTGCCCATGCCCGCCTCATTCGAGAAGAGCCCGCGCTTCACGCCGTTCAGCATCGCCGCGGCGATCGACCCCGCCACGCCGCCGGCGGCCTGGGTCAGGCCGAAGGCGCTGCCGATGATGGTGCCGATCATCGCCGGCACCTCGGTGATGTGGATGACGACGACATAGGCCGCGACGGCCAGGTAGCTCAGCGCCATGAAAGGCACGACATATTCGGCGACGCGGGCGATGGCCGCGATGCCGCCGAAGATGATGACGCCGGTCAGCGCCGCCAGAACCAGCCCCGTCCCGATCTTCGGCATGCCGAAGGCGCCCTGCATCGCATCGGCGATGGAATTGGCCTGCACCGCGTTGAAGACGAGGCCGAAGGAGATCAGCAGGCAGATCGAGAACAGCACCCCCGCCCAGCGCGCCTTCAGCCCGCGCCAGATGTAGAAGGCGGGGCCGCCGCGATACCGCCCTTCGGCGTCCTTCACCTTGTAGAGCTGGGCCAGCGCGCTTTCGGCGAAGGCGGTGGCCATGCCGAGCGTCGCGACCATCCACATCCAGAAGATCGCCCCCGGCCCGCCGAGATAGAGCGCGACCGCGACACCTGCGAGGTTTCCGGTGCCGACGCGCGAGGCAAGGCTGGTGCACAGCGCCTGGAACGGCGAGATGCCGGCCCGGTCCGTCGAGGAGGACCCCATCACGCAGCGGATCATCTCCGGGAAATGGATGACCTGCAGGAGCTTCAGCCGGATGGTGAAGAACAGCCCGACCGCCAGCAGGCCATAGATGAGGACATAGCCCCAGAAGATCGTGTTGAGGAAACCGATCACCTGGTCCATCGCAATCTCCCGGTCATGGCGCGCCAGTCACGCGCCGCCCCGGCATCCCAGATGATTTCCGGTTCATGCGCAATCAGGAGTTGCTGGCCAGGCTCCGTCTCAGCTCGAACTTCTGGATCTTCCCGGTCGCCGTCTTTGGAAGATCGCCGAAGGTGACGTGGCGCGGGGCTTTGAAATGCGGAAGGCTGGCGCGGCAATGGGCGATGATTTCCGCTTCGCTCGTGCGGGCGCCCGGCTTCAGCATGACGAAGGCGTGCGGCACCTCGCCCCATTTCGGGTCCGGGTGGGCGACGACGGCAGCCTCCATCACGTCAGGGTGGCGGTAGAGCGCCTCCTCGACCTCGAGGCTGCTGATGTTCTCCCCACCCGAGATCACGATGTCCTTCGACCGGTCCTTCACCTCGATGTAGCCGTCGGGGTGCAGCACGCCGAGGTCGCCGGTGCGGAACCAGCCATCGACGAAGGCGGCCTGGTTGGCCTTCGGATTGCGCAGATAGCCCTTCATCACCGTATTGCCGCGCAATGCGACCTCCCCGAGCGTTGTACCGTCGGCCGGCACGCGGATGCCGGTCGCCTGATCGAGCACGGTGGCGTCTTCCAGTGTCGGTAGCGGCACGCCCTGCCGTGCCATGAAGCTGGCCTTGTCCGGCAGGTCGAGAGTGGCGAGTTCCGGCTGCCAGGCGCAGAGCAGCGACGGCCCATAGCATTCCGTCAGCCCATAGAGATGCGTGACGTCGAAGCCGAGCCCTTCCATCGCGGCGATGACGGGGGAGGGCGGCGCCGCCCCGCCCGTCGCGATGCCGACGCGATGGGGGAAGGCGCGGCGCTGGTCGGCCGGCGCGTGGATCAGCATGGTCAGCACCACGGGCGCGGCGCAGAGATGCGTCACGCCGTGCTCGGCGATCAGCGCGAAGATACGTGCCGGATCGACGCGCCGCAGGCAGACATGGGTGCCGCCCTGCAGCGTGACCGCCCAGGTATAGGTCCAGCCATTGCAGTGGAACATCGGCAGCGTCCAGAGATAGACGCTGCGCGGCGACAGCCCGAAGGAAAGCGCATTGCCGCAGGCATTCAGATAGGCCCCGCGGTGATGCACCACGACACCCTTGGGATCGCCCGTGGTGCCCGAGGTGTAGGAGAGCGAGATGGCGCGCCATTCGTCGTCCGGCGGTTCCACTGGAAACGCGGCATCGCCGGCGGCGAGGAACGCCTCGTAGGGCGTGGCCTCGATCGCCGCGCCATCCACGCCGTCATCGACGATGACGACGCGCGGCGGGTCCGCCATGCCATCCAGCGCGACCGCGGCGATGGCGGCGAATTCGCGATCCAGCAGCAATATCTTCGCTTCTGAGTGATCGAGGATGAAGCGTATCGTCGGCGCGTCGAGCCGCGTGTTGATCGGGCACAGCACCGCATGCGCCATGGGGACGCCCATATGCGCTTCCAGCATCTGCGGGATGTTCGGCAGCAGCGCGGCGACGACATCGCCTGGTGCGACGCCGGCATGTCGCAGCGCGGAAGCCAATCGCCGGCTGCGGTCGAGATACTCGGCGTAGGTGATGCGCCGCTCGCCATGGATGATCGCCGTGCGCTTCGGCCAGATGCGTGCCGCGCGAACGAGGAAGGAGACCGGCGAGAGCGGGACGTGGTTGGCGCGCGTCTGCGGCAGGTCGTCTTCCATGGCGTTCATCCCTTGCCGAGGGCGCGTGGAGCGGAAACGGCGCAGCGCGCGCGGGTGATATCGTCCAGCAGCGCCGCAGCTTCTGCATGCTGCGGCAATCCAGGGTCGAAGCGTCCCGCGCGGATGGCCGCGGCAAGGCCGCGCGCATCGCGGGCCAGCGCGATGAGGCGCGCCTCGGCGTCGCCCTCATCCGCGCTGCGGCCCGCGATCGCCATGGCATTCGCCACCATGCGCGCGGCGAAGGCCTTGTCGGGCGGTAGGGCGGGCAGCAGCTCCTTCAGCAGCACCTCGCGCGCAATGGCGAGCAGGTCCGGGGGCAGCGGTTCCTCAGCGAGCATCGCGCGCCTCCACCATGCGCAGGATCTCCCATTCCAGCCCCGGGACCATGTGGCCGGTCAGGGCCAGTTCCAGGTTGCGCTCGACGCCGGAGATGTGGCGTTCGGCCTGATCCACGGCGATGGACGCCCAGCGGATATGCGCCGCGAGTTCCCACCACCGCACCCGCGCATCGTCGACGGCGCCGTATCCTTCGTACAGCGCGGCACGCGGCCCGATGCCGCCGGCCTCCTGCGCGTCATTCCCGAAGCGCCAGCATTTCGCGCAAAGCCAGCCGAGATCGGCATGCGGATCCGACCAGCAGGCGAATTCCCAGTCGAGCACGGCGGTCACGGCATGCTCATCGAGCATGATGTTGCCGGTGCGGAAGTCGTTGTGAACCAGCACGGCCGGGACGGGATCGGGGACGGTCCGCTCCAGATGCCGCAAGCCCCATTCCAGCACCGGGCGCGGCAGGCGCTGGCGGTCCAGCGCGGCGCGCTGCCCGGCGATGAAGGCACGGCAGGGATGGTCGGGCGCTTCCCCCAGGAAGGCCAGATCCTCCCGCGGCGGTGTGATGGTGTGGATGCGCGCCAGCTCCCGCCCCAGGGCCCGGACGCAGGCCTCGCGCCCGCCGCCCAGGGTTTCGCTCTTCACGAGGCGATGGGCGGCCGCAGTGCCGGCGACGCGGCGCATGACAAAGAAGGGCGCGCCGGTCACGGCGGCGTCCTCGCACAGGAACAGCGGCTCCGGCACCGTCACGCCAGCGGCGAAGGCGGCACGCAGCAGCGCGAATTCCTGTGCGCGCCCATGCGACACCGCCAGCGTCGCCGCATTGTCCGTCCGCAGCACCCAGGCGCGGCCATCCGACAGGTCGATCGCCCAGTTCTGCTGGATGGCGCCGCCCGAGAGCAGCACCATCCGCTCGATCGCGAGCTTGGGTTCGCCCGTCGCGGCGCGCAGCCAGGCTGTCAGCCGCGCGCGGCGGGCCTCATCCACGTCCGACCTCGCCCCAGCGGAAGAAGCCGTCGCCCTCGGCGCGCAGCAGGTTCGCGAGCACCATGCGATGCACCTCGGAAGCGCCATCCACGAGCCGTGCCTGGCGGGCGTAGCGGTAGATCCATTCGATCACCGTATCCTTGGAATACCCCCGCGCACCCAGCAATTGCAGTGCGGTATCCACCGCCTTCTGCAAGGCGTCGGCGACGACGATCTTGGCCATCGACACCTCCTTGCGCGCGAAGGAACCCTGGTCGAGCGCCCAGGCCGCGCGCATCGTCAGCAGGCGGCCGATCTCGATCTCCATCGCGGCCTGGCCGATCAGCCCCTGCACGCTCTCGCGGTCGATCAGCTTCATGCCGAAGGAATCGCGCGTCTTGATGCGCTCCATCGCGATTTCGAGCGAGCGTCGCGCCAGCCCGGTCCAGCGCATGCAATGCGTCAGCCGCGCCACGCCGAGGCGCATCTGCGTCAGCTTCAGCCCGTCGCCGACACCGAGCAACCGTTGATCGTCCGGGATCTCCAGCCCGTCGAAGACCAGCTCGCAATGCCCACCATGTTCCTCGGGGCCCATGATCGGGATGCGGCGGACGATTTCCCAGCCCGGATCGGCGGCGTCGAAAAGGAAGGCCGACAGGCCCTTGCGTTCATCATCCGAGGTGCGGGCGATCAGGATGAAGACCTTGGCGTTGCCCGCGCCGGTGATGAAGTGCTTGCGGCCGGTGATGCGCCAGCGGTCGTTACCGACGCGCTCGGCCTTCGTATAGGTCAGCCCCGGATCGGATCCGCAGCCGTCGGGTTCCGTCATCGCGAAGGCCGACTGCACCGCGCCATCGACGATGGGCTTCAGCCAGCGCTCCTTCATCGCCTCCGGCAGCACCTTGTCGAGGATCATCATGTTCCCGTCGTCGGGCGCGGCGGAATTGAAGACCACCGGGCCGAAGATGGAACGGTTCATCTCCTCGTAGCAGGCCGCCATGCCGATGCGCGGCAATTCCATCCCGCCCAGCGCCTTCGGCATCTGCAAGGCCCAAAGCCCCTCGGCCTTCGCGGCGCGACGCATGTCGGTCAGCACATGGGGCGCGATGTTGTCATGCTCGTCGTAATTCGCGCGGTCGGATTCCAGCGGGATCAGCCGCTCGTCGACGAAGCGCCGGATGCGCAGGCGGATGGCCTCGATCTCGGGCGGCAGGACGAAATCCATGGGCAGCGTTCCTCAGAGCGGATTGACCGAATGCCCGCCATCCACCGTGACCGTCGCACCCGTCATGTGCGCGCCGGCGGCGGAGGCGAGGAGCAGCAGCGGCCCGGTGAGGTCGTTGGGCAGGCCGAGCCGCCGCTGCGGAATGCGCTTGATCATCGCCTGGCCTGGATCCGAGGCGAAGTAGTCCCGGTTGATGTCGGTCGCGACATAGCCCGGTGCGATGGCGTTCACCCGGATGCCATATCGGGCCAGTTCCACCGCCATCTGACGCGTGAGCTGCAGCAGCCCGGCCTTGGCGGCCGTGTAGCCGGCCACGCCGGGGATGATCCGTTCGCCGAGCACCGAGGCGATGTTGATGATGGTCCCGGGCAGCTTGGCCGCGGCCAGGCGCTTCGCCGCCTCCTGTCCCAGCAGGAAGCAGCCCCGCAGGTTCACGGCCATGACCTCGTCCCAATCCTCGGGGGTCTGCTCCAGGAAAGGCCTGGTGACGGCGATGCCGGCATTGTTGACGATGACGTCGCAGGGGCCGCCCATTGCCGCCTCGGCGGCATCGAGGGCGGTGGCGATCGACGCCGGATCCGTCACGTCCAGCGGCACCGGCACGGTGCGCACGCCCAGCTCGGCCGCCAGCGCCGCCGTCGCATCCGTCCGGCGCGCGGCCAGCGCCACCGTCGCCCCGGCACCATGCAGCACGCGCGCGAAATGCCGGCCCAGCACGCCGGAGGCGCCTGTCACGAGGGCCCTGTGCCCCGCCAGCGAGAACAGCCCCGCGATGTCCATGGCGTCTCCTCTCCTTTTGACAGTGAGGGGTGCCACCCGTTGCGCGCCCCTGCAAGCCCCACGATGCTGCCGCGCAGCATCAGGAGAAGCCGCATGACCGACCGCACCGTCCTCGTGACCGGCGCCCAGCAGGGCATCGGTGCCGCCGCGGCCCGTGCCTTCGCGGCCGAGGGCTACGACGTCGCCGTGAACTGGCTGGACGACCGCGCCGCCGCCGAGGCCGTCGCGGCCGACATCGCCGCCCTCGGCCGCAGGGCCGTGCTCGTCCAGGGCGATGTGGGCACCGCGGCCGCCAGTGCGGCGCTGGTGGAACGGGCCGTTGCCGGCCTCGGCCGGCTCAGGGTTCTCGTCAACAATGCCGGCATCTATCCGCGCGTCGCCTTCCTCGACATGACCGAGGCGGAATGGGACCGCGTGCTGGATGTGAACCTGAAGGGCAGCGCCTTCTGCGCCCAGGCCGCCGCGCGCCACATGGTCGCGCTGGGCATTCCGGGGGTGATCCTGAACCTTTCCTCGGGCGCGGTGCGAGGCGCGCCGCTCGGGGTACATTATTCGGCGACGAAGAACGGCGTGGTCGGCATCACGCGGTCGATGGCGCTCGCCCTGGCCCCCCACGGCATCCGGGTCAACGCGGTCGCCCCTGGCCTGACCGACACGGCCCAGCCGCGCCACGGCAACAGCGACGATGAACTGGCGGAAATGGCCAGGGCGCTGCCGCTCGGCCGGATGGGCCGGCCGGAGGAGATCGCCGGGCTGCTGACCTGGCTCGCCTCGGACGCGGCGTCATGGGTTACGGGACAAGTCTATCACATCAATGGCGGCGGGTATTTGCCCTGATCGCTGGAAACGGGCGGTCCTGGCGCGCCACACTTGCCGGCAGTCACGGGAGGTCCCCATGCGCCGTCTCGCCGCCGCCATGATCGCGCTCACCGCCGGCACCCTGCCGGCCCTTGCCCAGACCGAGCCGGGCGACCCCGCCGCCGGACGCCGCCTCGCGGAGGCCTGGTGCGCCAACTGCCACCGCGTCGCGCCGCAGGGGCCGGGGCCGGTGAGCGATGCGGCGCCAGCCTTCGCTGCCGTCGCGGCCATGCCCTCCACCACCCGGATGGCGCTCGCCGCCTTCCTGCAGACCCCGCATCCGCGGATGCCGAACTACCAGCTCTCGCGGGAGGAGATGGACGATGTCATCGCCTATCTCCTCTCCCTGCGCCGATAGCCCCCGTCTGGCGCCCCGGGCCGTCCCGCGCTACCCAGGGCGGGACGTCCAGAGGGGGAAATCGCCAGGTGTCCGCATCGCCATCCCGTTTCCGCATCGGCTACCTGATGAAGGTGCCGCATCAGAGCTTCCTCGACACCGCCGCGCAGGATCCGGCACTCGAGGTGGTGCGCATGACGCTCGACGACGGCGTGGACGCGGCGATCAAGGTGCTTGAGACCTGCCAGGGCTATTATGTGAAGGCCTCGCGGGATGAGCTGCCAAAGCCGATGCACGTCCATGACGAGCTGCTCGCGCGGCTGCCCAACCTGCTGATGGCGGCTTCCCAGGGTGCCGGCTACGACACCATCGACCCCGCCGCCTGCAGCCGGGCCGGCGTGCTGCTGATCAACCAGGCCGGCGGCAATGCCGAGGCGGTGGCCGAGCACGCGGTCGGCATGATGCTCTCGGCCTTGAAGCGCTTCGGCGAATGCCACCAGGCCATGCGTGAGGGCCGCGCGTCGCAGCGCGACCTGCTAATGGGGCGCAACCTCTATGGCAAGACGGTCGGCCTGGTCGGCATCGGCAATGTCGGGACGCGCACCGCGGCCATCCTGAACGCGGCCTTCCATTGCCGGGTGCTGGCCTACGATCCCTATGTCGATGCCGCGACCGTCGCCGATCGCGGGGCGGAGAAGATCGACGACCTCGCGGCCATGCTGGCGCAGTGCGACGTGGTCTCCCTGCATTGCCCGCTGACCCCGGAGAGCCGTGCGATGATGGCGGCCAACGCCTTCGCGGCAATGAAGCCGGGATCGGTGCTGGTGACGACCGCGCGCGGATCGATCCACGACGAGGCGTCGCTGCTCGCGGCGCTGAAGTCGGGGCACATCGCGGCCGCTGGCCTCGATGTCTGGGAGCAGGAGCCGCCGCCGGTCGATCACCCGCTGCTGTCGATGCCGAACGTGATCTGCACCCAGCACACGGCGGGCGTCACGCATGAAAGCCGGTCGATGATCACGCGTATCGCGGCCGAGGCCTTTTCGGACTTCGCCGCCGGCCGCCTCCCGCCGCGTATCATCAATCCCGAGGTGAAGCCGCGGGTGGCGGAACGGTACAAGGCCGCGCTCGGGCGGGAGCTGCGGTAGTATCAACCGCTCCCCGATCTGATCGGTGGAGCCGGGAAGGGCTTTGGCCTTCCTCCCGCCGGCACCTGGTTTCGGCCGCAAGGCCAGCGCAGGCCCTACGCAACGCGCTTCGTGCACAAGAACAGGTTCCGACACCGTTCTGCCCGTGGCGCACGGCGCCAAGTGGGGGTTTGCAAAGGCCCTTCGGCCTTTGCTGGGGTGGTTTGGAGGGGCAAAGCCCCTCCAATTCCTACAGCGAAAGTCGCCATGACTCTTGCCGGGCGGCGGCCCCCCCCCCGCTCAGCGCAACTGCGCGTTATCGAAGTCCGGCCGCCGTGCTCCGGCCAAGGCCGCGGCCAGGGCCGCCTGCAACGAGGCCTTCTCTGCCGCCACCAGGTGACGCCCGATCTCCAACTGACGGCCGCGGCTTTGTAGTGTCAGCACCCCGGCATGCGCCGGATTGGGCCGATACGTCGCCCGTGCCCAATAGGGATCGAGCATCACCACGTGCCGTCGCCCGCGTCCGTCGATGCGCGTGACCGTCAGGTGCTGCGGCGTGAGCACCACGATCTCTGCCTGCCGCGCGGCGCCGCGGACATGCAGGGCCAGCAGCGCCAGCGCGAAGCCGATCTCGACGCCGAGGAAAGGCAGGACCGGCCAGGCGCCGGCCAGCAGGAACACCCCGGCCTGGACCATGGCGAACAGGGTCAGCACCAGCACGAACGCCCGGAAGCCGCGGGCATTGAGCGATCGCGGCGGCGTGCAGACGGCCTGGAACAGAACCGGCTCGGCGGGGGGTGCCATGACTGGCCAAGATAGGCGAGGATCGCCCCGACGCCAGCCATGACTACAAGCCCCTCCCGCCCCAAACGCCCCGACCACGGCAGCGCCACCGCGCCGCGGCGGGCCCGCATGATGCCGCCCGCGCAGGCGGAGGCCTTCATCCGTGCCTTGGCCACCGCCAATCCGGCGCCCGAGACGGAGCTGATCTATCACGACCCCTTCACCCTGTTGGTGGCGGTGGTGCTGTCGGCCCAGACCACCGATGCGGCGGTGAACCGCTGCACGCCGGCGCTCTTCGCCGTCGCACCGACCCCCGCGGCGATGGCGGCGCTGGGGGCGGAGGGGATCGGGCCGTATATCCGCTCGATCGGCCTATGGCAGGCCAAGGCGAAGAACGTTGCCGCCCTGGCCCGGGATCTGGTCGAGAAGCATGGCGGCCAGGTGCCCGGCGATCGGGAGGCGCTCGAAGCCCTGCCCGGTGTCGGCCGCAAGACGGCGAATGTCGTGCTGAACGTGGCCTTCGGCCAGGCGACCATGGCCGTCGACACGCATATCTTCCGCCTCGGGAACCGCTGTGGCCTCGCGCCCGGGAAGACGGTGCGCGAGGTCGAGGACCGCCTGGTCAGGCGCATCCCGCCGGACCTGCTGCGGGATGCGCATCACTGGCTGATCCTGCACGGGCGCTACATCTGCAAGGCGCGGGCGCCGGAATGCTGGCGTTGCGTGGCGCGTGCCTTCTGCAACTATCGCGACAAGGTGCTCGCGCCCCCGGTATGAAGGGCCTCGCGATTCGAGGAGACGCAGATGAGGATTCGCCGCCTGACCCTGCCGCTGCTGGGGCTGATGGCACCGATGCTGGCCGGCTGCGACACCGGCGGGGTCTGGGCCAATGTTCCGGACGACCCCGGCCCCGTCGCCGCGCAGTGCCGGCGGGAGGCCGCGGACAGCCCGCAATACCGCTATTACGGCGAGATCGCGGGCGGCAACGCCGCCAACAACGAAGAGCAGCGCCAGGAGCTTCTCGTGCTGCTGCCGCGCATCTACCACAACTGCATGATCCGCAACGGGGCGATCCCGCCCGGCACGCCGCTGCCGCCCCCGCGGGTGACGTTCTGACAGCCTCGCCGATGGCTTCCGGGGCAGGCCGGCCCCGGCGGCTTCGGCCGACTGCCGGCAGCGCGCGCAAGGTCGCGGCGCGACGACCACCAATGGCCTTGTTCCCCGGTGGCGATCGGCGGCATCCTGATCCTGCCAGAACCGCCGCGGCAGCCATGCCCGGCCGGAAGATGGCGCTGCCGCGTGCCGGCGCCGATCGGAGCTGACCATGGACGCCTTTGCCGTGAAGCTGACCAGCCTCGCCCATGGAGGCGGTTGCGGGTGCAAGCTTGCGCCTTCCGTCCTGCAGAATCTGCTGGCGGGCGTCCCCGCGGCGCAGCCTTTCGCGCAGCTTCTGGTGGGGACGGAGACGGCAGACGACGCCGCCGTCTGGCAGGTCGATGAGAACATCTGCGTCATCGCCACGACCGATTTCTTCATGCCGGTCGTCGATGACGCGCGCGACTTCGGACGTATCGCCGCGACGAATGCGATCTCGGATGTCTATGCGATGGGGGGCAAGCCGATCATGGCGCTCGCCATCCTCGGCATGCCGATCGACAAGCTGCCGGTCACGGTCGTGCGGGACATCCTCGCCGGTGGTGCCGCGGCCTGTGCCGCGGCGGGCATCCCCGTTGCCGGCGGGCATTCGATCGATGCGCCGGAGCCGATCTATGGCCTGGCCGTGATCGGCCTGTGCCACCCGTCGCAGCTTCGGCGGAACAGCATGGCCAGGCCTGGCGACGCGCTGATCCTGACCAAGGGGTTGGGCGTCGGCATCTATTCCGCGGCGATCAAGAAGGGGCTGGTGGATGACGCCGCCTATGCGGAGATGATCGCCTCGACCACGCTGCTGAACAGCATCGGGGCCACGCTGGCGCAGCGCGACAGCGTGCACGCCATCACCGACGTGACGGGTTTCGGCATCCTGGGCCACGGTGCGGAGATGGCGCGCGGGTCGGGTGCGACGCTGCGCATCGAAGCCGACGCCCTGCCATTTCTCTCGCGCGCGGCGGAATGGGCACAGGCGGGGCTCGTCACCGGCGCGTCGAAGCGCAACTGGGCGAGCTATGGCGACGACGTCCGTCTGCCGGATGGCATGCCGGAATGGCAGCGCCATCTGTTGACGGACCCGCAGACCTCGGGCGGGCTGCTGGTGAGCTGCTCGGCCGAGAGCGCCGATGCGCTGATGCAGGAGATCCGGGCGGCGGGCTATCCGCTCGCCGCACGCATCGGCCGCGTCGTGGAAGGTCCGCCGCTCGTCGAGGTGGCGTGAGGCGCCTTCAGCGCGGCGGGGGTTCCGTCGCGCCGCAGCCGGGGAAGTTCTCCCGCGCCATCCAGGCTTCATAGGCCTCGGCGATCTGGTTGCCGGAGACGAGATGCGCGATGGGTGCCTCGTCAGACGGCATCGCCACCAGCATCCATCCGGCGCCATAGCCGTCGCGATTCGCGAGGGAGGGGCGGTCGATCATCGCCTCATTCACCGCCAGGACGGTGCCGTCGAAGACGATGCGTGCGGGGCCGACCCATTTGCCACTCTCGATCGTGGCGCAGGCGCGCCCGGCCTGGGTGGCACGCCCGACGCGGCGCGGCGTGAAGGCCAGCACGTCCCCCGCCAAGGCGATGGCGACCGCGGTCATGCCGATACGGAAGGACCCGTCGGCGAGGCGCTCGTACCAGATGTGGTTCTCCACATCGTAGAGCAGATGGGCCGGGAAATGGCAGCCGCGCACCGTGATCATCGCGCACCAGCCGATCTGCGGCGCGATGCCGGGCGCCGGGCCGGAAGCCCAGGTCGAGCCGGCGGATGTCCGCGCCGGCGCTTGAGGCAAGCTAATAGGTGAGGACGCGGCATTCGCCCTCCATCAGGTCGCCGATCATCTGCGTCGCGCTCATCATGCCCGAACATTCGGGGATGAGTTCCTCCAGCGTCATGTCAAAGAGGTCGAGATTGCCCGGGCAGGCCCAGAAGCGCGCGCCGTGGCGGTGCGCTTCCTGGATGAAGGCATAGACGCTGTGGCCGCTGCCCTTCTTCACCTCAAGAGCTTCCGCCACGCCGCGCCGCAGTAGCTTCCCCGCCGTGGCGGTGCAGACGACATCCACCTTGTAGCCGAGCGCGGCCGCGACGGCGGCATGGTAGAAGGGGGCGCCGAGCTCCTCCCCGTTGCGCGGGTCGGTATTGACGAGGACGATCAGCAGGCGGTCGGCAGCGCTCATGGCCGGGCTTCCTGTGCGGCCGCGGCCGCCGCGGCGATGGCGGCGACGACATCCGCGGGCTCGATGCCGAGGAAGCGCGCCCCGGCGGCATCGAGGCAGTCGCGCGCGGCGGGCGCGAGATCGCGCAGCGGCCGCCCGCGCAGATGGGCCTCGAGAGCGGTGATGATGGCAGGCGGTTCGGCGAAGAAGTCGCCGGTGATCAGGGCCTGGTCGACCACGCCCGCGCCGCCGTCGCGCAGCTTCAGCAGCAGGTCGATGCTGCCGCCTGGTGTCTGCGCGGCATGCGTGACGAGGCGTCCTTCGCGCGGCATCGCGTCGTCATGGCCGTTGACGAAGGCCTCCGTGCCGATCTCCATCGCGGCGATGGCCTGCGCGGCGGCGAGCTCCGCATCCGTCAGCGAGCCATCCTGCGACCTGCGGCCCAGCGCCCCGGCCAGGGCCATCGCCATCGCATCCTGGACCCGCGCCATGGCGGGCGCCGCGCCGAGCAGCGTCTTCAGGTCGGTCACGCGCTCCGCCATCGCGACCAGCCCGCGCTTGCCGAGCTTGCGCACCGGCAGGTGCAGCGCGTTCATCATGAAGTCGAGGTCGAGTTCCACCAGCACCGTGCCCTGGAAGACCAGGACCGCGCCGTCGAAATAGGCGCCGGTGCCGGAGACCTTGCGGCCGTCCACCTCGATGTCGTTGCGAGGCCTGAAGGCGGCGGGCGGTCCGAAGCTGGCGATCGCGCGCGCGACGCCGGTGCAGATCAGCGCCGTGACCTCCTCCAGTGATGAGGGCACGGCGCGGCGCGAGAGGATGAGCTCCCACCCCAGCAGCCCGGGTCCCATGACAATGGCGCCGCCGCCGGTCATGCGCCGCGCCGTCTGCACGCGGTGCGCGGCGGTCCAGTCGAGATCGACCTCCCGATGCAGCAACTGATGGCGGCCGATGATGGCGCTGGGCGGGAAGTGCTGGAAGCGCAGCGTGTCGGGCGTGGTGCCGGCGGCGCGGCCACGGCTGAGCGCCTCCGTCAGGCTGAGGTTGAAGCGCGCGTCGCGCAGGCCGGAATCGACGATGCGCAGCATCATGCCTCCGCAAGCTGGCGACGGATGCGCCGCAGATCGCCACCATTGGGCTGGAAGGGATAGCTCGCGATGTCCGAGGGCGGGCTGTCGCCATAAGGGCGGTCGCAGGCGGAGACATCGGGCCTGTCGCGTCCCGGGCAGCCCGAGGTGCGGAAGGGGATGCCGGAGGCGACGACCTCCGCGACATCCGCCCCGAAGGAAACCAGCGCGCCATCGGGCGAAAAGCCGAAAGCCTCGAAGGGATGGCCCCGATATTCGAGCAGGTAGCGCGCGAGTTGCAGGCGGCGCCAGCGCGATCGGGACGGGGCCGGCAGATGGTCCATCAGGCTGCCGCGTTCCGGATAGAAGCAGAAGAGGTGCGAATGCCCACCGGCCTGGCGCAGGCGGCGGCAGATCTCCAGGACATCCCGGTCGGTCTCGCCGAGGCCGACGATGAGGTGCATGCCGATGCGCTCGGGGCCGAAGATCTCCCGCGCATGCTCGAAGACACGCCAATAGCCGTCCCAGTGATGCGGGCTGTCCACGCCCTTGCCGCGCAGGCGATCGAAGATCGCCGGCGTGCAGGCATCGAGGGCGACGGTGAAGATGTCGGCGCCGAGGTCATGCAGGCGCTGCACGTCGCCGCGCGTCATCGTCGTCGGGTTGGACAGGATCGAGACGGGCACCTGCGCACGCGGGATGCGCGCCATCCAGCGTTCCAGCACCGTCGCCGTGTCGGCGTCGGACCGCGGATGGGTGATCATGGAGATGCACATGCGGTGGAAGGGCGTCGCCGCACCGGCATCGGCGACGCGGGCGATGATCTCCTCCAGTGGCGCGGCGGGCCAATCGACGCGGATGAAGTTGCGGTCGGCGTAGTTGGTGGCGGCCTCCCGGTGCCGCGCCAGCCCGCAATAGGCGCAATTCGCGCGGCAGCCCTCGGGATAGGTCAGCAGCAGGTTCAGGCAGCGCGTGCAGGCGCAGCGATGCATCCGCCCCGGGATCAGCCCGAGCGTGATCGCCGCGGCGGTGGAAAGCTGCACATATTCGGGCGAACGCATCGCCGGCGTGCGCTGGTAGCGTGGGCGATAGACGCCATCGGGTGCCACCGCATCGCGCTTCACCGTGCCGCCGTTGCGGCTCTCGGCAGGAATGGGGGGCGGTTCGCGGGGCGCCAGGCAGGCCATCTCAGGCGGCCCTTGCACAGGCCTGGGTGCCGCAGCAGGCCAGCGCATGACCTGCCGCGCGACCGATGATCCGCGCGGCGCGCATCGCTTCGTCGGCCGGGTAGGCGACGCCGTCGAAGCCCGCCAGCACCGCGGCGACATCCAGCGTCACGCGCGCCGCGCCATGCGGGCGGGCGCAACCCAGCAGCAGGAGGCGGTCGGCCAGGACATGCCGCGCGCGCCCGAACAGCGCCGCACCGTCGACCGGGTCCAGCGCGCCGAAATCGGGCGTGGCGAAGGCCGGCATCAGCACCACCAGGATCGCCGCGGCCGTGTCGTGGCGCGCGATGATGTCGAGCGCGCGATCCTCGCCGCGCAGTCGGCCGAAATGCAGCCCGGCGACGACATGCGGCACGACCGTCAGGCCGGCCGCGACGAGATGCGCGAGCGATGCGTCGAAATCCGCGACGGGACGGCCCAGGTGATAGACCTCGCGGATCGTGTCCTCGTCGCCGATGATGTCGAGCATCGCGACATCGACCCCGGCCCGCTTCAGGGCCTGCGCGCGGCGCGCATCGACCAGGCCGGTATGGACCAGCACCTGAAGATGGGGATGGTCGTTCTTCACCGCGCAGATCACGGGCAGGTAGCGGTCGAAGGGAACCTCGTTGCGCCGGTTCGATCCGCCCGAGAGCAGGAAGCCGCGCAGGCCTTGCCGCGCGATCATCTCCTGCAGCCGCGTCGCGAAGGCGGTGGGTTCTCCGGCCGGGATCATCGGCTTCAGGATCTCCGCGCGGCAGTGCTTGCAGTTCAGCGCGCAGGTGCCGCCGGTGATCGAGAAGGCGGGGAAGACGCCCGAGCGCCGGCAGGCGCCGAGCTCATCGCTGTCGAAGTCGCGGAAGCTGGGCGTCGAGGCGCGGAAGGGGCGTGAGGCAAAGGGCGCGCCGATGCGCGCGAGGTCCTGCGCGAGCCCGCGCGGCAAGCCGGCCTCCCCGGCCAGTGCGAACAGGACGTCATCAGCCATGGCCCGCCCCGGATGATGGCGGAAGAGAATGGGAGTCGAACCCACCTGGGACCGTCTCGCAGCCCCAACCAGATTTGAAGTCTGGCCGCCCCACCGGGGACGACTCTCTTCCATCGTCGCCGGGTGTCTCGAACAGATCCCGACGATGCGAATTTATCCGGCGAAGGTCGCCGCGTCTAATGGTCACGCCGTGGCGATCGAAGAAGTCCAGCACCTGGATCGCGACCTTGCGCCCGACCACGCCGCCCCCCTGGGCTTCCAGCACATCGCGGAAGGCGGCGGCGGAGACCCAGTCTCCCGTGTCCAGCGTGGCGAAGAGGCGCACCATCTCCGCCACCGTGCCGCGCAGGAAGAAATGGTCCTGCGCGACCTCATCGACCGTCGCGGCCTGGCGGAAGCGACGCATCAGGCGGCGGATCTCGTTCTCCTCGTGGCCGAGATCGCGCGCGATGTCGCGCACGCGCGGAGGGCGGAAGCGTGCCGCACCGGCCAGCATGGGCTCGATGGCCCGCCAAAGCGCCTCTTCCCCGGGCGAGATCTCGACGCGGTGGCTGGAAAGGCGCACCCAGGCCCCGTCCAGCGCCAACCAACCTTCTTCATCCGCGATACGGCGCAGCAGCGCGCGGTAGAGTGGTGCCGGCACGCGCGGCGCGGTCGCCATGCGCAGGCGCTCGAGGCCCATTCCCGGCAGGTCCGGCTGGGCCACATGGAAGTCGGCCAGGGCTTCGCGCAGCCGTTCCGCCATTGCCACGCGACGCTGGCGCGCGACGGCGAAGCGCGTCGCACCGACCGGCCATTCCTCGATATCCGCCGCCACGCACCAGGCGCGGGCGGTCTCCAGCGTGGCGCCGCGATCCCGTGCGAAGGCACCCAGATCGACCGGTGCGGCCGAGGCCGCGACGACGCCGGCCAAGGCCGCGACCGGGTCGGGCTGCGCCATCGCGTCAAGCAACGCCAGGCGTTCGGGCGTTCGGCGCCTGCGTTCCGGCGCGCGCAGATCGAGGAAGCGCCCCCCACCCAGCGTACGGCTCGCCGAGACATCGCGCAGGATGAAGCGGTCCAGCGCACGCGCCGCTATGGGTGAGTCCAGCACGAGTTGGATGCGCGCTTCGTCGTTCGGCTCGGCCCTGTGGTCGCCCAGCAGCACGATGCGGGCGCCGACCTCGGCGGTGGCGTGGTGCAGGCGCGCGGGCATCCATTGCGCGATGCCCTTCGTCGCACCGGGCGCGACGCGCAGCGAGGCGTCGATGCGCTGCGTCGGGGCATGGGCTTCCGGCGTGGTGACGACATCGCCGCGATGCAGCCGGTCCTTGCTGATGCCGGGCCCGGCGAGGTTCAGCGCGCAGCGTTCCCCCGCCACGCCGCGTTCGGCGCGGCGGTTCTGCGCATGGATGGAGCGCACGCGCGCCGCGAGGCCCGATGGCGAGACGATGACCGCATCGCCAACCGCAACGGCGCCGTCGAGCACCATGCCGGTGACCACCACCCCCGCGCCGGCGAGGATGAAGCTCCGATCGACGGCCAGGCGGAACAGACTTTCATGCTCGCGCGGGCGTGTGGCGGCGTGGCGCTCCTGCAGGAAGGCGAGCAGCGCCGGCACGCCCTCGCCGGTCAGGTTCGACACCGGGAAGATCGAGCTCCCGGCCAATGCCGTGCCGGCCAGCAGTGCCTCAATCTCGCCGCTCACCGCCGCGATGCGTTCGGGCGGCACCGCGTCCACCTTGGTCAGCGCCACCACGCCACGGGGAATGCCGAGCAGCGAGACGATCTCGAGATGCTCGCGCGTCTGCGGCATCACGCCGTCATCGGCGGCGACGACCAGCATCAGCAGGTCGAGCCCGTGCGCGCCGGCCAGCATGGTGTGCACGAAGCGTTCGTGGCCGGGCACATCGACGAAGCCGATCACCGATCCATCCGGCTGCGGCAGATAGGCGAAGCCGAGCTCGATGGTGATGCCGCGGGCCTTTTCCTCCTTCAGCCGGTCGGCATCCACGCCGGTGAGCGCCTTCACCAACGAGGTCTTGCCATGATCGATGTGACCGGCTGTGCCGACGATCATGGCGGATCGACCTCGTCGATGCGCATGCGGCGGCCCCAACGGTCGAAGAAATGGCCCTCGTTCAGCGCCAGGCGATCATCGTCCAGCCGCTGTTCCAGCGAACGCAACCGCGTCCGCGCCGTCGGATTGTCGAGCGGCCGGCCGCGT
The DNA here is from genome assembly GCA_041914265.1 of Roseomonas sp. Lineage (GTDB taxonomy): Bacteria > Pseudomonadota > Alphaproteobacteria > Acetobacterales > Acetobacteraceae > Neoroseomonas. Next base: position 34,345 of record JAYSDS010000009.1, read on the forward strand.
TCCTGCTCGGGGAAAAAGACGACGCCATCCCATTCCTGCCCCGCGCCGGCCAGCATCACCACCATGTCGCTCCAATCGACCTCGGCGCCGATCACGTTGACATAGGTGGAACAGAGCGGCGTGACCTGTGCGTCCCCGATCCGCAGCAGCACGATCAGCGCGGTGAAGGCCCCGGACTCCGCGAAAGCGCCGGCGAGCCAGGGTTCGAAGTCGGTGGCGACGTCAGAAGTCAACGACGGGGGTCTCCGGCATCCAGCGTTCGAACAGCACCCAGAAGGGCACGCCGCGCGCTTCCTGGTGCCACGCCTCGAAGTCGGCCAGCGCCTCGGCGGGGTCGGTCGCTTCCTTGGCCTGCGCATCGCCGTCGCGCAGCGCCGCGCAGACGGGCGCGAAGCGGGAGATGATCTCCTCCCGCGCCGGGCTTTCCTGCCCCCAGCCCAGGCGGCTGCGCAGCGTGGCGAGACCATAGGCGACGGCCATTTGTTCATCCTCCGCCGTGGCGACGACATCGGCGACGGCGCGCAGCAGGTTGGCCCGCCGGAAGGCGAAGGCGCGCTCCTGCGCGAGCTGCTCGACGCGCTTCGCATATTCGGCGCGGTAGGCCTTCTCCGCCGTTTCGGCGGCGCTGGTCGCTGCGGTCAGCTCCTCGATCCAGGTGGCGGCGCGGCTCATGCGGGGGCTCCGGGGAGGGTGGGAAGCGGGCCGGGATCGGGCAGGGGTTGGGCGGCACGACGCGCGGCCTCTTGCTGCGCGTCATGGTCCAGGGCGGCGCGGGCGGCGGGCAGGAAGCGGCCGGCAAGCGCGCTGCCGCCAGTCTCGGCACGCAGCAGCCAGGCCAATGCGGCGAGCGGATCGCGTGCGACGCCGTTGCCGAGCAACTGCGCCGCACCGAGCATCGCCTGGCCATCCGGATCGCCGCGCTCCGCGCCGAGGCGCCACCAGAAGGCGGCCGCCTTGGGGTCGCGCGGTACGCCGAGCGCATTGTGGTGCAGCATGCCGAGCCGCGTCATGGAGGCGCTCACACCCTGCGCCGCGGCGCGTTCGGCCCAGCGGCGAGCCTCGGCGTGATCGGCGGGGATCTCCTCGTCTTCCAGCAGCATCCAGCTCAACATGTCCTGGGATATGGCGTCGCCCTGCTCCGACGCCATCAGGTAGAGGGCGAGGGCGCGGTGGCGATCGGGCTCGATGCCCTCTCCCTTGAACAGCAGCGTGGCGAGGTTGCGCTGCGCGACGGGGTCGCCGGCCTCCGCCGCGGGGGCCAGCCAGCGTTCCGCCATCAGGGGATCACGCTCGACGCCCATGCCTTCGGCGAAGCAGGCGCCGATGTTGTTGCAGGCGCGTGCATGACCGGCCCGGGCGAGCGGTTCCCAGATCGCCAGCGCCTCCTCGTAGCGTTCGGCCTGGGCGTGTTCGCGCGCGATCGCCATCAGTTCCTCGGCGGAGGGCTCGGCGCGGCGGCGGGGCCACGTCATGCCAAGGCCCCGATCGTGGCGAGAAATCCCGCCTCATCCTCGAGGCAGCGGCAGTCCAGCCAGAGGGCGCCGTCCTCGATGCGCCCGATGACCGGCATGGGCAGGGCACGCAGCCGCGCCGCCAGTGAGGTGAGTGCGCCACCGCGACCATCCAGGGGCGTCACGCGGATCGCCGCGCTGGGCAGGGTGGAGAGCGGCAGCGCGCCGGATCCGATCTGGCTTGCGCAGGCCACGACATCCACCGCCAGCTCCGGTCCGACGAGCGGCGCCAGTGCGGGTGCGAGGCGTTCTGCGACCGCGCGGATCGTCGCCGCGTCGCGCGCCAGCAGACGCAGCGTCGTCAGCCGCTCGGCCAGGCGGTCCGGGTCGCGATACAGGCGCAACGTCGCCTCGATCGCCGCGAGGCGGATCTTGTCCACTCGCATCGCGCGCTTCATCGGGTTGCGATTGATGTGCTCGATCAGATCGCGCCGCCCGACGATGAAGCCCGCCTGCGGGCCGCCCAGGAGCTTGTCGCCCGAGAAGATGACGATATCCGCACCGTCGGCCACGCATTCCGTGACGGTGGGCTCATGCCCGATGCCCCAGCGCGCGAGATCGACCAGCGTGCCGGAGCCGAGGTCATGCACCAGCGGCACGCCGGCCTCCCTCGCCAAGGGCGCGATGGCGCTGGCCTCGGCTTCCGCCGTGAAGCCCTGGATGCGGTAGTTGGAGGTGTGCACCTTCAGCACCACGCCGGTCTCCGGCGTGATCGCGGCGCGATAGTCGCGCAGATGGGTGCGGTTGGTGGTGCCGATCTCGCGCAGCGTCACGCCCGATCGCGCCATGATGTCGGGCAGGCGGAAGGCGCCGCCGATCTCGATGAGCTCGCCGCGCGAGACCACCGCCTCGCGTCCCAGGGCAAGGGTGTTGAGCGTGATCATCATCGCCGCGGCGGCATTGTTGACCAACGTCGCGCTTTCCGCGCCGGTCAGTTCGCGGAGCAGATCCCGCACCAGATCGTCGCGTTCGCCGCGCTTGCCGGTGGCGAGGTCGAATTCGAGCGCGATGGCCTGACGCATGGCCGTGGTCGCGGCCTCGATCGCCGCTTCGGCCAGCAGCGCCCGGCCGAGATTGGTGTGCAGCACCGTCCCGGTCAGGTTGAAGACGGCGCGGATGCGCGGCGCCTCGCTCACGTCCAGCATGGCGGCGGCAGTCGCGGCCACGCTATCCGGGCCGGCGGCGGGCGCGCCATGGCGCAGCGCGTCGCGCGCCTCATCCAGCGCGCGGCGCAGTGCGGCGACGGTCGGCGCATGGCCATGGCGTTCGATCAATGCCGTGCCGGCGGCAGAACGCAGCACGGAATCCACGGAAGGCAGGCGGCGCAGTTCCATCGCGCGCCTCAGTAGCCAAGCAGGAAGGGATTGACCCCGCTGCGCGTGAAGCCCTCCTCCCGCACCAGCACGTCCAAGGCGGAGGTCGCGATGTCGTCGGCCACGGGGTCGAGCGCCGGGTCCTTCGTCTGGTGCATGATCTTCAGGTAGGTCTTGCACTCCCGGCAGCATTCGGCCTTGAGCGCGCCGTCGCCGCCTTCCAGCTCGCGATAGGTGATGCCCTTGGTCGAACCGCAGGCCACGCAGCGGATGCGGACATGATGCCAAAGCGTGCTGCAGAGTGAGCAGGAACAGAAGCGGGCGCCGTTCGATCCTTCCCAGCCGACCACGACGGAGGCGACGGGAGCGCTGCCGCAGGAGGGGCAGGCGCCTTCCCCTACCGGCACGAGCCCCGCCGCATCCAGCCGCGCCGCGGCGTGCGCCGCATGCACCTGAAGACCGGCGGCGACGAAGGCGTGCTCGGCGATGGCATCGAAGGGGATGGCGTTGTCGAGCACATTGCCTGCCATGGCGAGCAGCATCTCATCCTCCGCCGCGCTGGCGGCGGCGAGCGCCTGCCGCGCGGCATCGGGCATGGCGAGCACCGAGGCCGCGGCGAGGAAGCGCCGCAGGGTGGGCAGAAGGGCCGCCGGCTCCAGCAGCGTCGCGCGGTCCAGCGCTGGCATGCCGAATTCCTTCGCGCGTGCGAGGGCATCGGTTTCAGGCAGGATGGGCCGGGGCAGGTCGTGGCCGATGCCGTCCTGGGCCTCGGCCAGCCCGGCAACGAAGTCGAGATAGGGCGCGAGAGGGTGGTTCCGTGCCACTTGCCGGAGCCTTGCGGCGCGATCGTGGAACAGCCTGGCGAGGTCCGGCACGCGCGCGAAGGGCGGGGCCGTGACCTCTCCGATGGGAACGGGGTCATGGCCCGCAGGGGGGGCACCGATCTGGGACATGCTATTGCCTCACGAACCGCACGGGTCACGTAGGGTGGATGGTCCCGGGGCGCCATCCCCGGGACCGGGTCGGGTCACGAAACCTTGCGGCCCGCAGCCAAATCGCGCAGCCATCGGCGGTGGTGCCGGAAGGCCCAGCCGCCGCTGACATAGCCGCGCGTCATCGCCTGGATCGTACCACGCACCCAGATCGCCGCATAGAAATGCACGATCCAGACGGTGATCATGCCAATCGCCAGCAACGCATGGGCGAGCACGGCCACGCGCTTCTGCGGGATGGTGGTCCAGTCGTAGAAATACTGGTCCCAGATCGCCAGGCCCGTCAGGAACAGCGCCGGGACGATGAAGGTGAAAGCCCAGAAGACCAGCTTCTGGCCGGCATTGTAGCGGCCGACCTCGGGCAGCTTCTCCTCCTCGCCGCGCAGCACCTCGGCGCCGTGCTTCATCCACTCGACGTCCGACTTCTCCGGCAGGTTGAAGCGAACATAGCGGACGAACATCACCAGCCAGGCCAGCATCAGCACGCAGCCGATCACGGGGTGCAGCCAGCGCGTCATCTGCCCGCCGCCGAACAGCGCCGTCAGCCCGAACAGGCTCGGGTGGAACAGCGCCGCGCCACTGACAGACAGCAGCACGAAGCAGATGGCCAGCGTCCAATGATTGATGCGCGTGAATACCGAGTAGCGACCGACCGTCACGCGCGGCTCGCCGGCGGGGACGATGCGCAGCTTGTCCTCCGACCCGCTCATGCCGCGTCGTCCTTCTTGGCTTCAGCCGTTTCCGCGATGCGCTCGGCTTCTTCCTCGTCATGCTTCGTCACGCGGTTGGCGCCGGTGACGAGGTGATGGACGAAGCCGAAGGCGGCGGTCAGGCCGATGACGGCGAAGCCGGCATATTTCGCCATGCCCTTCCACGCTTCGACCAACGGGCTGATGCGCGGGTTGTCGGGCAGGTTGGCGTAGAGATGCGGCCGGTCGGCATGGTGCAGCACATAGACGACATGCGTGCCGCCCACGCCCGGCGGGTTGTAGAGCCCCGCCTTGTCGAAGCCGCGCGACTTCAGGTCGGTGATGCGCGTCTCGGCATGGGCGAACATCTGCTCGCGCGTGCCGAAGACGATCGCCTTGGTCGGGCAGGCCTTGGCGCAGGCCGGCCCCTGTCCCACCGCCACGCGGTCGGAACACAGCGAGCATTTGTACGCCCGTTGCGTCACCTGCGAGATGCGCGGGATGTTGAACGGGCACCCCTTCACGCAATAGCCGCAGCCGATGCACTTCTCGTGGTCGAAATCCACGATGCCGTTTGTGTACTGCACGATCGCACCGGGCGACGGGCAGGCCTTGAGGCAGCCCGGATCGTCGCAATGCATGCAGCCATCCTTGCGGATCAGCCACTCCAGGTTGTCGGTGTCCGGATTGACCCACTCGGTGTAGCGCATCAGCGTCCAGGTATTGGCGGTCAGGTCATGCGGGTTGTCGTAGACACCCACATTGATCCCGACAGCTTCGTCCTGCGCCAGGTTGTTCCATTCGAGGCAGGCCACCTGGCACGCCTTGCAGCCGATGCACTTCGAGACGTCGATCAGCTTCGTCACCTGCTCGAGCTGCCGTGCCGGCGGCTCGATGGTCGAGGCGGAGCGACGCCGCAGATCCTGTTCGCCGAAGCGCGGCGCCACCGGCGTGACCGGGGGATTGACGGAAATGGTCATGCTTCCTCCTCCCCTCAGCTCACCGGCGGGTTTGCGGCTTCGATGTCGACCAGGAACGCCTTGTATTCCGGCGTCTCGATATTGGCGTCACCGACGAAGGGCGTCAGCGAGTTCGGGCCGAACCCCTTCCGCGCCACGCCGGTGAAGCCCCAATGCAGCGGAATGCCGACGACATGGACGGTCTTGCCGTCGCAGATCAGCGGCCGGATCCGCTTGGTCACCACCGCCTTGGCATAGACCGAGCCGCGCTTCGAGAAGACGCGCACCCAGCCGCCCTTGGTGATGCCCTTCTCCCGCGCCAGTTCCTCCGAGATCTCCACGAAGAATTCCGGCTGCACGATCGCGTTGGGGCGGACGTGCTTGGTCCAGTAGTGGAAATGCTCGGTCAGGCGATAGGAGGTCGCGGCGTAGGGGAACTCGTCCGCATCGCCGAACTGCTCCATGTCGTTGCGGAAGACGCGCGCAACGGGATTGCCCCGGATGCGCGGCGCGATGACGTTCGCGATCGGCGCCTCGAACGGTTCGTAGTGCACCGGGAAAGGCCCGTCCCGCATCATCCCCCGGGCAAACAGGCGCGAGACGCCTTCCGGGTTCATGATGAAGGGACCGACTTCCTGCGGCTTGGCGTTCGGGGCGATGTCCGGCACGTCATAGCCGGTCCAGCGTGTGCCATCCCATTCGATCAGCTTGCGGGACGGATCCCACGGCTTGCCGTCGATATCGGCGGACGCACGATTGTAGATGATCCGCCGGTTCGCCGGCCAGGAGAAGGACCAGTTCGGGAAGGCGCCCGTATCGTCCGGATCGCGATTGTCCCGCCGGGCCATCATGTTGCCCTGTTCGGTGAAGCAGCCGGCATAGATCCAGCAGCCGCAGGCCGTGGTGCCGTCGTCGCGCAGGACGCCGAAGCCGGCGACCTGCTTGCCCTGTTCCAGCAGCACCCGCGTCGGGTCGGCCGGGTCGCGAACGGTCTCGACGACATAGCCGTTGAGCTCGCGGGCGATCTCGTCCGCCTTGGGGTCCTGCGTGTCGCGGTAAGGCCAGTGCAGGTTCTGGATCGCGTCGGGGAAGGCGCCGCCTTCCTGTCGGTACAGCTCCTTCAGGCGAAGATGGAGCTGCGCCATGATCCAGGTGTCGTGCTTGGCCTCGCCGGGCGGGGAGGCGCCCGGCCAGTGCCATTGCAGCCAGCGCCCGGAATTCACCAGCGCGCCTTCGTCCTCGACGAAGCAGGTGGTGGGAAGCTGGAAGACCTCGGTCTGGATGCTTGCGGATTCCACATCGTTGTGGATGCCGTGATTCTCCCAGAACCGCGCGGTCTCCGTCTCCAGCGGGTCCATCACCACCAGGAACTTCAGCTTGGACAGCGCCGATGTGATCTTCCGCCGGTTGGGGAAGGACAGCAGCGGGTTGAAGCCCTGGCAGAAATACCCGTTCATCCGCCCGTTGTGCATGAGCTCGAAGGCGCGCAGCACGTCATAGGCGGGGACGTCGAGCTTCGGCAGCCAGTCATAGGCGTAGTCGTTCTCCCGCGTCGCCGCGGGCCCCCACATGGACTTCATGAAGGAGACGAAGAACTTCCCGTAGTTCTGCCAGTAGCTCATCTGGTTGGGCTGCAGCGGCTTGAAGCCGCGGCTGCTCATGTAGATATCGCGCGTCACCTCGCGCTCCACCGGCAGCGTCAGGTAGCCGGGGATCAGGTTCGACATCAGGCCGATATCGGTCAGGCCCTGGATGTTGGAATGCCCGCGCAGAGCGTTCATCCCGCCGCCGCGCACGCCGATGTTGCCCAGCAGGAGCTGCAGCATCGCCATGGTGCGGATGTTCTGCGAACCCTTGGAGTGCTGCGTCCAGCCGAGCGCGTACATCGAGGTCATCGTCTTGGTGCGCGACGACGTCTCGCTGATCATCTCCGCAACCTTGAGGAACTTCGCCCGCGGCGTGCCGCAGATCCGTTCCACCAGTTCCGGCGTGTACTGCGCGACATGCGCCTTCAGCAGGTTCCACACGCAGCGTGGATCCTGCAGCGTCGGATCCGTCAGCGCATAGCCATCCGCACCGATCTGGTATTCCCATTCGGAACGGTTGTAGTCGCGCCGCTCGGCGTCATAGCCGTTGAACAGGCCATCGCTGTAGGAGAAGCCGTCCTTCACGAGATAGCTCGCGTTGGTGAAGGCCTTCACGTACTCCCACTGGATCTTGTCGTTCTCCATGCAGTAGCGGATCACGCCCAGCAGGAAGGCGATGTCCGTCCCCTGCCGGATCGGCGCGTAGAAATCCGCGACCGAGGCCGAGCGCGTGAAGCGCGGATCGACCACGACAAGCTTGGCGCCACGGTTGGCTTTCGCCTCCGTCACCCATTTGAACCCGCACGGATGCGCTTCGGCGGCATTGCCGCCCATGATCACGACGAGGTCGGTGTTCTTGATATCGGTCCAGGAGTTCGTCATCGCTCCACGGCCAAACGTCGGGCCCAAACTGGACACCGTCGGGCCGTGTCAGACACGCGCCTGATTGTCGAACACCACCATGCCCGCGCTGCGCACCACCTTGTAGGTGAGGAACGCGGTTTCGTTCGTCGTTGCGGAAGCGGCGAGGAAGCCCGTCGTCGTCCAGCGGTTCACCGTCACGCCGTCATTGTTGCGTGCGATGAAGTTCGCGTCGCGATCGTTCTTCATGTGCCGCGCGATGCGGTCGAGCGCCTCGTTCCACGAGATCGGCTCGAAGCGGTCGGAGCCGGGCCGGCGGACCTTGGGCTGCGTCAGGCGCGTCTCGGACTTCGCGAAATCGAGCAGGCCCGCGCCCTTGGGGCAGAGCGTGCCACGATTCGTCGGGTGGTCGACGTCGCCTTCGACATGGACGAGCTCGGCGCGCTCGCCTTTTCCGATGTCGCCGCGGGCATAGGTGATGATGCCGCAGGCCACGGAGCAATAGGGGCAGGTATTGCGGGCTTCGGTCGTCCCGACCAGCTTGAAGGCCCTGATGGTCCCGGCATACGCCGCTTCGATCCCACCAAAGCCCAGGGCCCCGAGGGCCGTCCCAGCAGCACTAGCCCCCGCTACGCGCAACAATGTGCGCCGCGAGAGTTCGACATTCATTGCGTCAATCCCTCCTCCCACAAGGGGCAGTTCAATCTCCAACTGAAATTCTAGGCGCCGCCCAGGAAAATCGCCACCGGAATTCGCCTGCGGAACGTGACGAAGGCGGTCCAAAGAGGCGGAAGGACCATAGCCCGGCCCGCGTGGGATCATGGAACCTTGCTTGGCACGCCGCGTTGATGGGGACGAGGGAGAACAGTCGTGAACGTCATTCGTCTCCAGATCCTGGTTGCCGGCATCATGGCGCTACTGGGTGCGCCGCCGGCGCGCGCGAATGCCGATGAACACGGCCCGGCGGCGCTTCGTCCATCCTGCGCCGAGGGGCAGGCCGAGCGCCCGGCTACGCCGCCTGCCCGGGGCCGCGATTCCGGCACGGCACCGGGCGGCATGGGCTCGACGGGCTGGTCCGGGGGCACCGGCGGTTCCCATATCGGGACCAGCCCATCCGGCGCCACGCCCGCCTCGCCTGAGCAGCAGCCCCGGACGGCACGCGGCCTCGACCCCACGCGGCCTTCGGCGGCTGATCGCCGGGCGCCGTGCTGATCATCGTGCGGCATGGGCCGATGAACGATTGCGCGGCCCTGCGTCTTCTGGAAACTGGAGGGGCTCTGCCTGAATACGGAATGAGACCTCCTGCGGTGCACGCGCTCGACCTGTCCGGCCTGAACTGCCCGCATGTCGTGCTGCGCCTGGCCGATTATATGCGCGACCTGCAGCCCGGCTGCGAGGTGACCGTCGTGTCGACGGATCCGCTCAGCATGATCGATGTCCCATTCTACCTGGACAGGGCGGGGCATCAGCTCGTTTCCCGCGCGCGGCACGACGGCCGCAACATCTTCATCGTGAAGGCGGGCGGCCCGAGCGGCCAAGCTTAGTGCGGCGCCGCGGCGAACGTCGGAGCGGCCAACATGAGGACTGGCAGCCTGGCCGCGCGCCGGGCGTTTGCGGGCGCCCCCACGCTACGATGCGCCGTAGCAGGCCTTCATGGAATTCAGTTACGCCGGCATAAATGAAATTTCTCTTTGACAATTTCATCGAGCCGACAAACTCTTTTCCCGATGCTGAGTGCCGCCACCATCCTCCCCACCTCGTCCGATGCGGGTGCTTTCTGCCGGCGAGCGCTTGACGCCGAGGCCCCGGCGCTTGGTGACGATCGTGTCCCGGCCAGGGACGGCAGCGTTCCAACAGATCCGGCCTTGGGGTTCGACTGCCTGACGGTGTGGATCGCTTGATCGCGGTTGTCGCACCTCCATCGATCTCCTTGCCGGCCATTACGCCCGTTGCGGGCGCATCCCGTTCCGCCCGCACAGCGCGGGCCCGGAGTGGTGAGCGCGACCCACCGCCATTCGACCTCGCAGTCCTGGAGAGCCCGACATGATCCGCCTGCCCCGCCGCTCCCTGCTGGCCGCCACCGGCGGCCTCGCCCTGCCGCGCCTGGCGAGCGCACAGGGTGACACCAAGGTCGTGATGGCCAGTTGGGGTGGCGGTGGCGCGCGCATGTGGCGCGAGATCTATGGCACGCGCTTCACCGCCGAGACGGGCATTCCCTTGACCGTGGCCGAGGTGCCGGACCCCACGGCAGCCATTGCCGCTGCCCAGGGCCGCCCGCCCTACAACCTGATCGTCGCTGCGGCCTTCCAGGCGGCGAACCTCGCCAAGATGGGTCTGCTCGAGGATTTCAGCGTCGAGGAAATCCCCGAGATCCGGCAGGTCCCGGAGAACTATTGGGTGAAGACGCCGGCGGGCCGCATCGTCGGCATGCCGGTCTACTTCATCTATCACGGCGTTGCCTTCAACACCGACCTCGCGAAGCGCGGCGACTTCGCCCAGTGGCGCAACATCGCGGATGCGCGCTGGCGCGGCCAGCTCTCGATGGTGCGGCCGCAATTCCTTGCGACCTATGAACTGCCGCTCTTTGCCAAGATCGCGGGCGGCGACGAGCGCAACATCGACCCCGGCATTCCGCTGCTCGAAGGCCTCGCGCGCAATGCCGTCACCTACTACACCTCGATGCCGGTGCTGCAGACGCAGCTCGCGCGGGGCGACGTGACGGCTGTGCCGTTCTATTCCAGCCAGGTCCAGCTCATGAAGGCGGGCGGGATCGGCAATGTGGACCTCGTCATCCCCGACGAAGGCGGCCTCGCTATCCCTTACCTGCTCGTCGTGCCGAAGAACGGACCGACGCCCGAGGCCGCGCGGCGCTTCATGCGCATGGCCTGCGACGCCGCATCCCAGGTCGCGGCCGGCCGCTTCGCCTATTTCCCGATGCACAAGGACGCGGTGCTGACGCCGGAGCTCGAACGCGACCTCGGCATGAGCGTCGCCGAGGTGCGCCGGCGCACCTGGTCGCCCGACTGGTACGTGGTCGGCGACAAGCAACAGGAACGCACGCGCCTGGTCGAACGCATCGTCGACAACGCGCGCTGACATCTTCCCGAACGGACCAACCCGGCATGTATCGCTTCTCAACGGACGACTACGCGCTGCTGCGCGAATACCGCGACAAGCCGTCGCGGCAGCACAGCCTCGACCTGCAGCGGCTGCTGACTCGGCTGCGCACGGAAGGGCTCGTCGGCAAGCAGTTCATCCTGGTGACGAAGCCGGGGCGCGAATGGGCCATCGCGCAGCTCGGCGCGCGGCGCGGCGATCCCGTCACCTTCGCCGATGAACGCCGCTTCACCGCCTTCAAGGATGCGCAGATGGCCCTGCTCAAGCTGCGCTGGCTCAAGCATTCGAACTTGTCCTGGCCGACGGATATCGCCGCATGACCTACGACCTGATCGGCTACCCCGAACCCATGGTCACCCGCCCTGGTGGCCGGGTGCAGATCCTCGCGAGCTGCGAACAGGGGCCGAAGCCCTATCTCGCGGAGCTGGTGCGCCTGATCTGCGGCGATGACACGATCGGCGGGCCTGGCGTGAAGGAAGCGGTGATCCCCGGCGTGCTGGGCATGACCATCCAGGGGCGCAAGCAGAAGCTGTTCATCGGCAGCTACGGCGTCGTGCCCGCCCCGGATGCGGTGTGGGACGGCGCAGCCTTCACCTTCGCTTGCCGCCTGTTCCCGACGACGCCGGCCAAGGACGCGCCGCAAACCATCGCGGGGCGCTTCGATCCCGCGACGGGCCGTGGCTGGCGCATTGGCTTGACCGCGGATGGGCTGCTGGAAGCGGAGCTCGGCGGCACCACGCTGCGCCTGCCGCGCAAGCTGATCGAGCGCGAGTGGTATCGGTTGGCGCTGAGCTTCGACGGCGCGACAGCACGGCTTGAACTCGCCGCGCTGAAGCCTTTTCCCGCCGGGCTCGTCGGGGGCGTTGTCGAGGCCGCGGCCATGGCGCCGGATTGCACCGCGCTGCCGCTGGTGCTCGCCGCCTGCGGTTCCGTGGACCGCCTCGACAAGGGCGATGCGCAGCAGCACTACAATGGCAAGATCGAAGCCCCGTGCCTCTTCGCGCGCGCGGTGCCGGCGGCGGAACTCGCCGCGCTGGTCGCGTCCGGCCTGCCGCATCAGCTCGCCCCCGATCTGGTTGGCGCCTGGGATCTGTCGCAAGACATCCCCGGCAGCCGCATGATCGACGTCGCGCTGCACAGTGCGCATGGTGCGCTGGTGAACCTGCCGACGCGCGGTGTGACGTCCTTCGACTTCGATGCCTCGGTGATGGGATGGCCGGACAAGCCGGCGCATTTCGCCGCGGTACACTTCCACGATGACGATTTCGAGGAATCGCGCTGGGAGCCCGACTTCACCATCGAGATCCCCGACGACTTGCCGTCGGGCGTCTATGCCGCGCGGCTGACGCCCGAAGGCGGCGGCGACATCGAGCGCGTGATCTTCTTTGTCGGCGCCCCGCGCGGCAAGGCGCGCAGCCCGATCGCCTATCTGGCGTCCACCTGCACCTACATGGCCTATGCGAACAGCCACTACGGCACCGACATGGCCGAGATGGAGCCCAAGCGCGGCACCTGGATGGTGATCGGCGCGCCGGAGGTCTTCCTCAACGAACGTCGCGACTTCGGCCTATCGCCCTATGACACGCATTCGGACGGGTCGGGCGTCTGCTATTCCTCGCGTCGCCGCCCGCTCTTCTCCATGCGCGTCATGCAGCGGCTGTGGACTCTGAACGCCGACACCCACATCACCGAATGGCTGGATGCGCTGAGCTTCGACTACGACGTCATCACCGACGAGCACATCCACCTCGAAGGCCCTTCGGTGCTCGCGCCCTATCGCGTCGTCATCACGGGCACGCATCCGGAATACTGGTCCACGCGCATGATGGACTCGCTGGAAGCGTGGATGAATGCCGGCGGGCGGATCATGTATCTCGGCGGCAACGGCTTCTACTGGCGTACGGCCTATCACCCCGAGAAGCCCTGGCTGATCGAGGTCCGCCGGGCCGAGAGCGGCGCGCGGTACTGGGAGACGGGGCCAGGCGAGGCCTACCATTCCTTCACCGGCGAATATGGCGGGCTGTGGCGGCGGCTCGGGCGGCCGCCGCAGAAGCTGCTCGGCGTCGGGACGGTGGCGACGGGCTTCGACTTCTCGGAAGGCTACTACCGGACGCCGGAGGCCGTGGACCCGCGCGCGGCCTTCATCTTCGAAGGCATCGGGGACGAGCCGATCGGCAATTTCGGCCTGGTCGGTGGTGGCGCGGCGGGGTCGGAGATCGACTGCGCCGACCGGTCCCTCGGCACGCCGCCCCATGCGTTGGTGGTGGCCACCAGCAGTGGGAACCATTCGCGCTATGTGCTGCTGACGCCGGAAAGCATGACCTCCTCCATTTCCAATCATGGGGGGGAAGAGAATCCCGATGTGCGCGCGGACATTGTGTTCTATGAAGGGGCCAATGGTGGGGCGGTCTTCTCAACCGGCTCCATCGCCTGGTGCGGATCGCTCTTCCACAATGACCACGACAACAATGTTTCTCGCATGACGGCCAATGTTCTTCGGCGCTTCGCCGACCCCACGCCGTTCGAGCTTCCATCGCCTGGCTGAGGAGCCGCGGGTGAACGCCCCTGCACGGCTTCCCCCCGACGACGACGCGATCGTCGGGGGGCAACTCCGGGCCCTGCGCAAGGCGAAGGGCCTGTCACAGCAACAGCTCGCCGACGCCGCCGGCCTGTCCATCGGTCTGGTCAGCCAGATCGAGCGTGGGGTTTCCAGCGCCTCCGTACGCACGCTGCGGGCACTGACCGAAGCGCTTGGCGTCACGGTCGGCTGGCTGTTCCATCATGGCGCGCCGCCGCCGCTGGAGGAGCACGGCATCGTGCTGCGCCGCGCGCATCGGCGGACGATGCGCCTGAACGATGGCGCGGTGCTCAAGGAACTGCTCTCGCCCAACCTGGATGGGAAGCTCGAGGTGCTGATCGTCAACGTGGCACCCGGCGCGGCGTCAGGCCTGACACCCTATACGCATGAGGGCGAGGAGATCGGCGTGGTGCTGGAAGGGCAGCTCGACCTCTGGGTGGAGGACAAGCTGTTCAGGTTGCAGGAGGGCGATTCCTTCGGCTTCGCCTCCTCCCGCCCCCATCGCTTCGAGAACCCGGGCGCGAGCATCGCCCGGGTGCTCTGGGTGATCACGCCGCCGACCTTCTGACCGGTCGGCGCCCGGTCAGCTCGGCGCGAGGCCGAGGCGCTGGATCAGCACCTTGTCCGACTCATACTGGCGGCGCGCCATCTCGGTGTAGGTCCCGCTGTCGGCATAGATCAGCGGCATGTCGTAGCGGTCGAGGATCGCGACATGCTGCGGGTCGTACAGCGCCAGCTTGAAGGCATCGTGCAGGACGCGCGTCACGCCCGGGTCCATGTTGCGCGGACCGGCGAGGCCATAGGGCTGGTTGCCGTTCACGTCGATGCCGCTTTCCTTCAGCGTCGGCACGTCCGGGAAGCGCTTCGCGCGCGTATCGGTGAAGACGGCGAGCAGCCGGAGCTGCCCGGCCTCGACCAATGGCGCCCAGGCGCTGGACTCGACGCAGAACTGCGTCTGCCCGCCGAGCAGCGCCTGCAGGTTGTCGGGCCCGCCGCGGAAGGGGACGTGCAACCATTCCACGCCTTCCTTCAGTCGGATCTCCTCCATGGTCAGGTGGCTCGCGCTTCCGGCGCCGGGGCTGCCATAGGCCAGCTTGCCCGGATTGGCGCGGATATCGGCCATCAGCTCGCCCATCGTCTTCCACGGCGCGTCGGCGCGCACCGCCACGCCGGCCAGGTAGCCGGTGAGATGGATGATCCAGGTGAAGTCCTTGGTCGGGTCGTAGAGCGGTCGTGGCGACATCAGCGGGTTGCGGAAGACAGCAAGGCCCATCTGTGACAGCAGGTAGCCGTCAGAACGCGTGTCGGAAGCGAGCGCCATGGCGCCCATCGTGCCGCTCGCGCCGGTGCGGTTCTCCACCACGACAGGCTGCCCGAGATGGCGCGCGGCGATGTCGCAAAGCAGACGCATCTGGGCATCCGTCGCCCCTCCGGGTGGCCAGGGATTGATCATGCGGATCGGCCGATCCGGGAAGCGAGCGGCCGTCTGCGCGATGGCCGGCGTCGCGATGCCAAGGGCGCCGGTACCCACAAGGCGATGCAAGGAGCGGCGAGTGATCCGCATGCGTATGATCTCCAGGTGATGCCACGGTGAACGATGCGGCATTCGTGAAGATATTGGCAATATTTTTCATTAAACTGGCAGGCGAATGGTCACGCGTCGGGTGGCCATGACGTGTCGGAACCTGGGGTCGTGCCGATCAGCCACCCCGGGCACCGTGGCCGGGCGATGACGGCCGGCCCGAATGGGGTCCGGCGTGTGTGCCGTGCGGCGCTGGCCTGCCTGGCGCGAGCGCAGGCATTCGTCGGGCCCCGAGCCCGCTTGAGATCGCCGGGCGCCTTTGCGGTTGCGGCGGGGTGCGGCAACGTTATATATAATTAAATATAACGAAGCGCGCCCGTGAGCCCTGACGCGCGGGGGCAGTGCGAGAGAGGCCCATGGTCAACACGGCCACCACCGAGATCGGCGCCGCCGGGGAGCTGCCTTCGCGCGGCCGGCGTGTTGGCGACCATGTGCTCCCGACGGGCGGTCCGCTCGCTGGCGCAACCGATTGACGCCCCGCATGTGCCTGCAGCGGACGGGGCGCTGATCGTGGCATTGCCGACCAATCTGTCGCCGATCCGGGGTGCGGAGGCTTTGCCGGACCAGATCTGCTCAGTGCTGCGCCGCGCCATCATCGAAGGGCAGTTCGAGCCCGGCGGCCGCATCCAGCCCGAGGAAATCGCCGCGCACTTCGCCATCAGCAAGATCCCGGTCCGCGAAGCGCTCAGGACATTGGAAGCCGGCGGGTGGATACGGATCCGCCCGCGCCGCGGCGTCTATGTCCAGGAGCATAGCTCGGATGAACTGCGGAACCTGTGCGAGACGCATCTGTTCCTGATGCCGCGGATGGCGCGCCTGGCCGCTGAACGGCGCACGCATGACCAGCTCCAGCGCATCAGGGAAAGCCTGGTGCGATGGAAGGCCGCCATGGGACAGGCGACCGCCATCGAGTGGGCGGAGCGAAGCGGCGCCTTTCATGAGGCCTGTGTCCAGGCCGCGGCCAATGACTGTTGCGCCAGGATCGTGGGGGACATCGAACTGCGGCTGCGCTGGTACAATTCGCGCGTGCCGCTGGCGCGGCTGCGTCGGGATCTCAGGCCGTGCCAGCGCATTCTGGGCGCCATCGCGGATGCCGACGGCCCTGCCGCCGAGGCGGCGATGCTCTCCCACATCGGCGCTGCGCATGAGGCCGCCTTGTCCTCGCTGCAGAGCCTCGCCGCCTAGCATCGTCGGCATGCCGCCTTGACTATCTGCCGCCAGGCAGGCTCGTAATATGCACGATGGCATAGCGTGACCCGCCGCGGCCCATGGACCCGATCCCGCGGCAGCGGATATTTTCATCAAACGGCATGGAGGAAAGCGAGATGCAGCACGAGACCGAGCATTACGTGAACGGCGCCTGGGTCGCCCCAGTTGAGCCAAAGCTGCTCGATGTGGTGAACCCTTCGACCGAGGAGGTCTTCACGAAGATCGCCGTCGGCGGTCCGAAGGATGTGGACCGCGCCGTGGCCGCCGCGCGGGCGGCCTTTCCGGCCTTCTCGCAGACCTCCCGCAAGGAGCGGCTCGACCTGCTGCGCGCGGTGCTGTCGGAATACGAGAAGCGGCGGGACGATATCGCCGCAGCCCTGTCCCAGGAAATGGGCGCGCCGCTGAAGTTCGCGCTGGAACGCCAGTCCGCCACTGGCTCGGCGCATCTGAAGCGCATGATCCAGGTGCTGGAGGAGTACCAGTTCGAGGAGGTCCAGGGCACGACGCTGATCGCGCGCGAACCGATCGGCGTCGTCGGCCTCATCACCCCGTGGAACTGGCCGATTAACCAGATCGTCTGCAAGGTCGCCCCGGGCATCGCGGCGGGCTGCACCATGGTGCTGAAGCCCTCCGAGATCGCGCCGCTCAACGCCATCATCTGGACCGAGGTGATGCACGCCGCCGGCGTGCCCGCCGGCGTATACAACATGGTGCAGGGCGAAGGCGGCGTGGTCGGCAATGCCATGTCGGCGCATCCGGACATCGACATGATGTCCTTCACCGGATCGACCCGCGCGGGCATCCTCGTCGCCCAGGCCGCGGCCACCACCGTCAAGCGCGTGGCGCAGGAACTCGGCGGCAAGTCCGCGAACATCCTGTTGCCGGATGTGGACTTCAAGGTCGCGGTCACCAAGGGCGTGCTGGGCATGATGGGCAACAGCGGCCAGTCCTGCAACGCGCCGACGCGCATGTTCGTCCCGGCCGACCGGCATGAGGAAGTGAAGGCCATCGCCAAGGCCGCGGCGGAAAGCGTCGTCGTCGGTCCGGTGGACGATCCGCGCACGACGATCGGCCCAGTGGTCAGCGAGGTGCAGTTCAACAAGATCCAGCGCCTGATCGAGGCGGGCATCAAGGAAGGCGCGGAACTCGTCGCCGGCGGCCCGGGGCGGCCGGAGAACCTCAACCGCGGCTATTTCGTGCGCCCGACGGTCTTCGCCAATGTGCGCAACGACATGACCATCGCGCGCGAGGAGATCTTCGGACCCGTCCTGTCGATCCTGCCCTATCGCGACGAGGCAGAGGCGATCCAGATGGCCAACGACACGGTCTATGGCCTCGCCGCCTATGTGCAGTCATCCGATGTCGCGCGGGCGCGGCGGGTCTCGGCGCAGATGCGCGCCGGCAACGTGTTCATGAACTATCCGGTGGGCGACACCGCCGCCCCCTTCGGCGGCTACAAGCAGTCGGGCAATGGCCGCGAGTACGGCAAGTGGGCGCTCGACGACTTCACCGAGATCAAGGCGGTCATCGGCTACGAAGCCGCCTGATCAATGGCGCGCCGGGCCCAGGTCGGGCCCGGTGCGCTTCCAGCCTTGCGGGGCGGGATGTCCGCCGGGCGCGGCCTATGCCGGCCGCACCCCGGCGCGCTCGGCGACGGTCCGCCATTTCGTGGTTTCCGCGGCGATGAAGTCGCGGAACTCCACCGGGCCGAGCCCGCGCGGCTCGAAGCCGCGGCCACGCAGCGTCTCGCCGATCTCTCCATCGAGCAGCCTGGCGACATCGGCGCGGACGCGCTCGATGACCGCCGTATCCGTGCCGGCGGGGGCGAGCAGGCCCGACCAGCTCCCGCCGACGACACCGGGCAGGCCGGCTTCGGCGAAGGTCGGCAGATCCGGCATCTGCGGCGAACGCTCGCGCATCGCCGCGGCGATGGCGACGAGCCGCCCCTCGCGCACATGCGGCAGGGTGGTGGGGATGGTATCGAAGGTGAGCTGCACCTGGCCCGCGACCAGGTCGCTCATCAGCGCGCCGCTGCCGCGATAGGGAACATGCGTGATGTCCACCTCGGCGACCTGGCGGAACAGCTCGCCGGTCAGGTGGCTCGAAGTGCCGTTGCCCGAGGAGGCGAAGTTCAGCTTTCCCGGCTGCGCCTTGGCCAGCGCCACGACCTCCGCCACGGTCCGCGCGGGCACGGAAGGATGCGCGACGAGGATGAAGGGCGCCTCGTTGACCAGGATGACCGGCGCGAAGTCCCGCTGCACGTCGAACGGGATGTTCGCCAGGGTGTTGCCGACGATGGCGAGCTCGGGTGCCGCGCCCATCAGGAAGATGGTGCCATCCGGCCGCGACTTCGCGACCGAATCTGCGCCGATGGTCCCCGAGGCGCCGCCACGGTTCTCCACGATGACGGGCTGGCCCCAGAGCTGCGTGAGCTTCTCGGCGATCAGCCGCGTGGCGATGTCCACGCTGCCGCCGGCGGGATAGGCAACCACGAAGCGCACGGGACGGTTCGGCCAGGCCGTCTGCGCGCGCAGCGCCGGGGCCGCCAGGCTGCCGGCGAGTGCCGCGATCAGAGCGCGGCGGTTCAGGGCGCTCACGTTGCCACCGCAGGCGTGGGCTTGCGATAGTCGTGCAGATACTCGTCGAGCGGCGGGTTCAGCAGGTTGTTGAAGAGGTTGTTCGCCACCATCAGCCCGCCGAAGGCGACCAGCGTGGTCAGCACCTCATCGCTGTAGCGCGCCTTCAGCCGTGCCCAGACTTCCGGATCCACGCCGTGACCGTTGGTGATGAAGGTGCGACCGATGGATTCGAGCAGGGCTTCTTCCTCGGAAGGCTCGTAGGTCTCGGGCGAGATGCCGGAATCGATCAGCAGCCGTCGGAAGAAGGTGGAGCAGATCAGGCAGTCCGTGCCGGCGGAAATGGTGTGGCAGAACACCCAGATCGCGCGCTCGCCGAACACCGGCACCAGCAGGTCGCGCAGGTTGTACCACTCGATATAGGCGTTGAAGGACGGCACCGAGTGCAGCAGCGTGCGCTGCATGTTCGTCACGCGCCCGTCGCGCGCGATCTTGCTGTCGTAGGCGACCTTCTGCTCAGGCGTCATGGTTTCGACGGGCACCGGGTCGATCAGGGTGGCGGGCATGGTTGCTCCTTGGGGCTTGGTGTCAGCGATCGAGGCCGAGCAGGCGGTTCGCAGCCGCCTTGGCCTGGTGGAACTTGATCGAGCCGTCCACGGCGATGCCGCGCAGCGCGTAGTAGGGCAGGGCCTTCTGGCGGGAGACCGGCAGCAGCAATTCGCCGATGCCGGCCTCGCCATTCGCCCAGCGTGCCAGCTCGCGGCCCATCACCGTGCCCATGGCGAGGCCGCGGCCGCTGTAGCCCAGCACCGCGGCGAGGCCGGGCGCGAGATCGTAGAGGCGCGGGTAGCGGTCCGGTGTCATGGCGATGAAGCCGCTCCAGCGATATTCCCACTCCACGGGCGGCAGATGCGGGAAGAGGCGATGGAGCTGCACCTGCAGGGTGCGGAACTGGGAATCGCGCTCGGCCCCCGTGGTGCCGGTCGCACCACCGAGATGCACCCGCCCATCGGGATGCACGCGCACGCCGACGACGAGGTGGCGCGTATCCGACATGATCTGCCCGCCCGGCAGGATGGAGCGGTGCAGATTGTCACCGAGTGGCCGCGTGACGACCTGTGGCGTGCGGATCGGGATGAAGTTGCGCTTCAGCCCGCGCCAGAGATCGTCGGCATAGGCGTTGGTGGCGAGGATGACGCGCCGTGCCCGCAGCGTCGCGTGCGCCGTTTGCACCACCCAGCCCGCGCCCTCGCGGGACACCTTGGTCACCAGGCTGTCGCGGTGAATGGACGCGCCCTGCGCCATGGCCGCGCGGGCGAGGCCGCGCGCATAGCCGAGCGGGTTGACCGAGCCGCCTCGCGGATCGAGCGAGGCGCCGACATAGAAGTCGCTGCCGATCGCCTGCTGTGCCGCCGAGCGGTCCAGCAGTTCGAGCGGCGCGCCGCGGCCGCGCCAGACCTCGGTGCGGCGCTGCAGGCTGGCGAGGCTCTCGCGCGTATTCGCCGCGGTGATGATGCCGCGCCGCCGTGCGGCGCAGTTCATGCCGAAGCGGTCTATCAGGCCGAAGACGAGATCGGGGCCGGCGCCGACGGCTTCGATCAGCCGCGCGGCGTGATCCTTGCCGAAGGCGGCTTCCATCTCATGCGGTTCGTGCTTCAGCGCGGCAACGACCTGGCCGTTGTTGCGCCCCGAGGCGCCCCAGCCGGGCTCGTGCGCGTCGAGTACCACAGCCTTGCGCCCGGCCTCGGCGAGGTGCAGCGCGGTGGAAAGGCCGGTGAAGCCCGCGCCGACGATGGCGACATCCGTCTCCACACGTCCTTCCAGCGCCGGGCTGACTTCCAGGGCCGGCGCCGTCGCCGCCCAATAGCTGTCGGGGATGGCCGGCGGGTCCCGCATCGGGATGGCGGGGATCATTCAGCCCTCCCGTGCGGCGAAGGGCGGCGGATCGAAGGCGGTGATGGGTGGGGGCTCGCCGTCGAAGCGTTCGATCTCGACCAGCGCACTCTGCGCCGAGCAGCCCTGGCCGAGGCGCGAGGTGCCGATATCCGGCGTCACCATGTTCGGGTTGCCGTGCTTGTCGAGCGTGCCGATGCGCCCCGGCTCCTCCGGGTCGTACCAGGCGCCGGTCGCCATCTGCACGACGCCGCGACGGATGCGGTCGCTCAGCCGCGCGCCGGCGAGGAAGGCGCCACGGTCGTTGTAGACGCGCACCACATCGCCCCCGGCGATGCCGCGCGCGGCAGCGTCCTCACTGTTGATGGTGATGGGCTCGCGCCCGGCGATCTTGGATTCGCGGCTGGTGCGGCCATGGTCGTACTGGCTGTGCAGGCGGGTCTTCGGCTGGCTCGACAGCAGGTGCAGCGGCCATATCGCGGCGCGCGGGCTGCCGAGCCATTCCGTCGGCGCCTGCCAGGTGGGGTGGCCGGGGAACTCCTCATAGCCGAAGGCGGCGATGGTCTCGGAGAAAAGCTCCAGCTTGCCGGAGGGCGTCGGTAGCGGGTTCGCCCCGGGATCCGCGCGGAAGGCATCGAACAGCACCTGCGCGCGCTGCGGGCGCGGATAGGGGAAGAGCTCCTGTTCCCACAGGGCGTCAAAGTCGGGGAGCGTGATGCCCTCGCGCGCGGCGCGGCCTCGGCTTTCCTCATAGAGATGGCGCAGCCATCCCATCGTGTCGCGGCCTTCGGTGAAGGCCTGCTCGGTGCCGAGACGCGCCGCGAGCGCGGCGAAGATGGCGTAGTCGTCGCGCGCCTCGCCTTGCGGCGGGACGGCGCGCTTCATCGTCATCATGTAGCCGTCGCCCGCCGCGCTGCCGATGTCGTCGCGTTCCAGGGTAACGGTGGCCGGCAGCACGATGTCGGCGTGCTTGGCCTGGGCGGTCCAGAAGGGCTCGTGGACGATCACCGTTTCCGGCTGCCGCCAGGCGCGGATCAGGCGGTTGATGTCCTGGTGGTGGTGGAAGGCGTTGCCGCCCGCCCAGTAGACGAGGCGGATCTCCGGATAGGTCAGCTTGCGTCCGTCAAAATCATAGGTCTCGCCGGGCTTCAGCAGCAGGTCCGAGACGCGCGCAACGGGGATGTAGTCGCGCACCGGATTGCGCCCCTGCGGCAGGCGCGGACCGGAGAAGGCGGCATGTCCGGCGCCGACATCGTTGGTGCAGGAATAGCCGATGCCGAGCCCGCCACCCGGCGTGCCGATCTGGCCCAGCATGGCGGCGAGGATGACGAGCGCCCAATAAGGCTGTTCGCCGCCCATGGCCCGTTGCAGCGACCAGGCGATGTTCACCATGGTACGGCTGCGCGCCATGCGCCGCGCGAGGTCGCGGATGCGCTCGGGCGCGGTCTCGCAGATCGGCGCGGCCCAGTCGGGTGTCTTCGGCGTGCCGTCCGTCTCGCCGAGCAGATAGGGCAGGAAGCGCTCGAAGCCGACGGTGCAGCGGGCGAGGAAGTCGCGGGCGTGCAGGCCTTCCGTGTAGAGCACGTGGCACAGGGCGAGGATCAGCGCCGTGTCGCTGTGCGGGCGGATGGGCAGCCATTCGGCGTGCGGCACTTCCTCGATGTCATGCATGGTCGGGCTGACATTGACGAAGGTTACGCCGGCCGCATCGAGGCGGCGCAGCCAGTCGGGCGTCGCGTGATCGGTCGCGCCGCCGGAATTCACCTGGGCATTGCGCGTGGGCAGCCCGCCGAAGGCGACGAACAGCTCGCAATGCTGTTCCAGTTGCGACCAGGCCGTATGGGCACGCCGGAGCTCGTCCATATCGCCGATGACGTGCGGCAGGACGCGCCGCGCCGCGCCGCTGCTGTAGGTCTCGACGTAGTAGGTGTAGCCGCCGATCGTGTTGAGGAAGCGGTGGACCTGGCTCTGCGCGTGATGGAAGCGCCCGGCGGAGGACCAGCCATAGGAGCCGCCGAAGATCGCCTGGTTGCCATGGTCGCGGCGCACGCGGTCGAGTTCCGCGGCGACGATGTCGAGGGCCTCATCCCACGGCACTTCGATGAAGGGCTCGGCGCCGCGGCCCTCGCGGGAGGCACCCTGCCGTTCGAGCCAGCCCTTGCGGATGGCCGGCCGCCGCACGCGGCAAGGCGCGACGATACCGTCCGGCATGGACTGTCCGATGGCCGATGGATTGCTGTCCCAGGCGACCGGCTGCATGGCGACGACGCGGTCGCCGTCGACATGGGCGTGATAGGCGCCCCAATGGGTCGAGGTGAGGGAGAGCCGGGTCATGGGCTGACCCCGTCACCGCATGCATATTCACTATAGTAGAGGATATGGCCGCGAAAAAGACATGCAGGACGCCCGACAAGGGCCCGCCGGGGGTGGCCCTGATCGCAGCTATGTCGGTATGTTCGAGGGGAAGTCCGCCATTTCAGGGGCATCGGCCACGCTCCACGACAAAGCCTGCGACGACGGATGTCATCGCTTTGCCGCGTTGAGCGTGTTCTCCCTGAAGTTCGGCGTCAATATAGTAGAGGATTTTGCCGAAGCAAGCCGGATGGGAGAAAATATCCCCCGGCCTGGCGCGATACGCAGGAATCTCCTGTCCCGCGGTGATGCTGGGGTAAAGGATAATCATGGTGAACAGTGTCTTTGCCGTGCAGCGGCGCGGCGCCGACCCGATCGGGAGCGCCTCCCTGTCACCCGAGCATCTCGGTGAGAAGCTGCGCGCCTTGCGCCAGGAACGCGGCTGGAGCCTGGATCAGGCGAGCGAGCAGACAGGTCTGTCGCGCGCCGCCCTGTCCAAGATCGAGCGCAATCTCATGTCCCCGACCTTTTCAGCGCTGCACAAGATCGCGCGCGGCTTTGGCCTGGAACTGACGGAGCTGTTGAACTCCGGCAACATGCACACGCCTGTCGGGCGGCGCAGCATCCACCGCGCCGGTGAGGGAGAAATCCGGAAGCTGCCCCACTACGACCTTCGCCTGCTGCTGAACGACCTCAAGCGCACCGCCTTCATTCCTTATGAGACGATCGCCAGAGCCCGCAGCATCAGCGAGTTCCGCGAATGGGACCGTCATCCCAGCGAGGATTTCGTCTATGTGCTGAGCGGCCGCGTCAGCCTGCACACCGAGTTCTACGAGCCGGTGACGCTCGAGACCGGCGACAGCGTCTTCTTCGATGCGCGGATGGGCCATGCTTTCCTCGCGGCCAGCGAGGAGGAGGCGCGGATGCTCTGTGTCTCCGCGATGCAGGAACGATCCCAGCTCTGAGGCGCCTCGCCGCGCGGGCTGTTGTCAGGGACCGGGCGGTCCATGACGCATTCCGCGAGATCCGGGCGGGCGCTGGCTGGCGCCGATGGGCGGCTTACCGTTCTGTCGAGCGCGTCGCCGCGGCCGCGCGCCGCAAGCGATCGAGGTAGAGGTAGACCACGGGCGTCGTGAAAAGGGTCAGCAACTGGCTTATCGCCAGCCCGCCGACCATGGCGAGGCCGAGGGGGCGCCGAAGCTCGGATCCGGTGCCCTGCGCGAGCATCAGCGGCAGGGCACCGAGCAGCGCCGCTGCCGTCGTCATCAGGATGGGCCGGAAGCGCTGCAGGCATGCCTCGCGAATGGCCTCGGCCGGAGACCTGCCGGCGCCACGTTCCGCGGCGAGCGCGAAATCGACCAGCATGATGCCGTTCTTCTTCACGATCCCGATCAGCAGGATGACCGCGATCATGGCGACGATGTCGAAATCGCTGCCGGCGGCCCAGAGCACGAGTACCGCGCCAAGGCCAGCCGAGGGCAAGGTCGACAGGATCGTCAGGGGATGGATGAAGCTCTCGTACAGGATCCCGAGGATCATGTAGACGACGATCAACGCCGCGAGAATCAGCAGCGGCACGCTGCCCAGCGATGATTGGAAGGCCTGCGCGTTGCCCTGGAAGCTGCCACGCAGGCTGCCCGGAAGCTGCAATGCGGACATGGCCTGATCGATCGCCGCGACGGCTTCGCTGAGCGCCACGCCGGGCGCGAGGTTGAAGCTGATGGTGACGGACGGGAACAAGGCCTGGTGATTGATCGCGATGGGGCGTGTCGGCGCGGCGGTCCAATGCGCGAGGGACGACAGGGGAACCTGCGCCCCGGTCACCGGTGAGGTGATGAAGATCTGCTGCAGGGCATTCGGCGCGGCCTGGATTGCCGGCAAGGCTTCCAGAACGACGTGGTAGTAGGCGGTCTGGGTGAAGTATTGGGTGGCCTGGCGCTGGCCGAAGGCGTCGTACAGGGTGTTGTTGATCTGCAGCGGCGTGATGCCGTAGCGACCGGCGGCGTCGCGATCGATCTCGATGCTCAGCGTCGTGCCGCCGGTCTGCTGGTCGGTCGCCACGTCACGAAGCTGCGGCAAGGCGCCGAGCGCGGCGAAGATGCGCGGGGCTGATTGATCGAGCTCCTCGGCATTCGCATCCTGCAGCGTGTACTGGTACTGCGTGCTGGCGAGCCGCCCCCCGACATTGATGTCCTGCACGGATTGGAGATAGGTCCTGGCGCCCGGTACGGCGGCAAGTGCCGGGCCGAGGCGGCGGATGACGTCGCCGGCGGAGGCTGTGCGGTCGTCGCGCGGCTTGAGGCTGATGAACATCCGACCCTGGTTTTCGGTCAGGCCGGCCGCGCCGCCGAGGCTGAGGCCGACGCTCGCGACGGCGGGATCGCGCTGTACGATGGCCTCGAGCTGCAGCGACGTACGCGACATGTCCTCGAAGGAGGTCTGCGGCGATGTCTGGATCGTGCCGAGGATCAGCCCCGTATCCTGTTGCGGGAAGAAACCCTTGGGGATGCGTACGAACGCCACGCCGGTCGCGGCAATCGTCGCGAGGAAGAGCAGCAGCATCGCGAAGCGGTGCGCAAGAGCCAGGTCCAGGAGCCGGCGATACCCGTCCTGGAGTGCGTTGAAGCCGCGCTCCGACAGGCGATAGAGCAGGCCGTGCCTGGTCGTCGCGTCATGTGCGGGTAGCATGCGGGCCGCCATCATGGGCGTCAGCGTCAGGGACACGAGGACCGAGATGAGGATGGTCGCCGTGACGGTAACGGCGAACTCGCGGAAGAGGCGCCCGACGATGCCGGGCATGAGGAAGAGCGGGATGAAGACGGCGACCAGCGACAGGCTGATCGAGACGATGGTGAAGCCAATCTCGCCCGCACCCCGCAGCGCCGCGTCGAAGGGGCGCAACCCCGCCTGGGCGTGCCGCTCGATGTTCTCGAGCATGACGATGGCATCGTCCACGACGAACCCGACGGCAATGGTCAGCGCCATCAGCGACAGGTTGTCCAGGCTGTAGCCCAGCGCATGGAGGACGGCGAAGGTCGCGACAAGCGCGAGCGGCACCGACACGGCCGGGATCACGGTCGTCCGGACGCTGCGCAGGAAGACGAAGATGACCGCGACGACGAGGGCGATCGTCAGCAGCAGCGTGCGTTGGACATCCGCCACGGCCGCACGGATGGTCTGCGTCCGGTCGCTGAGGATCGTCACCGTCACGGTGGGCGGGATGGCGGCCTGCAAGCTGGGCAATGCCGCCTTGATGCGCTCGACGGTGGCGATGACATTGGCGCCCGGCACGCGGCTGATGGCGAGAAGGATCGCCGGCCGTCCATTGGCATAGGCTGCGAGGCGCACATTCTCCGCGGCATCGATGGCCTGCCCGACATCACGCACCCGCACCGGCGCGCCGTCGCGATAGGCGATGACAGCCTCGTTCCATCGATCCGCCGAGAGCAGCTGGCTGTTGTCGTAGATCGTGAAGGCCCGTGTGCTGCGTTCGAGGGAGCCCTGCGGTGCAACGGTGGTCAGGGTGGCGATGGCGCTGCGCACATCTTCGAGGGACAGGCCGAGCGAAGCGAGCTTCGCCGTGTCGATCTGGATGCGGATGGCGGGCTTCTGCTGGCCATTGATGCCGACCTGCGCGACGCCGGCGATCTGCCCGATATGCTCGGCCAGGATCGTCTCGGCGTAGTCGTCGACCTGGATCAGCGGCAGAAGATCCGACTGCACCGCGATGACGAGGATCGGAGCGTCGGCCGGGTTGACCTTGCGGTACTGGGGCGGCGCTGGAAGGTTGGGCGGCAATTGCCCGGCCGCCTGGTTGATCGCGGATTGGATGTCGAGAGCCGCGCCGTCGATGTTCCGGCCGGGGTCGAACTGCACAGTGATGATGCTCGTGCCGAGGACGCTGCTGGATGTCATCGAGGAAATACCCGGGATCTGCCCGAACTGGCGTTCCAGTGGGGCGGTCACGGATGTCGCGATGACCTCGGGGCTGGCGCCCGGGAGCTGTGTCGTGACCGAGATGGTCGGGAAGTCGACCTGCGGCAGCGGGGCCACGGGCAGGAACGGATAGCTGACGGCGCCGAGGAACAGCAGCGCGGCCATCAGCAGGATGGTCGCCACCGGGCGCGCGATGAATGGAGCCGAGATGTTCATCGTGCCACGTCGTTGGCGGGGGCGCCCTGGGCCCCGCCGGTCACGACGATGCGGCTGCCTGGCTGGAGCCGGTATTGGCCCGCGGTGACGACGCTCGTTCCCGGCGGCGGGCCATTGTCCACCACCGCGATGCCATTGCCGATGTGCCGGACCTGCACGTGCCAGGGCGCAACCGCCTGATCGGGGCGAACCACGTACAGCCAGTATCCTTCCGGTCCGCGCTGGAGGGCGGTCGATGGGACGGTCGGTACGCCGCGATCCTCGCGCAGCAGCAACCGCACCGTGACGAATTGGCCTGGCCAGAGTGCCCCATCCGCATTGGGTAGCTGGGCCTTGAGCTGGATCTGGCCACTGGCGGTGGAGATCTGGTTGTTGATCAGCTGCAGCGTACCGTCGCCCAGCGCTCGTGAGCTTTGACGTTCGAGCACGGTTGCCCGCAGGGGCCCCGAGGCCATGGCGCGCCGGATATCGGGCAGGCGCTCCGCGGGCAGGGTGAAGACAACGTCGATCGGGCGGACCTGCGTGATGACGACGATCGTCGTCCCTTCGGCAGCGCGCAGCAGATTGCCGACATCGACCAGCCGGAAGCCCGTCACGCCGCTGATCGGCGCGGTGAGGGTGGTGTAGCCGAGCTGGATGCGGGCCGTCGCGATGGCTGCATCGCTGCCCTGCACCTGCGCCTGGAGTTGGGCCACCAGCGCCTGCTGGTTCGTGAGCTGCTGCCGCGACGCGACATCATCGCGCGCAAGGCTGGCATAGCGTTGCAGGTTGAGCTGGGCGTTGCCGAGCTGCGCCTCGTCCTGGGCCTTCCGCGCGAGCGCCTGATCGAGTGCGGCCTGATAGGGGCGCGGATCGATCTGTGCCAGCACCTCGCCGGCCTGGACCTCCTGGCCTTCGTGGAAGCGGACCTGCTGCAACTCGCCATCGACCTGCGCGCGCAGCGCGACGGTATTGGCGGCCTGGACCGTGCCGATCCCGTCGAGCGTCACCGGCATGTCGGCCAATCGAAGCTGCGCCGTTTCGACGGGAACCGGTTGGGCCTGTGCGATGGCATCCCGTGGTCCGGACATCAGGACCAGCGCCAGGACGGCGATCAATGTGGTTGGCGGGCTGGCGTTCACACCGTGGCTCCTGGCTCCGGATGATGCCGCGGCATCGTGCACCGAAGGACACGGACCTTCTCGCCGCGCTCCCTGCGCGATTGCGGTTAGGCACGAATATAGGGCACCCGCCTTCCGCCGCCTGCTCATGATGACTGATGATCCGCCGCAGGCGATGCCTCCGAGCAACCGGCGGGTTGAAGAACTTGATGCAATGCAATCGGCGAATGCCCTAAGGTCCACCCAGTGCCGGTGTCCTGCGGAGGCCACGCACCATGCCGACCTACACGGTGGAACAGCTCCTTGCGATGCCGCAGTCGGAACTCGACGCGGTATTCGGAAATGCCGAGACGGGCCCGCTCCCGAATGGCGAGGGCAAGGGCACGGCCATCATCGCGCCCGGCACGCACATCACGAAGGAGATCGCGGCCTTCGTCTCGCTCTTTGCCTGGCAGGGCAAGGTATTCGACGCGAAGGAGGGGCGCCTGCGGAACCGCATCCTGCCCTTCGGCCTGAACGCCATCATCGCCAAGGTGTACAAGGACAAGAGCTGGCTGGACGGCAAGGAGTGCATCGTCCTCGACTATTCCGAGACGTCCCTGCTCGCCCATTGGATCCGCGACGAGATCCGCCTGCTCCAGCCCGGCCTCTATCTTGGCAAGGTGTATTGGGACAAGGCGCGCCTCATCGACTTCGCCCTGGAATTCCCGAGCTGACGCGACGCCGGGAGCACGCGGCGCATGACCCCGCAATCCGCCTTCATGGTGGCGGCGCCCATCCTGCCCGGACAGGTGGAGGCGGTACGGTCGCTGCTCGGGACCATGGTGTCGCGTCCAGGCACGGCCGACCCGGATAACGCCCTGCTGCCCTTCGGCCGCTGCGCGCGGCTGCATGTTGCGCGCCTGGTCATCCTCGAGGACCGGACGCTCGGCGACCTCGGTCTGCATGATGGCTCGGGGTTCGCGGATGCGCCGGTCTATCTGGCTCTCCTCGGCGATTGCGACGGGTCGGCGGCGGAGCAACTCGCCGAATTCGCGACCCTCGCCGCGCCGGGCCTACGGCGGCTCCTCTCCCACTGCGCCGGGTTCGGCGCGGGCACGGATCTGCTGGCCTATCTGCAAGCCCATGCGGTGCGGCCGGCTGCGCAGTATGTGAACTGGGTGGGCCGCACTGTGCGGCAGGTGCGGGAGGATGCTGCGCTGCGTGCGGCCCTGCGCGGCAGGCTGGATGGCAAGGCGCCATCATCCGCCGCGCCCGATGCGGTGGCGCTGCACGGGGAGCTCCGCCGTTTCGTCGAAGCGGAATGCCAGGCGGGCCGACTGGTCCTGACCGATCCCGAGCCCACGCCGCCGGGCTGGCGGCTGCGTCAGGTCGCGCATGCGCTGGGCGCGCCGCTGCTGTTGCTGCTGGCCGCGCCCGCCGTGCTGCTCGGCGCGCCGTTCTTCCTCTGGGCCCTGCGACGGCATGAGGGGCGCGACCCGGTGATCGCGCCGCGCCCCGATGCCGGTCATCTGAATGCCCTTGCCGCGATCGAGGACCACGACGTCTCCAACCAGTTCAGCGCCTTCGGGAGCATCAAGCCAGGCCGGTTCCGCGGCGCGACGCTGCGTGTCCTGCTCTGGGTGCTGAACTACACGACACGCCACCTCTATACGCGCGGCCGGCTGTCGCGCGTCGGCACGATCCATTTCGCACGCTGGGCCTATCTGGACGGGGGTCGGCGCCTCTTCTTCGCGAGCAACTACGACGGCAGCCTCGAAAGCTACATGGACGACTTCATCAACAAGGTCGCCTGGGGCCTCAACCTGGTTTTCAGCAATGGCATCGGTTATCCGCGCACACGCTTCCTCATCCTCGGCGGGGCCAAGGATGAGCAGGGCTTCAAGTGGTACATCCGCCGCCATCAGCTTCCCACCGAGGTCTGGTACAAGGCGTATCCGGGTCTCACGGCCACGGATCTCGACCGCAATGCGCGACTGCGCGCCGGCCTGCGCCGGTCCGCTTTGACGGCGCCGGAGGCGCGGCAATGGCTGTCCTGGATCTAGGCGGCACAGCGATGCCGCGCACGCCCTCGGAGGATGCCGCCGATATCCAGGGATTGCTGCGCGCCGGCTACGGCTCGCTGGAGGCGGCTTTCATCCTGCTGCGCGTGACCGACCCCGGACGCGCGCGCGCCTGGCTTGCCGCGGTACGCGTGACCACCGTCGCGGACCTTGCCGGCGCCGAGCTGGACGTCGCGCTGCATGTGGCAGTCACGGTGCATGGATTGCGCGCGCTCGGCGTGCCCGAATCCGTGGTCGGGGGCTTCTCCAACGAGTTCCTGGCCGGCGTGGCCGGGGATGCCGGGGCAGACACGCCCGGGCCGCGATCTCGCCGCCTCGGCGATGTCGGTCCCAATGCGCCTTCAGGCTGGGATTGGGGCAGGCCGGGCGAGGAGCCTGACCTGCTGGTGATGCTCTATGCCAGGCCCGGCGCCTTGCCGGCCCTGCGGCAATCCATCGAAGCACAACCCGGCTTCGCCGTGCTCGCGGCGCTCGACACCACCGATCTCGGCCGCCGCGAACCCTTCGGCTTTGCCGACGGCATCAGCCAGCCGCAACTCGACTGGAAGGGGGAGCGCCACCCCGGCACGGATGCGGACCTCGCCTATACGAACCTGATCGCCGCGGGTGAATTCCTGCTGGGCTATCCCAATGAATACGGCCTCTACACCGAGCGGCCGCTTCTCGATCACGCACTCGATCCCAACGGCATTCTGCCGGCTGCCGAGGAGGATCCGGCACGCCGCGATCTCGGCCGCAACGGCACCTATCTGGTGCTGCGCCAGCTTCATCAGGACGTGGAAGGCTTCTGGCGCTTCCTCGGGGAGCAGGCCGGCGATACGCCTGCGCAGACCCGGCTGGCCGAAGCGATGGTCGGCCGGACGATGGACGGCGCGCCGCTCGTGGACACCGGCAAGGGGGCGGTGCCGGGCGTAGGCCCCGATGCCGAGGATCTGGCGGCGAATGGCTTCACCTATGACGCCGATCCTGACGGGGCGCTTTGTCCGCTCGGCGCGCATGTCCGCCGCGCCAATCCGCGTACGGGGGACATGCCCGGTGGAAGACAGGGCCTGATCGCGCAACTTTGGCGCGCGCTTGGCCTCGGGCCGGCGGCGCTGCGCGAGGACGTGATCGCCTCGAGCCGCTTCCACCGTATCCTCCGGCGTGGTCGGGCCTATGCCATTCGCAGCGGAACAGGGGAGGCGGTGCCGGGCGGGCTGCACTTCATCGCCCTCAACGCCAACATTGCCCGCCAGTTCGAATTCATCCAGGGCGCCTGGTTCATCAACACGACTTTCGATGGGTTGAGCGACGAGGCCGATCCGCTGGTCGGCCATCGCGAGCCGCACTGGCGCGGGACACCAACGGACACTTTCACCTGGCCGTGCCCATCCGGTGGCGCGTCCCGACGCATCGCGGCGCTGCCGCGCTTCGTGACCGTGCGCGGCGGCGGCTATTTCTTCCTCCCCGGCCTGCGTGCGCTGCGCTGCATCGCCGCGCTCGGGGGCGGCGCCTGAGCGCGAAGGGCCTCAACCGAAATCCTCCGCTCCTGTCGGTTCGACATGCGGCGTCCCGTTCATCTCCTGCCGCAACCGCGATAGTTCGAGGTAGATCCGCCGGCGTCCGCGGTTCTGGTTGCCCAGCGGCCTGTGTTCCGGCAGGCAATGCCACGGGTTGATCGACAACCGGTGCGCAAAGGCAAGCTGTGCCGGGGAATCGAAGCGTTGGCGCGGGATGAGCAGCGTGGCGACGCGGATCGGCGGGGAGAGCCGCTCCGGCCAGCGGATGGAAGCGTCCTCGATCGGCATGCGAGGCGGATCCGTCCGCAGTTGCACGCACATCTCGAACGCCGCGTCGCGTTCGGCCAGGGTGGCGGCCATGGCCAGGCGCAGATAGTCGTCGGGCGGACGAAGCGGCAAGCGGGGCACGCGGCTGCGCCGATGCTTCCCCAGCGGCCGGAACGCATAGCGCATGGCCTGGCCCTCGCCGAGCAGATAGGGCACGCAGCTCCAATAGGGTGTTTCCAGCGGGCTCGACTGCGTGCGGGCCCAGAGACCCTGCATGATGGCGTCGAGCAGATGCGGATCACGCAGGCCGATGAAGTAGTAGAGCGGCGTGCCGCGCCGGATCGCGGCCTGGAGCTTGGCATTCTCCCGCACATCCGGCGTGGTGAAGGTGGGCGTGCTGATGCCGCCGAAATCCTGGGTAAAGCCCTCATCTTCCATTAGCTTGGGCCCCGGCACCCCCATGACCTTCACCCCGATGCTGAGCACGCCGACATCCTCGATGTCCGGCGGGCTGTCGGGGCCCGGCCCGGCGAAGCGCACCCAGGCCGGATAGTCACGAGCGGCCGCGAAGAGGCCGTGCCGCAGCCCCGGGGGGATGTCGTCCGCCACGACGAAGCGCGCGCGCACGACGCCATGCGTCTTGGTGTTGCCGCCGCGCTCGTAGTGGCCGGGGGCGTAGCGCCCCCGCATGAAGGCGGTCATCTCCGCGACGATCGCATCGACCAGCGCTGCCTCGTCCGGGGTGGGTTGCTCCAGCGCCGCGCCCGAAGCGTTCTCCGGCCAGCGGTTGCGCCGGCGGCGCAGCAGCGCCTGCGCGGCGGCGGCCAGTGGGGCCTGGAACACCGCGTCGAAAGCGGGGCGGAAGAAGGGATCGATGCGCCGTTCCAGATGCAGCAGTCGGACCAATCCATCGTGAAGGAGCCGGGTGATGCTTGCCATGGCCAGTCAGCCTCCCGTCTGCGCCAGGATGGCCTCCGCCGCCTTCTCGCCGACCATGTAGACGGCGGAGGCGATGAAGAAGCCGGGGATGCGGGGGAAGACGGAGGCGTCCACGACGCGCAACCCCGTCGTGCCATGGACACGGAACGCGGCATCGAGCACGCCGCCATCGTCGCGCGGACCGATCGCGCAACTGCAGGAGGCATGGTGCCCCCAGGCATTGTCGCGCACGAAGCGGGCCAGCTCCTCCTCCGTCCGGACATCGTCGCCGGGCAGTTCCTCGCGCGCGATCAGGCCGCGGCGGCGCAGCGGCGCCGCCATCCTGCGCGCCAGGCGGCTGCCCGGCACCACGCCGCGCAGATCCTCCTCCGCGCCGTCCTGGAAGTAGTGGAAGTCGACGAGCGGCGGGTCGCGCGGATCGGCCGAGCGCAGCGACACCTGCCCCGCACGGTTCGCAGTGTGTGCCTTCAGCACGCACCAGGTGAGCGTGGCGGGTGACTCGGCGACGCGACGGGAATAGCCCGGATAGTAGCCGCGGAAGTCGGCGAGCAGCGCCATGCAGAAAAGATCCGGAACGGCGCGCCCCGGCGAGGAGCGCCGCGCGATCGCGGTCACGGCGCCGTTCGAGATGTACATGCCGCGCCGCGACCGCCAGGCCCGGTAGAGGGGATCGTCGGCGCGGAACGCGGCCCCTTCCAGCGAGGCCCAGCAATCGAAGGCCATGCGGTTCACGACGCCGACCTCGTAGCGGTCCTGCAGGTTGCGCCCCACGCCGGGCAGATCGACGCGGACGGCGATGCCGTGCCGCTCCAGCGCGGCGCGCGGCCCGATGCCCGAGAGCATGAGGAGCTGCGGCGAATTGAAGGCACCGCCGGCCAGGATCACCTCGCGCCTTGGACGCAGCAGCCGCATCTCGCCCGACGAGGCGCTGGGCTGCGCATGCGCGCGGTAGAGGTGCCGGCCCTTGAGGTACTCCACCCCGACGGCCCGGTTAGCCTCGTCGAGCACCACGCGCGTCGCCAGCGCGTCGAGCTCGATGTGCAGACGATCCGGATGACGTTCGCGCACGTCGAGCAGGCGTTCGCGCGTGCCGGTACGCGCATGGTCGGCGGAGGTCAGCGGCGTGTAGCAGATCCCTTCCGCGCCACGCGAGAGGAGCCGCCGGTCATTCGGATCGGCGCGCCCCTTGATGAACCGCCACAGCGCGGATAGCGGATTGCCGCCATCATGCAGGGCGGCATGCGCTGCGGCGAGGATCATCAGCTTGAGCCGGCTGTCGCGCAGCGCCGCCAGCGGCGCCGCGCGCTCGGTCCGCAGCCAGCCGTTCCAGCCATGGCCGGTGGGATCGAGGCCGAGCCGCGCGGGCCAGCGCCAGGTCGGCCGATGCCGGCAGGCCTCGATGCGCTGGAACAGGCGCCGCATGTTTGTCGCGGACCAGGAGGCGTCGCCGGTCAGCCCGGCGATCGCATCCCAGTCCGCGTCGTGCGGGTAGATCAGGATCATCGCATTGTGCGCCGTGCAGCCGCCGAGGGCGCCGGAGCGCGGATAGAACACGCCATCGACCGGCTGGCCCTGCCATTCCGCGCGATAATTCGGATCGCGGAGCTGCTGCGCCTGGTCCGCATAGTGGCGGACGAAGAAGTTCCAGCTCATCGCGGGGTTCTCGGAGGCGAACGGGTGGAAGGCCGGCACGGCGTAATCCTCGGGCAGCCGCGCTGCTTCCGCCGTCGCCGGATCGCCCCCGGCTTCCAGCACGACGACGCGGTGGCCTGCCTCGGCCAACCGCGCCGCCAGCGTACCGCCGCCGGCGCCCGAGCCGACGACGACGTAGTCGCATTCCTCCGCCGTGGCCGGACCCGGCATCAGAAGGTCTTCAGGAACTCGATCAGCGCACGCTTGTCCTCGTCGCTGAGTCCCGGCCCTTCGCCCGCCAGCGCGGTGCCGAAGTAATGCCCGCGGTTGACCACGAAATCCGGGCAGGAACTCAGCGCGAGCATCGGCTCCACCATGTCGGCGAAGACACGCCGGGCCTGCTCATCGGTCGCATTCGACGGCAGGGCGGCGAGGTTCGCCTTGAGCCGCAGCAGTAGCTCCACGATACGCGCCGCATGCGCGGCGCGTTCCGCCGGGCTGCTGGTCTCGGCGAGGGGCTGGAGATTGGCCAGCAGGTTGACCGGCACGCCCGCTGGGATCGGCCCGATGGTGATGTCGCCGCCGCCTGTGAAGATCGCCGGGAACCAACGATGCAGCCTTCCCTGCAACGGCCGCAGCGCATCGGGGACATAGCCGGCGGGGATGGTGATGGTGCTGCGCTGCGTCGTGCGGTCGATCACGCCGGGCACGCGGTCGCCGAGCACCGGGTCGCGTTGGCGCCGCTCGGGCCAGAGCATTTGCTCGATGGAGGCCTGGAAGACCCGCATGCGCGCATCGACGCTGGGGCTCGGGTCGAAGGGACCGACGCTGTTGTTCAGCAGGAAGGGCGCGGTGGACCACAGGCTCACGAGAGAAGGCGGACGCGTATAGCCGCGCCCGCCGGCCGGCATCCGGAAGGGCCGCGGTTCCCCGGTGAAGGGATCATGCACGGTGATCGTGCCGACCGAGGGCAGTTCCTTGTAGGTGCGCGAGGTGAAGTTGTCCCAGATGTTGCCCGCCAGCCCATTCCGCGCGAGCGGGCTGCAGGCATTGGTCTGCAACAGCGTCGCCGGCACGCGCAGATCGGTCGAGAGGTAGTTGTTCTCGAGGAAGTCGGGCGCCAGCACGATCTCGCGCATCTGCCGCCGGTAATCCTCGGTCTGCGTCCAGGCCCAGTAGCGGTTCCAGCATTGCATGTAGTCGGGGCCGGAGCAGCCCGCGGGATCCATCCCCGCCGCCGGTTCGGGCGCGCGGCTCGAATGGCAGCGCGCGCAGTTCTCGGCGAAGACGGTGGCGCCGCGGCGCAGCACGTCGGGATCGGTGCTGAGATGGCGCTCGCCGCCGGGTGCATCGCGCAATCGATGCGGCGTGCCGGCGCGGATGAGGAACAGCGCCATGTCCGGCGTGCCGGCTTCCGTGGCGAGCCAGTAGGAGGAATTGCGCTGCGCGGTCGCGATCTCGATGGGCGTCGTCGGCTGGCCGCCGACCACCGCATTGAAATGCAGCAGCCATTCCTCGCTGAACAGGCCGATATTCAGGTAGACCCGGTTCAGCGCGCCGAGCACGCCGACGGAATCCGCCCCGTCCTTCAACACGCGCGGCGTCCAGGATGTCCCCGGCGGTTCGAAGAAGCGGGTGAAGGGCCCGTCGCGGAAGAAGTCGTTGAATTGCCGGTTATTGCGTTCCCCGCCTGCCAGCGTCTCCCGCCCCCAGCGTCGCGCGATCTCAAGCCGTGCGCCCGTCGCATAGAAGGCGTTCATCGTGCGCGGGTTGTTGATGTTGTCGGTGGATACGAGCGAGGTATCCATGCTGCCCGGGCGATAGGTGTGCACGAGCTGGAACATGAAGTTGTCCGGCCGTGCTTCCGGGATGAAGAGCCGGTCCACCCACATGTACTGCGCGCCGACGATGGAGCTCAGATTCTCGAAGCGTGGGCCTTCCGGATTCGCGGGTGGGCGCGTGGGGTCCGGCCCGACATGGCAGAAGCCGCAAGACATGCCGACGCGGTATGGCCGCACGAGGTTGCGGTCGAGATAGTAGGATGGGTCGCTGTAGTAGCGTTCCGGATCCCAGCGCCGCCGCGCCGCCTCGTCGAAGTCCGGGTTCGGGAAGAGACGCAAGCCCAGCACGCCGCTGGCCTGGCCGTAGAAGGAGCCGACCGGCATGTTCCGTCCGCGCGCGCCGACGGCGACGCCCGGATAGCGCCGTTCATCCTCGAAGGGATCCGCCGCGCAATCCGCCTGCCGGCGATCGAGCCAGAGGCCGAAGCGGTTGGGATCGGGGCCGGACGGTGCATCGAAGCAGGGTTCGTTGACGACGCCGAGCCAGTCCCAGCGGTTGCTGCGGCCATAGCGCTGGCTGGGATGCGAGGTGATGATCTTCAGCAGGTCGAAATAGCCGAAGGTCTCGTGAGTCATTTGGGTCCAGAAGCGGTCATTGCCGCCGCTCCACACGATCCACATGTTGCGCCCGCGCACTTCCTCTGCGGTCAGCGCGACGCCGCCATCCATGTCGCGGAAGTAGTCTTCTCCCGCATGCGGGAAGGATGCGGCGTCGCGACCCGCGCGGCGTGCTTCATCGGTGACGGCGCCGGGCCGGGGCCCTGAATCGCCGCAACATAGCAGGACCAACGCGAGGGCCAGGGTCGCCCCGAAACCGCACCAGACGGGTCGAGCCATGCGAGCCTCCGCCGAGCGAAATGCGCAGCATGAGCAGGCGATTAGGGGCCGACCAAGTCAACCGAAATAGCTTGACCGCACGATATCGTAACAATTTTTGAAGCGTAGGCCTCAGCCCGCCGAGCCTCCTGATTGCTGGCCTGGTTACGCGGATGAAGATCGGAGGCGGGCTCCGCCCTCCTCCGAGCCTCCTCCCGCCAGGATGCTGGGCATCCTGGACCG
>JAYSDS010000010.1:0-71011 GCA_041914265.1 Roseomonas sp.
ACAATCAGCGCGAGGCCTCGATCGAGGACCAGTTGCGGGTCTGCACGGTCCGCGCCGAGCGTGAGGGCTGGCTGATCGTCGGCACCCATGCCGACGCGGCCATCTCGGGGGCGACCACGCTGCGGCCCGGCTATCAGGCGCTGCTCGCGGCGATCCGCGAGGGTCAGGCCGAGATCGTGCTGGCCGAGAGCCTCGACCGGTTCTCCCGCGACCTCGAGCACGTGGCGGCCTTCCACAAGCTGACCGTCTTTGCCGGGGTCCAGGTCATCACCTTGGCGGAGGGCGAGATCTCTGAGCTCCATGTCGGGCTCAAGGGCACGATGGGGGCGCTGTACCTCAAGGACCTCGCTCAGAAGACCCATCGCGGGCTGGAGGGGCGCGCCCGGCAGGGGTTCGGCACCGGGCGGCTGGCCTACGGTTATCGCGCCATTCGCCAGTTCGGCCCCGACGGTGAGCCGGTGCGAGGACTGCGCGAGGTGGATGAGGCCTGCGCGGTCGTCGTCCGGCGTATCTTTCGCGATTATGCTGGCGGTGCCAGCCCGCTGGCCATCGCCCGCGCGCTGAACGCCGAGGGCGTCCCCGGTCCCGATGGTCGCCCCTGGCATGACTGGACGATCCGCGGTCGCCCGGGCCGCGAGAATGGCCTGCTGCGCAATCCGCTCTATGCCGGCCTGCAGGTCTGGAACCGCACCGCCCGCCGGCGCGATCCCGTCCGTGGCGGCTGGGTGCGGCGCATCCATCCCAAGGGGGCCATGGTCGAGACGCCGGTGCCGGCCCTGCGGATCATTGACGACGAACTCTGGCAGCAGGCCCAGGATCGCCTCGCGAAGGAGGCGTCGTCTGTCGATCAGAACCGCGGCAACTCCTTCTGGGATCGCCGGCGGCCGAAGCACCTCCTCAGCGGCAAGGTGTTCTGCGGCTGCTGCGGCAAGGCGTTCTCAGCGGTTGGGCAGGATTATCTGGCCTGTCTCGCGGCCCGCGCCAGGCAGGGCTGCCGCAACCGCCAGACGGTCCGTCGGTCGACGCTCGAGGCCCAGGTCCTTGATGCCCTGTCCCGGCGGCTCATGCGCCCGGATCTGGTGGAGGCGTTCTGCACAGCGTTCATCGGCGAATGGAACCGTCTTTCCGCCGAAGCGTCAGCCGGCGTCGAGATGCGCCGGCGCGAACTGCAAGCCGTCGAGCGCAAGATCGAGAACCTGGTCGAGGCGGTCTCCGATGGGCTGAAGGCCGCAGGGGTCCAGAAGAAGCTCGCCGAACTCGAGGCCCGACGGGATGAGCTGCAGGTGGCTCTGTCGAGCGCGCCCGTGTCGCCGCCGGCGCTACTGCCCAACCTCGCGCAGGTCTATGCCGAGAAGGTCGCCCGGCTGCAGGCAGGGCTGAAGGCCGGGAAGGGTCAGGAGGTGCTCGAAGCCGCCCGCGCCCTGATCGACAAGGTGATCATCACGCCGAGCAACGGGCCGGACGACCCTCCCGGGATCGAGCTGGTCGGGCACCTCATGGCCATGCTGAAGGCCGGCGGGGCCTTCACGGACGGGGCGGATGAGACCAGTCGCGATCTCATCAACGCCGTATCCAACGGTTCGGCAAAAGGGGCTATGAGGGGGCAAAGCCCCTCCAATTCCACAGCCGCGCAATCAGCCCTGCGTTCCGGAGAGGCCAAGGACCCTCTCCGCACGCATCACTCCGCCGCGTGCGCCGTCGCCGCCGGCAGGCTGGCGTTCACGGGAATGCCGAGCATCAGCCCGAGATTCTGCACCGCCGCGCCCGAGGCACCCTTCCCGAGGTTGTCGAAGCGCGCAACCAGCACCGCCTGGCCCAGCGCCTCGTCGCCGAACACGCGGATCTCGAGCGCGTTGGTGCCGTTCAGCGCCTGCGGCTCGATCTTGCCATTGCCTTCGGCGGTCACGACGCGGACGTATTCGCTGCCGGCGTAGCGCGCGGCGAGCAGCGCCTCGATCTCCGCCGGCGTCACCTTCTTCTCAAGCGTGTCGAGATGCAGCGGGACCGCGTCCAGCATCCCCTGCGCGTAGTCCGCGACGGCGGGCACGAAGATCGGCCGGCGCGACAGCAGGGAGTACTTCTGCAGCTCCGGCAGATGCTTGTGGCGCAGCCCGAGACCGTACATCTCGAAGTCCGGCGCCGTGCGCGCTTCATAGGCCGCGACCATGGACTTGCCGCCGCCCGTGTAGCCCGACACGGCGTTCACCGTGACGGGATGGTCGGCGGCCATGATCCCAGCCTCGACCAGCGGCCGCAGCATCAGGATCGCGCCGGTCGGGTAGCAGCCCGGGTTCGACACGTTCTGCGCCGCCGCGATCGCCGCGGGCTGGTCGGGCGTCAGCTCCGCCAGGCCATAGACCCAGGTCGGATCGACGCGATACGCCGTCGAGGCATCGAGCAGCTTCGGCGCCTTGGCGCCGAGCGAGACGGCGAGCGCCGCGCTCTCCTTTGCCGCGTCGTCGGGCAGGCAGAGGATGACGAGGTCCACTTCCTCCATCATCTCACGGCGCGCCCCGGGGTCCTTTCGGCGGTCGGGCGCGATCGAGCGCAGGGCGACATGCGGGTTCGCCGCCAGCCGCTCGCGGATCTGCAGGCCGGTCGTGCCGGCCTCGCCGTCGATGAACACCGTGGGGGTCTTGGCCATGGAATGGACCTCCGTTGTCTGGCCATTTGCCGCGAATTGCGGCCCGAAATGCAAGAGGGGCGGACCCTTTCGGATCCACCCCTGCTGCATGACAGTCCTGCGAAGACGGGACCGGCGCCTGACGCCGATCCGCTGGCGTCAGCGCTTGCTGAACTGGAAGGAACGTCGCGCCTTCATCTTGCCGTACTTCTTGCGCTCCACGACGCGGGGGTCGCGGGTCAGGAAGCCGGCCTTCTTCAGGATGGCGCGCAGCTCGGGCTCATAGTTGCAGAGCGCGCGGGAGATGCCGTGGCGCACCGCGCCGGCCTGGCCCGACAGCCCGCCGCCGACGACCGAGCACACGACGTCGAACTGCTGGTAGCGGTCGGCCACCAGGAAGGGCTGGGTGATCAGCATGCGCAGCACGGGACGCGCGAAGTACTTCGACTGCGTCTTGCCGTTGATCTCGATGCTGCCCTTGCCGGGCTTCACCCAGACGCGGGCCACGGCGTCCTTGCGGCGGCCGGTGGCATAGGCGCGGCCCTGCGCATCGCGCTTGGGTTCACGCTTGATCGCGGCCTCGGGCGCCGCCGGGGTGCCGGCGACGAGGTCCTTGAGGTCCGCGAGGGTACGGGTCTCGCTCATCGCCTCAGGCCGCCTTCTTCACGAGAACGGAGTTCTTCCGGTTCAGCGCCGCGACGTCGAGGGCGACGGGCGTCTGGCCGGCATGGGGGTGCTCGGCGCCGGCATAGACGTGCAGGTTGCGCATCTGCTGGCGGCCGAGGGGGCCGCGGGTGATCATGCGCTCCACGGCCTTCTCGATCACGCGCTCGGGGTAACGGCCCTCGAGGCGCTCACGCACCGTGCGCTGCTTGATGCCGCCGGCATAGCCGGTGTGCCAGTAGAACACCTTCTGTTCGGCCTTGGCGCCGGTCACCCGGATCTTCCGCGCGTTGATGATGACGACATGGTCGCCACAATCGACATGCGGGGTGAACTGGGGCTTGTGCTTGCCGCGGAGGCGATTGGCGACCAGGGTCGCGAGGCGGCCGAGCACGAGCCCGTCCGCATCGATGAGCACCCAGCCCTTCGTCACATCCGCCGGCTTCAGCGAGGTGGTCTGTCTCGTGAGCATCGGTGTTCCAGGGGTCTGACTAGATGAAGTGGCGGGGCTTATCGCGGCGATGGCCACGAAAGTCAAGCAGGATATGGGTTTCTTGATTGCGGTATCATGATACCGCAGTCCGGCCCGCAACCCCTTCCCCGCCGCCGCCACGCCTGCGAGGCTGCGTCCCAAGGGCGCCCGAAAGCCCGCCAGGAACGAGGAATCCCGTCCATGTCCCACCCGCTTCGCCGCGGCGTGCTCGCCGGCGCGGCCGGCCTGATCGCCAGCCCATCCATCCTGCGCGCCCAGGCATCCTGGCCGCAGGGCCAGGCCGTCAGCATCGCCATCCCCTACGCCGCCGGGGGCGCGCCGGACGTGCTCGGGCGCATCATCACCCAGGGCTTCGCGGAGAAGGCCGGGGGTACCTTCATCCTGGACCACAAGCCCGGCGCCTCGACCACCCTTGCCGCCCGCCAGGTGGCGCGCGCGCGGCCCGATGGCAACAGCCTGCTGATGGGCACCATCGTCACCTTCACCATGGCTCCCTTCGCGCTGCGCAGCATCGGCTACGATCCGGTGGCGGATTTCGCCCATATCACCCAGATCGCCGAGACACTGTTCATCCTGGTCGCCCATCCGCGCTGGGAGAGCCTCGACCAGGTGCTGGCCGAGGCCCGGCGGCGGCCCGGCCAGCTCACCTATGCGACCTGGGGCGTGGGCAGCACCTCGCATCTCGGCATGGTGGACCTGATGCAGCGCACCGGCACCGAATTGCTCCACGTCCCCTTCAACGGCACGCCGCCGGCGCTGACCGAGACCATCGCCGGGCGCACCGACCTCATGATCTCCACCTTCGCGCCGGCCAAGCCGCATGTGGAATCGGGACGGCTGCGGGCGCTCGGCATGGCCTCGGCGGCGCGGACGCCGGCGCTGCCGGATGTGCCCACGCTGTCGGAACTCGGCCAGCGGGACTTCGTCATCGGTGGCTGGTTCAGCCTGCAGGCGCCGGCCGGCACGCCGCAGGCGATCCAGGACCGGGTGAATGAGCTCGCGAAGGAGGCGTTCGGCACCCCGGCTGTCGCCGAGACCTTCGCCAGGCTGGGATTCGCGGCAGCCGAACCCGGCCCCGGCGCGTTGCGCGGACGCATCCTGCGCGAACTCGACCTGAACAGGACGCTGATGCAACGGGCCGGCATCCAGCCGGAATAGCCGCCCCACGATCCGCAACCCGGATCAAGTGGCGGCGGCTATGGTCCCGGCGCGGCGGAGGAGGCCGCGCCCATGTTCAGCCATGTCACCCTCGGTACGAACGACATCGCCCGCTCAGTCGCCTTCTATGATGCGATCCTGGCCGGGCTCGGGCTGAAACGGCAGGAATCGGATCTCGACAAGGGCTATGCCGGCTATGCCGCGGCGCCCGATACCACGCCGCAATTCTGGATCCTGCGACCGATCAACCGGCAGGACGCGACCATCGGCAACGGCGTGACCGTCGCCTTCGAGGCACCGGACCGCGCCACGGTCGACCGCTTCCATGCCACGGCCATGGCCGGCGGCGGCACGGATGAGGGCGCGCCGGGGCTGCGGCCACACTACCACCCCGACTATTACGGTGCTTATCTGCGCGACCCTGACGGCAACAAGCTCTGCTGCGTGTGCCACCGCCCCGCCTAGGGGCCGGAAGCCCTCGCGCGGTGCGGAGAGAGACGCGCGACATGACCGAGAAGAAGCCCCATGGCCTTGGCCGGAATGCCTCCAACTACGGCGATCCGGCCTTTGCGCTCTATCTCCGCCGGTCCTTCGCGAAGTCGATGGGCTACAGCCAGGCGATGCTCGACAAGCCGGTGGTCGGCATCGCCGACACCGCGTCGGACTACAACAACTGCCACCGCACCATCCCCGAGCTGATCGAGGCGGTGAAGCGCGGCGTGCTCGCCGCCGGCGGGCTGCCCATGGCCTTCCCGACCATCAGCATCTGCGAGCCCTCCCTCTCCCCGTGCTCGATGCATTACCGCAACCTCATGGCGCTCGACACCGAGACGATGCTGGCGAACCAGCCGATGGACGCCGCTGTGTTGGTGGGTGGCTGCGACAAGACCGTCCCGGCGCAGCTCATGGGCGCGATCAGCTCCGGCACGCCCTCGGTCATGCTGGTGGTCGGCCCGATGCTGGCCCAGGCCTTCGAGGGCGAGCGCCTGTCCGCCTGCACCGATTGCCGCCGCTACTGGGCGCGCTATCGCGCCGGCGAGGTGACGGAAGAGAAGATCAACACGCTCGAGGGCAAGCTCGCGACCACGGCGGGCACCTGCGGCGTGATGGGCACGGCGTCCACCATGGCCTGCATCGCGTCCACGCTCGGCTTCATGCCGCTGGATGCGGCGTCCGCGCCCGCCGTCCATGCCGACCGGCTGCGCATCGCCGAGGAAGCGGGCGCGCAGGCAGTGCGGCTCATCCAGAACCCGGTCTCGCCGCTGTCGCTGATGACGCAGGGCAATCTGGACAATGCCGTGCGCGTGCTGCTGTCGCTCGGTGGGTCCACGAACGCCATCGTCCACCTCGCGGCGATCGCCGGGCGCGCTGGGCTGTCGCTCGACCTCAAGCGTCTTGATGCGCTGTCCGAGGAAACGCCGGTGCTGGTCGATCTGAAGCCGACCGGCCAGGGCTACATGGAGGATTTCCACAGCGCCGGCGGCATGCGCGCCCTGCTGTGGGAACTGCGCGACCTGCTCGACCTCTCGGCCAAGGACCTCGACGGCAAGACGCTGGAGGAGCGCATCGGCGACGGATCGCACTTCGTCGATCGCCGCATCATCCATGCGCGGGAGGAACCGGTCTCCCCGGTCGGCGGACTGATCGCACTGTTCGGATCGCTGGCGCCCGAGGGCGCGATCCTCAAGCGGAGCGCCGCGACGCCCGCGCTGTTCGAGACCGAGGCGCGCTGCCTCGTCTTCGACGGGCTCAAGGACCTGTCCGATCGGATCGACGATCCGGACCTCGACGTGACGCCGCAGGACATCCTGGTGCTCAAGGGCGCCGGGCCACGTTCCCCGGCCGGCATGCCGGAGGCCGGCTACCTGCCCATCCCCAAGAAGCTCGCGCGGCAAGGCGT
Source organism: Roseomonas sp. (assembly GCA_041914265.1). Classification (GTDB taxonomy): domain Bacteria; phylum Pseudomonadota; class Alphaproteobacteria; order Acetobacterales; family Acetobacteraceae; genus Neoroseomonas. Next base: position 6,838 of record JAYSDS010000010.1, read on the forward strand.
GAAGGACATGGTGCGGATGAGCGATTGCCGCATGTCCGGCACCGCCTTCGGCACCATCGTGCTGCATATCTCGCCAGAGGCCTCGGTTGGCGGGCCGCTCCAATTCGTCGAGACCGGCGACCGCATCCGGCTGTCGGTGAAGAACCGCTCGCTCGACCTGCTGGTGGATGAGGCCACGATGGCGCAGCGCCGCGCCGCCTGGACCCCGGCGGCGGCACCGAAGCGCGGCTGGGACAAGCTGGTCTACGACCAGGTGACCCAGGCCCCGCTCGGCGCCGACCTCGCCTTCCTGCGCGCGGAGCCTTGATCGCGCGCATCCTCGTCGGCGGCCCCATATGCGCGGGGTGCGCCGCGTGATCCTCCTTGTGCTGCTGCTGGGCATGGCCGCGTGCCTTGCCTGGTTGCTGCCCCGCCTGCCCGAGGCCTGGAACCCTTTCGCCCCGATCGACCTCGCCGGGCCGACGGGCCCGTTCACGCGCCATAAGCTGCGGGCGCTGGCGGGCGACCCGGTCGCCTGCTTCGCCGCGCTGGACGCCGCCGGCGTGCAGGCCACACGGCTGCCGGATGGGGCCGCCGGGCCGGACTGCCCGCTGCGCGCCACCACCCGCCTGCCCGGCCCCTTCGAGCCCGCCCGTCCGCTGCTGACCTGCCCCATGGCCGCCGCCTGGACGGTCTATGAACGACAGGTGCTGAACCCCGCGGCCGCCCGCCATCTCGGGACCGGGATAGAGCGGGTGCGCCATCTCGGAACCCTGGCCTGCCGCGATGTGCGGGGCGGCACGCGGCGCAGCCAGCATGCGGGCGCGAATGCCATCGACCTCGCTGCGCTGCGCCTGGCCGATGGGCGCGAGGTCACGGTCCTGCGCGACTGGGGCCGCGACACCCCCGCCGGCGCCTTCCTGCGGGAAGCACGCGACGGTGCCTGTGGGCTCTTCTCCGCCGTGCTGGGACCGGATCGCGACGCGGCGCATGCCAATCATTTCCACCTCGACCTCGGACGCTGGACTGCCTGCCGATGACGATTGCCCTGATCGGCGCCACCGGGCGTTCCGGCGCCACCCTTGCCCGCGCCTTGGCCGACGCCGGCATGCCGTTCATTCCCGTCGCACGTGATGCGGCGAAATGGCGGGCGCTGGGCCTGCCGGGCGATCTTCGCGGTACCGACCTTCGCGATGCCGCGGCGCTGAAAGACGCGCTGCGCGGCGTGGATCGCGTGGTCAGCACCGTCCATGCCCGCTGGGCACCGGCCCTGCTCGCGGCATCCGATCCCGGCGCCGCCTTCGTGCTGATGGGATCGACGCGACGCTTTTCCCAATGGCCCGACGCGCATGGCGACGGCGTGCGGGCGGGCGAAGCGGCGCTGCTCGCCTCCGGGCGCCCCGGGGTCATGCTGCACCCGACCATGATCTACGGCGCGCAGGGGGAGGACAATGTCCGCCGCCTCGCCACGCTGATCGCGCGCCTGCCGGTAGCGCCCCTGCCCGGCGGCGGCCGCGCCCTGGTCCAGCCGATCCACCAAGGCGACGTCACGCGCTGCCTGATGGCGGCCATCGCCCGCGACTGGCCCGAGCCCACCACCCGCGTCATCGCCGGGCCTGAACCCCTGCCCTATCGCGACTTCCTCCGCGCCGTCGCCGGCGCCGCCGGGCTGCGCGCGCCGCCCATCCTGCCCATCCCGGCCCTGCCGCTGCGCCTGCTGGCCCCGCTGACGCGCCTCATCCCAGGCCTGCCGCGCATCGGCGCCGACGAGATCCGCCGCCTGACCGAGGACAAGGCCTTCGACATCACGCCGATGCGCCGCGACCTCGGCGTCGATCCCATTCCCTTGCAGGAAGGTCTTGCCCTGACCTTCCCGCCGTCTCACACACGCGCCTGAAGCACAGGAGCCGCCCCATGCCCGTGAACAACCGCATCGCCGATTTCCATGCCGAGATGACCGCCTGGCGGCGCGACTTCCATGAACATCCGGAACTCGCCTTCGAGGAACACCGCACCTCCGAGATCGTGGCCGACAAGCTGCGCTCCTTCGGCTGCGATGAGGTCATCACCGGCATCGCCAAGACCGGCGTGGTCGGCGTGATCCGCGGCAACAACGCGGCGTCCGGCCGCGCCATTGGCCTGCGCGCAGACATGGACGCGCTGCCGATCGTCGAGGATACGGGCCTCGCCTATGCCTCGAAGAATCATGGGAAGATGCATGCCTGCGGCCATGACGGGCACACCACCATGCTGCTCGGCGCGGCGAAGTACCTGGCGGAGACCCGCAACTTCGACGGCACCGTCTACGTCATCTTCCAGCCCGCCGAGGAGAATTTCGGCGGCGGCGAGGTGATGGTCCAGGAAGGCCTGTTCGAGCGCTTCCCGATGGAGCGCGTCTTCGGCCTGCACAACTGGCCGTCCCTGCCCGCCGGCACCTTCGCCTGGCGCGAGGGCCCGGTCATGGCCGCCGTCGGCAACCTCGAAGTGACCATCACCGGCAAGGGCGCCCATGGCGCCATCCCGCAGAACGGCAACGACCCGATCGTGATCGCCGCGGCCATCGTCCAGGCGCTGCAATCCATCGTCGCGCGCAATGTCGAACCCGTCGAAGGCGGCGTCATCACCATCGGCCACATCAATGGCGGCCACACCTACAACGTGATCCCCGAACAGGTGACGATGCTCGGCACCGCCCGCTGGTTCGCCCCCGAGGTCGGCGACCTGCTGGAGAAGCGCTTCATCGAGACCGTGACGGGCATCGCGGCCGCCTTCGGCGCCAAGGCGGAGGCGAAGTTCATCCGCCTCTACCCCGCCACCATCAACGAACCGGTCAGCACGGGCCTCGCGGCCGATGCCGCCCGCGCCGTGCAGGGCGAGGGCCGCGTCGTGCACATGGCGAAGCCGACCATGGGCGGGGAGGATTTCTCCTTCATGCTCAACGCGAAGGATGGCGCCTATCTCATGCTCGGCGGCGGGCGCAGCAGCACCGACGCGATGGTCCATCACCCGAAATATGACTTCAACGATGATATCCTGCCCGTTGGTGCCTCCTGGTGGTCGGCGCTGGCGGAGCGCCTGCTGCCGCGCCAGGGCTGACCACACGCGAAGGTGTTAGTCTGGCGGCAACCAGGCCGGGCGAAGATCGGGGGCGAGACAACGTCCGTCCCCGATCGGAGACCCCCCCATGGCCCGACCGCGTGCGCCCTTCAACCCCTGGCCGCTCCTGCCGAGCAAGACCGGCCGCCAATCCGGCGGGCCCGCCTGGGCCGCCTTCACCGCCACGGCCAGCCTCTCGGCGCTGTTCCTGCTTCTGCGCCTGGCCTTGCCGGATCTCGCGCAGGAAGTCGGACGGCTCGTCGCCGTCATCGGCTGTCTCGGCGGCCTGTCGGTCGCTCTGGTGCTGTTCGTCCTTCTCCTCGGCGCAGCCATCGCCACGCCCATGGCGCCCATCGCCGGGCCGCTCAAAGCCATCGGCCTCGCCCTTATCGATCAGGGCCTGCATCTCGCCCTCGTCCTCACCAGCTCGGGCGTGCTCGGCATCCTCGTCCTGCATCAGGGCCGGCTGCCTGCCTTGGGGTTCTGGTTCATCGCGCTGGGCGCCTTGCTCTGGGGCTGCCATCGGGCGCGCCTCTGGCTTGCCGGCCGCAGTGCGGCCTGACGCGAACCGAGAAATTTCTGCCCGGGAATGCGAGAGAACAAGGAATTCCTGCTGATCCGGCGCCCTGACGAAGCAGCGCATCGCTATTTTTTCCAATGTCTTGCGGCGCCTCGCGACTTGGCGTTCCCCTGCGCCGAATGTGAGGAACCAACGCCATGCCCCACGACGGCCACGACCACCCCTCCATCCCCGAGGATGGTTGGAAGCACAGCGGCGTCCGCGTCATTCCCGGCGACAGCCTGGATACGAACACCGCCCAGACACCCGGCATGAACCGCGCCGCGGCCATCAACGCCGCGCGCGTCGGCGCGCAGAAGATCTGGGCCGGCACCGTCCACATCCATCCCGATGCCAAGACCGGCGCCCACCACCACGGGCACCTGGAAAGCGTGATCTACGTGGTGAAGGGCAAGGCGCGCATGCGCTGGGGCGAGAAGCTCGAATTCGTCGCGGAGGCCGGTCCGGGCGATTTCATCTATGTACCGCCCTACGTGCCGCATCAGGAGATCAACGCCTCGGCCGACGAGACGCTGGAATGCGTGCTCGTGCGCTCGGACAACGAGGCGGTGGCGATCAATATCGACATCGAGCCGGTGGAGAAGCCCGAGACCGTGCTCTGGGTCGATCCGATCCATAGGCATCCGGGGGAGTGAACTCCCCCGCGCCCGCTCCCTTTTCTGTCCGTCGGCAAGGCGGATAGGCGCGGCGGGACCGCCCATCCGGCGACGGACGGATTGCGCGGGGTTTCCGCGCGGGCAAACATCGGGGCACGACATGCTCGATGGGAGCCCGCGCCATGCGTCGTCTCGCCACCCTGCTGCTTCTCGCCGGGCTTGCCAGCCCGGCGGCCGCGCAGCATCTGCGCATCGGGCTCGTCTCCGACCCCGACGTGCTCGACCCGACGCTTTCGCGCACCGTCACCGGCCGGCAGGTCTTCGCGGCCATGTGCGACAAGCTGGTGGACATCAACCAGCGGCTCGAGATCGTCCCTCAGCTCGCCACCTCCTGGCGCTGGGAACAGGATGGCCGCGCCCTCGTCTTCTCCCTGCGCGAGGGCGTGCGCTTCCATGACGGCGAGGCCCTGACCGGCGAGGCCGCCGCTAGCGGCCTGCGCCGCCACCTCGAAACCCAGGGCTCGACACGCCGGCCGGAAATGGGTCCGGTGACGGAGATCGTCGCGACCGGCCCGCTCGAGGTCACGCTGCGCCTGTCCGAGCCTTTCGCGCCGCTGCTCGCCGCGCTGGCCGATCGCGCCGGCATGCTCGTCTCCCCACGCCAGGCGCAGGTGACGGGCGCCGATTTCCAGCGCGAGCCCGCCTGCGCCGGGCCGTTCCGCCTGACCCGCCGCGTGCCGCAGGACCGCATCGAGCTCGAACGCTTCGACGGCTATTGGGACCGCGCCAACATCCATGTCGAGCGCGTCACCTATCGGCCCATCCCTGACGCCACGGTGCGCCTCGCCAATCTGCGCGCCGGCGCGCTCGACGTCATCGAACGCGTCAGCCCTTCCGATGTCGGCGACCTGCGGCGCGACCAGCGGGTGCGGCTGGTGCAGGCGCCCTCCCTCGCCACCTTCTATCTCGCGATCAATGTCGCGAACGGGCCGCGCGCGCAGACGCCGCTCGGCCAGGATGCGCGGGTGCGGGAAGCGCTGGAACTGTCCATCGACCGCCAGGCCCTGGTGAACGTCGCCTTCGAAGGGCTATGGGTGCCCGCCAACCAGGCGGTGCCGCCGGACCATCCCTTCTACGCGCAATCGGTGCCCTTGCCGCAGCGCGACCTGGCCCGCGCCCGTGCCCTGCTGCGCGAGGCCGGGCAGCAGCGCGTGCGCGTGAAGCTCTCCGTGCCCAACACCACCGACTACGTGCAGGCTTCCGAGGTGATCCAGGCCATGGCGGCCGAAGCGGGCATCGAGATCGAGATCCAGCAGATCGAGACGGCGACGCTGCTGCGCCAATGGACCGCCGGCGATTTCGAGGCGCTGATGATCCAATGGTCGGGCCGTGTCGATCTCGATGGAAACATCTTCGCCTTCTACGCCTGCGGCACGCCGCTCAACGGCGGGCACTACTGCAACCGTGAAGTCGATGCGGCGATGACCGAGGCGCGGCGCAGCGTCGATCCGGCGGTTCGTGCCGCGGCCTATGACCGCGCGGCGCGGATCTACCTGGCCGACCGGCCCTACATCAACCTGTGGCAGCCCTTGACGCTGCACGGCATCGGCGCCTCCATCCAGGGATTGCGCGCGGTTCCCGACGGGCTGATCCGTCTGCAGGGGCTGCGCGGCGCAAGGGGATGAAACGATGGCCGGGATGATGCGCGCGGCGGTGGTCACCGCCGACGGTGTTCGAGTGCTTGACGTGCCGAAGCCACTGCCTGGCGCGGAGGAGGTCCTGGTCCGCGTCCGCGCCGCCACGCTGAACCGCGCGGATCTCGGCGTCGCCGCGGGCGGATCCCATGGCTCGATGGGCGGGGCCGGCACGATCCTTGGTCTCGACTTCGCGGGTGAGGTCGCGGCTGTCGGGGCCGGCGTGACGGGAGTGAAGGTCGGCGATCGCATCACCGCCTCCGGTTCGGGCGGCTATGCCGAATATGCCATCGCCGATGTGGGGCGGGTGCAGAAGGTGCCGGACCGCAACCTGTCCTGGGAGGAAGCGGCGACGCTGCCGGTCGCGCTCGCGACCATGCATGATGCGATCGTGACGAATGGCCGGCTCGCGCGCGGCGAGAGCGTGATGATCCTCGGTGCCTCCTCGGGCGTCGGCATCATGGGCATGCAGATCGCGAAGTTCCTGGGCGCCTCGCTGGTGGTGGGCACCTCCACCGATCCGGACCGCCGCGCGAAGCTGAAGGAATACGGCGCCGATGTCGCGGTGAACACGCGCGATGCGGATTGGTCGGACCAGGTCCTCGCCGCGACGGCCGGCAAGGGCGTGGATCTCGTGATCGACCAGATCAGCGCGGCGACGATCAACGCGGCGATGCGCTGCACGGCGATCATGGGGCGCATCGTCAATGTCGGGCGGCTTGGCGGCGGCAAGGGCGAGTTCGATTTCGACCTGCATGCGACGCGGCGCATCGCCTATGTCGGCGTCACGCACCGGACGCGCTCGCGCGAGGAGATCCGCGCCGAATACGCCGCGATGCGGCACGACCTGTGGCAGGCGGTGCAGCATGGGAAGTTCAGCATCCCCATCGATCGCGTCTTCCCGCTCGACCTGGTGGTCGAGGCGCTGGGCCACATGAAGGCCAACCGCCATTTCGGGAAGATCGTACTCGCGATCTGATATCGACGGCCGGACGCGTCGAGCGCCGTCATCCGCGTTTTCCGTGCCCTCGGGATTGCCGGCAGGCCGTCCTCACGGCACGGGTCGGGGGCCCCTACTGTCGGGACGAGGCGGCCATGGCCCGCTGCTTGCTTGCGTGACGCCGGTGCAGCCAAGGACGATCCCATGCCGTTCGCCCCGATCATTCCCGCCGGCTCCGGCAAGCCGCTCGCGCCCTACTCGCCGGGTGCGTTCGCCGATGGCGTGCTCTATGTCGCGGGCACGCTGCCGCTCGATGCCGAGAACAACGTCGTGCATCCCGGCGACGCCGCCGCGCAGACACGCCACGTGCTGGAGACGATCAAGCGTGTCGTCGAGGCTGCCGGCGGGATGATGGCGGATGTCACGATGAACCACATCTTCCTGACCGACTGGGCGAACTATGCCGCGCTCAATGCCGTCTATGCGGAGTACTTCCCGGGCGACAAACCCGCGCGATACTGCATCCAGTGCGGGCTGGTGAAGCCCGAGGCGCTGGTCGAGATCGCGACCGTGGCGCATATCGGCGCGTGAAGTTCACCGTCACCGGCCAGGGCGAGCAGGCCATCGTCCTCTCCGCGGGCCTCGGCGGCGCGGCCGCCTTCTGGGGACCGCAGCGCGCGCTGCTGGAACAGCATTTCCGCGTCGTCGCCTTCGACCATCGTGGCACCGGGGCGAATGCGGAACCGCTGCCCGGCGACTACGCCATCGCGCGGATGGCCGATGACGTCGTTGCCGTGCTGGATGCAGCGGGCATCGCGCAGGCCCATCTGCTGGGCCATGCGCTCGGCGGGCTGGTGGGGCTGGAGCTGGCGCTGCGGCATCCGCGGCGGCTCGGGCGTCTCGTGGCGGTCAATGCCTGGGCCAAGGCGGACCGGCATACCGAACGCTGCTTCGACATCCGCATCGGCATCCTCGAAGCGCAGGGGGCGGAAGCCTATGTCGCCGCGCAACCGCTGTTCCTCCATACCGCGCCCTATCTCTCGACCCATCACGGGCGGATTCTCGCCGAGATCGCGCATGGCACCGCGCAGTTCCAGGGCAAGGCGAACCTCCTGAAACGCATCGCCGCGCTGCGGGCCTTCGATGTGCGGGAGGATCTCCGGCGCATCACCGCCCCCGTGCTGGTCGCGGCGGCGCGCGACGATCTGCTGGTGCCATGGACGGCCTCGAAGGCGCTCGCCGAGGGGCTGCCGAATGCCGAGTTCTGGCTCACCTACGAAGGCGGGCACGCCTTCACGGTCGAGCAGCCGGACCAGTTCAACCCCGTGCTGCTCGACTTCCTGCTGCGGGATTAGGGCGCTTTTCGATCGGGCAGCGCGGGCCCGCCGGCCACCCAGGTCGCTGGGTGGCCGGGCAGGATGCTAGGACCAGATCTCCTCGGCCGTCAGCGGCCGCGCGATCAGCCCCTGGTCGGCGCACCAGCGGCCGGCGAGCGCCAGGGCGGGATCGAGCGCCTCGCGCGTCGTCGTCACCGTCCCGAAGACACGCAGCAGCTCGGCGACCAGCGCGGCATCACGCGCCAGTTCCGCGCGCACCACCACCAGGTGATTCACCGGCACGAAGCCATGGCGAGCAAGGAAATCCCGCCCGGCCTCGGCGACATCGGGGAAGACCGGGCTTAAGCCGGCGGGCAGGTCATTGCCGAAGATCGCGGCGTCCAGCGCACCGTCGCGCAGCATGGCCGCCATGTCCGAGCCCGCGCGCGCCCGCGTGCAGAAGGCCGGGTCGTGGAAGGAGGGCACATGCGCGTCCTCGAAGGTCGTCCAGGCGATCGCATCGGGCGCAATGCCGAACTCCTCCTGCAGCACGCCGCGCAGCCACATGCCGGTCGTCTGGCTGTAGGCACGGACGCCGACGCGCATGCCCGGCAGGTCGATCGGGCCGCGAATGCCGCGATCGGGCCGGCAGAGCAGCGCGCCTTCCTGGAAGCGCGAGGCCATGACGACCGGCAGCAGGGTGATGGGCACGCCCGCTTCCTTCGCCATCAGGAAGGTGGCGATGGCCATCTCCGATACGTCGTAGCGCAGTTCCCGCACCATCGGTGCGAAGGCCTTGCTGATCGGCGTCACCGGGATGCGTTCCAGGCGGAAGAGCTCGGAGCCCGGCAGGGTGGCGGTGTGCGGGTAGTCGCCCAGCGCCGCGGTCAGGTCGCGCTGCGTCACGCGCCGACCTCGGCGAAGAAGGCATCGACCATCGCGTTGAACGGCGCCGCGCGTTCGAAATGGCCGGAATGCCCGGCCTTGGGCAATGGGGAGACGCGCGCACCGGGGATCATGGGCGCCATGCCCGCCGCGGCGAAGGGTGGGATGACGACATCCTCCTCGGAGGGCACGAACATCACCGGCGTCTGCGCCGCGAGGAAGGAGGCGGGCGGACGGTTCCGCGCGGCGTGCAGGCGCGCGCGCACCGCTTCCCGGTCGAAGCCCTGCGTCAGGCCGTTGATCTGGGTGTAGATGTGGAACAGCGCCGGCTGTTCCTCGGCCATCCGCGCGCCGGTGGCGGGCAGGATGTTGCGCGTCAGCAGGTCCGATCGCGCCTCCGCGCTCTCCTTGCTCCAGGAAGCGAGTTGCGACCGCTGGGGCTCCGCCATCTGGCGCGGGTCGAGCGAACCCGTGGTCGCCGCCAGCACCAGCGCCTTGACGCGGCCCGGGCGCAGCAGCGCGTATTCCACGCCCGACCAGCCGCCCATGGACTGGCAGACCATGCGGATGTCGCCGAGCTTCAGCTCATCGACCAGCGCGGCCACATCGCCGGCATACTCGGCCGGATCGGGTCCGCCCGCCGGCGCGGTGGAGGGGAAGAAGCCGCGATGGGAGAAGGCGACGCAGGTGTAGCGCGTCGCGAAATGCGCGACCTGCTGCCACCAGGAAAACAGGCATCCGCCCAGGCCATGGGCGAAGACGATGGCGGGGCCGGAACCCGCCACCTCATAGCGGATGCGCGCATCGGGCCGTTCGATCCAGCCGGCGCGGCGCGAAGGGGCGGCGAAGTTCATGCGAGGCTCTCCACGACATGCGGGAAGACCGACTGGAAGCCCTCGCCCCAGGTGATCTTCTTGTCCGAGTTGCGCGCCGCCTGCGCGCCCCGCTGCTGCGCCACGCGGGTATAGTATTCCCAGAGGTGCTCCTGCCCCTCCATGCATTCGATCGCCGCGCGCTTCTTCGACCAGACGCTGCCGATATCGAGCAGCATGTCGGGCTTCCAGTTGCACTGTTCCGGCTGGTGCGGTTCGAACAGGAAGACCGGCGGCGCGCCGAGCACCTTCTGCCCGGGATTATGGCCATGCGCCTGCGCCGTGATGCGCGCATGCTGCGCGAAGTCGGTCACCGCCGGATGGTCGTGGTTGTACAGGTCCTCCTTGCTGTGGGTCAGCATGAAGGCAGGGTGGATGTCGCGATAGACATCGACCAGGCGGAAGAAGGCTTCCTTGGTCAGATCGATCGGATAATCGCCCAGGTCCCAGAACTGGATGTCATGCACGCCGAGGACCTCGGCCGCCTTCTTCGCCTCGGCCTCGCGCGCGACCTTCACGCGATCCAGCGTCATCCCCGGCACGCGCCACAGCTTCGCCGATTCGCCGCGCTCGCCATAGGACAGGCAGATCACCGTGACCTTGAAGCCCTGCTCCGCATGCAGTGCGATGGCGCCGCCGCAGCGCCAGACGAAATCGGCCGAATGGGCGCTGACGACAAGGGCGGTCTTGGACATGCATTTCCTCCGATACGGGCCGGGCGACAGTCTGGCGGCGCGGCGCGGCTACGCCTAGGTTGGCGCGGGAGAAAATCACAGGAGACGTCGCCCCGCCATGCCCGACACCTTCGACTACGTCATCGTCGGCGCCGGCGCGGCCGGCTCGATCATCGCCGCGCGCCTCACCGAGGATCCGGGTGTCACCGTCTGCGTGCTGGAGGCCGGGCCGCCGGACAGCAATCCCTGGATCCACATCCCCGCGGGCTTCATCAAGACGCTGGTCGATCCCTCCGTCACCTGGCAGTTCAAGACCGCGCCGACCGAACGCACCGGTGGACGCGCCATCGCCACCACGCAGGGCCGCACGCTGGGTGGGTCTTCTTCCGTCAACGGCATGATCTACAATCGCGGCCAGCCGGGGGATCTCAATTCCTGGGCGCAGCGCGGCAATCGCGGCTGGGGCTATGACGACTGCCTGCCCTACTACATGCGCACCGAACGGCGGATCGGCTTCGGCCGGGACGACCGGCGCGGCAAGGGCGGGTCGCTGCCCGTCACCGACATGGACTGGATCCACCCGCTGTCGGAGGCCTTCATCGAGGGTTGCGTCGAGGCCGGGCTGCCGCGCAACCCCGACTACAACTCCGGCGACCAGGCGGGCGTGGGGTACTTCCAGCGCGGCATCCAGAAGGGCTGGCGAGTATCGGCCGCGCGCGCCTTCCTCAAACCCGCCATGGCGCGCAAGGAGCTGGAAGTCCGCACCAATGCGCGGGCCTGCGGCATCGTCTTCGAGGGCAAGCGGGCCGTCGGCGTCCGCTACCTGGCCCAGCGCGGCGGCACGCCCGTCGAAGTCCGCGCGCGGCGCGAGGTGATCGTGTCGGCCGGCACGGCGAATACGGCGCGGCTGCTGCAGGTCTCGGGCATCGGGCCGGCTTCGACCCTCGCCCGCATCGGCGTGCCGGTCTTCCACGAACTGCCGGTCGGCGAGAATTTCCGCGACCACTACGCGTCGCGCATCGTCATGCGCGCGAAGGATGGCGTGGAGACGCTGAACCAGCTCGCGAAGGGCTTCAACCTCGTGAAGCAGGTCGCGCGCTGGGCGGCGGGCAAGCCCTCGATCCTCGCCACCGCCCCCTCCCACGTCCACATCTTCTGGAAATCCTTCGAGGGGTTGGACGAGCCTGACCTCCAGGGCGTCTTCACCCCCGGCAGCTACGCCGAGGGCAAGGTCTACGTGCTGGACGACTATCCCGGCTGCACGGCGGGCGCCTGGCAGCACCGTCCCGACAGCACCGGCTGGGTGCGCGCGAAGACCGCGGATGTCTTCGACGACCCGGAGATCCAGCCCAACTACCTGAAGGACGAGAATGACCGCCGCGTGCATCTGGGCGGCATCCGCCTGATCCGCCGGCTGCTGGATACCGGCCCGATGCGGCGCCTGCTGGATGCCGAGGTGCTGCCCGGCGTGAACATGCAGAGCGACGACGAACTGCTCGACTTCGCCTACCGCAACGGATCGACCACCTATCATCTGATCGGCACCTGCCGGATGGGTCCCGAGACCGACCCGACCGCCGTGGTGAACGACCGGCTCCAGGTCCATGGGCTGGAGGCGCTGCGGGTCATCGACGCCTCGATCATGCCGTCGATGACGTCGTCCAACACCTATGCCACGACGATGATGATCGCCGAGCGCGGGTCGGATTTCATCCGCGGGCGGCCGCCGCTCGCGGCGTAAGGCGCCGCATCCGGTCGTCCCCGCGCATCTCGCCGGGCCGGGCGCCGCCGCTCCGCGCCATCCGGCATGCGCGGACCGGCAGGTCGCGTCGCGATCAGTGCTTGGCCTGGGTCATCCGGTCCACATAGGCGATGCCGATCGCCGAGACGATGAAGGCCATGTGGATGATGGTCTGCCACATGACCGATTCCGAGGTCACGGTGGCGTTCGGCTGGCCGATCCGGCTCGCCTCGATGAAGGTGCGCAGCAGGTGGATCGAGGAGATGCCGATGATCGCCATCGCCAGCTTCACCTTCAGCACGCCGGCATTCACGTGGCTCAGCCATTCCGGCTGGTCGGGATGGCCCTGCAGGCGCAGCCGGGAGACGAAGGTCTCGTAGCCGCCGACGATGACCATCACCAGCAGGTTCGAGATCATCACCACGTCGATCAGCCCGAGCACCACGAGCATGATCTGCTGCTCGGAGAAGTCGCCCGCATGGGTGACGAGATGCCAGAGCTCCTTGAGGAACAGGAAGACATAGACCGCCTGGGCCACGATCAGCCCGACATAGAGCGGGAATTGCAGCCAGCGCGACCCGAAGATGAGCTGGGCGATGAGCCCGAGCCGGACCGAGGGCGTTGCGGCGATGTCACGCTGCATGGGCAGGTCGTCTCCTGTCAGGAATGGCGGCCCGATAGCACGGATTCCCTTGCATTACCGCACGGCAATGTGGCCCGGCGGCCCGACCATGGCCGGCCGCGGCCGCCGGCAGGCCTCCGCCGCCCATCCGCCGGCCAGTCGCGCAGTGTTGATCGCGCCGCCGCGATCGCCATGCCTATGTCTGATCGGACGGAGGCGCGCCAGGTGCCTGCCAGCGAAGGTCCTCCGGGCCATTCGGCAGGGAGGTCCAGGCATGGCCTATTCCATTGCTCACCCGGTTCCGACCGATCACGCGGCGCCGGCCATCCGTCATATCGGCATCGCCGATCTGCGCGACGCGCTACGGCGCGGCACCGACGATTTCCTCGCCACCCCGACGCAACTCGTCTTCCTCGCCCTGATCTATCCCGTGGTTGGCCTGGTCGCGGCGCGCGTCGCCTGGGGCGGCAACATGTTCCAGCTCATCTATCCGCTGGTGATGGGCTTCGCCCTGCTCGGCCCGGTGGGCGCGATCGGCCTCTATGAGATCAGCCGCCGGCGCGAGCAGGGTGCGGAGACGAGCTGGCTCGACGGGCTCGGCGTGCTGCGCTCGCGCGCCATCTTTTCGGTGCTGGTGCTCGGCGTGGTGCTGCTCGCGATCTTCCTGGCCTGGCTATTGGTCGCCCAGGCGATCTACGACGCCGCCTTCCCCGGCATGCGGCATGCAAGCCTCGGGACGCTGATGCGCGACGTGATCGACACCCCCCAGGGGCGCTGGATGATCCTGCTGGGCAATGCGGCGGGGCTGGTCTTCGGTGCGGTGGTGCTGACCATCTCGGTCGTCGCCTTCCCGATGATGCTCGATCGCGGGGTCGGCGTCGGCGAGGCAGTGCGGACCTCGGTCCGGGCGGTCGCGGCGAACCCGGTCACCGTGGCGGTGTGGGGCCTGATCGTGCTGGCCGGCTTCGTCGTCGGCTGCCTGCCGCTCTTCGTCGGGCTGGCGGTGGTCATGCCGATCCTCGGCCATGCCACCTGGCACCTGTACCGCAAGCTGGTCGAGGCACCCTGAGATCGGCCGGCACCCGGCCACCCCGGATGCCGGCGATCGGGATGCGTTTCAGGCGGCGCGCTTCAGGCTGAAGCGCGCCCAGACTTCCTCGAGCGCAGCGACCAGCCGGTCCATGTCGGCGTCGCTGTGCACGGGGGATGGCGTGATGCGCAGCCGTTCCGTACCGCGCGGCACGGTCGGGTAGTTGATCGGCTGGACGTAGATGCCGTGCTCGTCGAGCAGGATGTCGCTGATCGACTTGCACAGCACCGGGTCATGGACCATCACCGGGACGATATGGCTCGGGTTCGGCAGGTGCGGCACGCCGATCGCATCGAGCCGCCCGCGCAGGGTGGCCGCGCGTTCATGCAGCCGGTCCCGCTCGGCGCTGCTCTCCCGCAGATGCTCGATGGCGGCCCGCGCCCCGGCCGCGACCGCCGGCGGCAGCGCCGTCGAGAAGATGAAGCCCGAGGCGTAGGAACGCACGAAATCCACCATGGCAGTGGATCCGGCGATGTAGCCCCCGATCACCCCGAAGGCCTTGGCGAGCGTGCCCTCGATCACCGTCAGGCGATGCGCCACGCCATCGCGCTGCGTCACGCCGCCGCCGGTGGCGCCATACAGCCCGACGCCATGCACCTCGTCGCAATAGGTCATGGCGCCGAATTCGTCGGCCACGTCGCAGATATCCGCGATGGGGGCGATGTCGCCATCCATCGAATAGACGCTTTCGAAGGCCACGAGCTTCGGCGTCGTGCGCGGCAGCTCCGCCAGGACGCGGCGCAGATCCGCGACATCGTTGTGGCGGAACAGCCGGCGGTCAGCACGGGAATGGCGCATGCCCTCGATCATCGAGGCATGGTTCATCTCGTCCGAGACGATCACGCAGCCCGGGATGCGCGCGGCGAGCGTGGAGAGCGACGCCCAATTCGACATGTAGCCCGAATTGAACAGCAGCGCCGCCTCGGTGCCGTGCAGCTCGGCGAGGGCGCGTTCCAGCAGGACGTGCTCGTGATTGGTGCCGGAGATGTTGCGTGTCCCACCCGCCCCGGCGCCGTGCCGGTCCAGGGCGGCATGAATCGCGGCCAGCACCTTCGGGTGCTGCCCCATGCCGAGATAGTCGTTGGAGCACCACACCGCGACCTCGCGCGCTGTGCCGGCGTCATGGCGGATGGCGTGCGGATAGCGGCCGGCCTGGCGCTCGATGTCGGCGAAGACGCGATAACGGCCCTCGCGCCGCAGCGTGTCGAGCTCCGAACGGAAAAAGGCCTCGTAGTCCATCGCATTCCTCCGCGGCCGCCGGCGGCCGCAGGGCGCCGTGACCGGCCAGATGCACCGGCACCGCGTCCCGCGCCTTGACGCGCATCAAGCCGCATCCCTGCCCTTAAGCCGCCAGCGCCGACGGCTCAAGCACCTGGTGGGATGACAGCCCACAGCATCTTGCCATATCGCAAAGAGCCGACCGCGCGAGGAACCTAGGTTACGTCGCGCGCGGGGCGATCGGTCCGCAGGGGTAAGGACGCTGACATGCGAGTTTGGATGGTGGGTCTGGGTCTGGTTCTGGCCGGGCTGCCCGGCATGGCCTGGGGGCAGGAGGGTGACGCGGCGGCCGGCCAGCGCGTCTTCAACCAGTGCCGGGCCTGCCATACCGCGGACCAGGGCGGGCGCAACGGCGTCGGGCCCAACCTGTTCGGGGTCCTGGGCCGCAAGGCCGGCACCATCGATGGCTTCCGCTACTCGGCGAATCTGCGCGAACTCGCCGAGGGCGGGCTGGAATGGACGCCCGACCGGCTGCGCGCCTACATCCAGAACCCGAAGAGCGTGGTGCCGCGCGGCAGCATGACCTTCGCGGGCATCCGCAACGAGACGCAGATCAACGACCTGATGGCCTATCTGGCCACGCTGCGGTAGCGCCTCACGCCGCGCGCCGCCCGCGATAGGCGGCGAGCGAGCCCGCATGCATCAGCCGCCCCGCGAGGGGCCGGCCGATGACGCGCTCGGCGAGGCGCGCGGCCTCCACCAGGGCCTCGAGGTCCACGCCGGTCGCGATGCCCATCTCGTGGCAGAGGAAGACCATGTCCTCGGTGCAGATGTTGCCCGCGCCCTTGCTGTCGCCATGCCCGGCGAAGGGGCAGCCGCCGAGCCCGGCCACCGAGCTGTCGAAATGGCTGACGCCCATCTCGAGCGCCGCCAGCACATTCGCCGCGCCGAGGCCGCGCGTGTCGTGCAGGTGCAGCCCCACCTCGGCCTCGGGCAGCGCGTTGCGCAGCAGGCCGATGGCGCGGCGGATCGCCTGCGGATTGGCCCAGCCCATAGTGTCCGCCAGATACAGCCGCGGCAGCGCCATCCCCCGCGCCTTGCAGGTGTTGTAGGCCCAGACCAGTTCGCCCACGGCGCGTTCGGGCGGGATCTCGCCTTCGAAGTTGCAGCCGAAGGCCGCCATGACGAGCGCGCGTTCCATCGGCACGCCATCGGCTTCGTAGCGGTCCAGCCAGGCATTCACGCGGTCGCGCATCCCCGCCGCCGTGCAGTTGTTGTTGCGGATCGCGAAGGCATCCGAGGCATAGAGCGCGATCCGCCCGCCGATCGACACGCCGGGCGTGGCGCGCGCGCGCTCGTAGCCACGCTCGTTCAGCCAGACCGCGTCGTAGCGGACACCAGGCTTGCGCCGGATCGTCGCGAACAATGCCTCCGCATCCGCCATCTGCGGCACCGCCTTGGGCGAGACGAAGGAGGCGACCTGGATCTCCTCGAGCCCCGTCTCCGACAAGGCATCGACCAGCGATGCCCGGGCTTCGAGCGAGAAGGTCCCGCGCTCGATCTGAAAGCCCTCGCGCGGGCCTTCCTCATGGAAATGGACGTGCCGAGGCAGGTCGGACATGGCGTTTCCCCTGCCATGCCCGCGGCGCCGATTGACGGGCGCGCCCGCGGCATGGACGTTGTTGCTTGTCGGCCGAGTATGCGGCCACAGCACGGCCCCCGCCAGAGGGCGCCCGATTGGAGGAAGCATCCATGTCCCGACCCATCGGTCGGCGCGTGGCGTTGGCCGCCCTGGCCGCCGCCCCTGCCCTGCCCCGCCCCGCCACCGCGCAAGGCGCCTGGCCCGACAAGCCGGTGCGCGCCATCGTCGCCTTTCCCGCGGGCAGCGGGACGGATGTCACCACCCGGCTGCTCACCGAACCCATCGCGGCGGAACTCGGCCAGCCGATCGTCGTGGATAATCGCGGCGGCGCGAACGGCTTCATCGCGACCGAGGCCGTGGCGCGGGCGCGGCCGGATGGCTACACGTTCCTGTTCACCGCCAACACCACGCATGGGTCGAACCCGGCGCTGTTCCGCCGCCTGCCCTATGACCCCGTGAACGATTTCGCGCCCGTCGCCCTGATCGGCGTCGGCGTGCTGCTGGTGGTGGTCAACAACGACCTGCCGGTCCGCTCGATGCAGGAACTCGCGGCCTATGCGCGGGCCAATCCGGGCCGGCTGAACTTCGCCTCCGGTTCGGCCTCCTCGCGCGTTGCTGGGGAGATGTTCAAGTCCATGGCGAATGTGGACATGGTGAACGTCACCTACCGGTCGAACCCGCTTGGCATCACCGATGTGATCGGCGGCGTGGCGCAGGTGATGTTCGTCGATGCGACGACCTCCGCCCCCCATGCGCGCGAAGGCCGCGTGCGCGCCATCGGCGTGACCTCGCGCGAGCGCGTCTCCATGCTGCCGGACGTCCCGACCGTCGAGGAACAGGGCTTCCCCGGATACGAGATGCTGTCCTGGAACGCCGTCTATGCGCCCGCCGGCACGCCGGCGCCGATCGTGCTGCGCATGAACCGGCTGATCAACGAGACCATGGCGCGACCGGCCATCGCCGAGCGGCTCACCGCCAACGGGATGGTGCTGCGCCCCGGCAGCCCCGAGGACCTCGCCAATTTCCAGATCGCCGAGATCGACAAGTGGAAGCGCCTCGTCACCGCCGCCGGGATCGAACTGCAATGACCGAGGGTGTGCTCGCGGGGCTGCGCGTGGTCGAGCTCGGCCAGGTGCTGTCCGGGCCCTTCGCGGGGGCGATCTTCGCCGATCTCGGCGCCGAGGTGATCAAGGTCGAGAAGCCCGATGGCGGCGACGATGCCCGCCAGATGGGCCCCGCCTTCCGCCATGGCGACGCGCTGAACTTCCACGAGTTCAACCGCGGCAAGCAGTCGGTCACGCTGGACCTGAAGTCGCCCGAGGGCGTGGCGGCGCTGCATGCGCTGCTCGAGACCGCGGACATCATGCTGCACAACCTCCGCCCCGGCGTGGCGGAGACCCTCGGCATCGGCCCGGAGGACGTCACCGCGCGGCATCCGCGCCTGATCTATTGCGCCATGGGCGCCTTCGGCCATGTCGGACCGGAGAAGCTGCGCCCCGGTTATGAGCCGCTGCTGCAGGCCTTCGGCGGGCTGTCTTCCATCACCGGCGAACCGGGCGGACCGCCGGTGCGCATGGGGGCCTCGGTGGTGGACCAGGGCACCGGCATGTGGACGGTGCTCGGCGCGCTCGCGATGCTCGAACGGCGGCATCGCACGGGGCGCGGTGGGGTGGTGAACACCTCCCTGCTGGAAACCGCGCTGCTCTGGGCCGGCCAGAAGATCAGCAGCCACGTCAACACGGGGAAGATGAGCGAGCGGCACGCCTCCGGCCATCCGAACTTCGTCCCCTACCAGGCCTTCGACGCGGCGGATGGGCCGATCCTGGTCTGCTGCGGCAATGACCGGCTGTTTGCGCGCTTCGCGGCCGAGCTCGGCCATCCGGAATGGGTGAAGGATGAGCGCTTCGCGACCAACCGCCAGCGCCTGGTCCACCAGAAGATCCTGCTGCCGCTGATCGCGGCGATCATGCGGGGCGTGACCCGCGCCGAATGGCTGGCGCGGCTGCAGCGCAGCGGCATTCCCTGCGCGCCGGTCAACGCCATCCCCGAGGTCCTGGAAGAACCCCAGGTGCAGGCGCTGGACATGGTGCAGGCCGTGCCGGGCGAGGATTTCTCCCTGGTCGCGCTGCCGCTCTCCTTCGACGGCGAGCGGCCGCGCGTGAAAAGCGCCGCCCCACGGCTCGGCCAGCACAATGCGCGGGTGGCGAAGGCGGCGGAGTAGAGCGCTACTCCTTCTCGATCCCCGCCATCTGTACCACGCGGCCCCAGCGCTCGCGGTCTTCCGCGAGCATGCGGTCCATCTCCTCCGGCGTGCCGCCGAGCGGTTCCGATCCCCAGGAGGCGAGCCGCGCCTGGACGTCCGGCGTCTTCACGATGCGGTCGATCTCGGTGGCGAGGCGGCGGCGGATCTCGATCGGCGTGCCGGCCGGCGCGCCATAGCCCATCCAGGCATTGGCCTCGTAGCCCGGCAGCCCCGCCTCCTCCATGGTCGGCACATCGGGCAGCAGGGCGAAACGCCGCTTCGTGCCGACCGCGAGCGGGATCAGCCGTCCGCCGCGGAAATCCTCGAGGAAGGAGGGCACCTGTTCGATGACGAGCTGGATACGCCCCGCGAGCAGATCGGTGCGCGCGGGCGCGCCGCCGCGATACTGCACCATTTCCAGTTCGAGCCCGCCGGCCATGGCGCGGAACATCTCGACCGTCAGGCGGGACGCCATGCCGGAGGTCGCGAAGTTCAGGCTGCCCGGCTGGGCGCGGGCGCGGGCGATGAACTGCTGCACCGTGGTGATGCCGAGCGAGGCGGGCACCGCCATCACATAGGGGATGTTCGCGACCATGCAGACGCCACAGAGATCGCGCGCGGGGTCATAGGGCAGGTTGCGGTAGACATGGCCGTTGACCGCCATCGGCCCGGGCGAGCCGGCGAGCAGCGTGTAGCCATCCGGCGCGGCCTTCGCGACCGCGTCGGCACCGATCACCCCGAAGGCCCCCGCGCGGTTTTCCACCACCACCTGCTGGCCGAGCGGGGCGCCGAGGTTGTCGGCCACGAGCCGGGTCATCAGATCGGTCGTCCCGCCCGGCGCGAAGGGGACGATCACGCGGATCGGGCGCGTCGGGAAGCCTTGGGCGAGCGCCGGCCCCGCCAACGCGACGGCGGCGGGAAGACCAAGGGCGAGGCGGCGGGTGGCGACGGGCATGCGGGCGGCTCCGGCGAGGGGCCGGTCATTGCCGGCGGGTCGGAAGTGTCGTGCAGCGTCCTCACCCGCATAGCAGCGGATTTGAATTCAATTTACAACCATCAGCGCGCCCGCAGCGACCGCAGCAGCCGTGCCCCGGCGTCATGGACATGCAGGCGCAACAGCAGGCCGAGCCGGTCGCCATCCCCGTCCCGCAGCGCCGCGAGAATGTCGCGATGCTCGCGGTTCACCTGCTCCCGGCTGTTGGCGATCTGGCCGCCGAGCCGGATGTAGCGTTCCACGCGGTTGCCCAGCACGCCGAGCAGCTCGCCCATCACGCGCCGGCCGCTCACGGCATGGATGCGGTCATGGAAGCGGCTGTTATGCGCGCCGAAGCCGCGCCCGCCCTCGGGCGTCGCGGCCGGCAGGGATTCCATCGCGGCGATCTCGGCATCCAGCGCCGCCAGGTCGGCCTCGGTCCGGCGCCGCGCCGCGGCCTGGCCGATGCGTTCCTCGAACAGGGCGCGGATCTCGAAGATCTCGGCGATGTCGGCCGGGTCCAGTGCCGCGACGACATAGCCGCGGCGCGGGCGGGATTGCGCCAGGCCCTCGGCCTCGAGCTGCCTCAGCGCCTCGCGCACCGGGGGACGGGACACGCCGAGGCGGGTCGCGACATCCTCCTGCCGCAGCAGCGCCTCGGGCGGGATGGCACCGGCGAGGATCGCCTCACGCAGATGCGCCGCGACGAAGGCCGGCAGCGAGGCATGCGCGGCCTGGGCGCCGGGCGCGGGTTCGGGCAGTTCGAGGTAGGGCGCGTGGGTCATGGCAAAATTGAATTCAAAATATCTGGACAGCCCACCCGGATGCAAGCAGCCTTCCCGCCGACGCCCCGGAGCCCCCGCCCATGCCGATGATCCTCGCCGCCAATGCCAATGCCCAGGGCAGCCATGTGGGCGAATGGCGCCACCCGGATGCCTGGGACAAGCCGGCGGCCAATATCGCCAATGCCGTTCGGCTCGCGCAGATCGCCGAGGCCGGGAAGATGGATCTGCTTTTCCTCGCGGACGGGAACGGGGTGCGGAACCTCGACAAGCCGGATCTCTTCGCCGCGACCTCGCCCTCCGATCGACCAGGCGTCTTCGAACCCGTGACGCTGCTCTCGGCGCTCGCCATGGTCACGCAGCACATCGGCCTCGTCGCGACCACCACCACCACCTATGACGAGCCCTTCCATGTCGCCCGGCGCTTCGCCTCGCTCGACCACATCAGCGGCGGGCGGGCCGGGTGGAACCTCGTCACCACCTCCAACCCCGGCGATGCGCTGAACTTCTCGCGCGAGGAGCATGTCGCGCGCCCCACCCGCTATGAACGCGCCAACGAATTCGCCGATGTCGTGAAGGGGCTGTGGGATTCCTGGGCCGACGACGCCTTCCCGCAGGACAAGGCATCCGGACGCTTCCTGCACCCCGACAAGGTGCATGCGCTGAACCATGTGGGCGAGCATTTCAGGGTCGCCGGCCCTCTCAACGCGCCACGCCCGCCGCAGGGCCATCCGGTGGGCTTCTCGGCGGGGCAGTCCGAGACGGGCAAGGAACTCGCCGCGCGCCATTCCGACTGCGTCTTCGCCATCGAAGGGTCGTTGCCTGCGGCCCAGGCACTCTATGCCGACATCAAGGGACGACTGGCCAAGTATGGTCGGGAGCCGGACGACCTGAAGATCCTCAGCGGCGTGACGATCTTCGTGGGGGAGACGGCGCAGGAGGCCGAGGACGTCGCCGGCGCGCTGGACGATCTGGTGCCGGTCGCGGTGGGCGTCGACTACCTGTCGAAGATGATGGGGCAGGACATGAAGCAATACCCGCTCGACGGGCCCATGCCCGATTTCGATGGTCGCTACACAGGACCGACCGGGATCGGCCAGGCGATCCTGAAGGTCGCGCTGGAACAGGGGCTGACGGTACGCCAGACCTCGCGCCGGATCCTCCCGCAGATGGCGGGCAACATGTTCAAGGGCGATGCCATCCAGGTCGCGGACGTCATGGAGGCCTGGTATCGCGGCAAGGGCTGCGACGGCTTCATGATCGCCGCCCCCGTCGTGCCCACGGGCCTCGACCGCTTCACGCGGCTCGTGATCCCCGAATTGCAGCGGCGCGGCCTGTTCCGCACGGAATACGAAGGACGCACCCTGCGGGAAAACCTGGGGCTGAAGCGGCCGGCCGACCGCTTCAGCCGATAGGCGTCACGCCTTCATCAGGAATTCGGGGCCGAGTTCATCCATCGAATTGGCCCCGATCAGGGCGAGGTCGCGATGCACCTCCTCCTGCAGCAGGTCGATCGCGCGTTCCACGCCCGCCTGCCCACGCACCACGGCGGCGGAAAGCATCGGCCGGCCCACGAAGACGAAGGCGGCGCCCAGCGCATAGGCCTTCATCACGTCCGTCCCGCGCCGCACCCCGCCGTCATAGATAACGGGCAGGCCGCCCGCGACCTTCACGATCTCGGGCAGCATGCGCAGGCCCGATACGGCACCATCGAGCTGCCGGCCGCCATGGTTCGACACCATGAAGCCGTCCACCCCGATCTCCTTCGCCCGCACCACGTCGTCCGGGTGCAGCACGCCCTTGATCAGCAGCTTGCCGGGGAAGCGCTTGCGGATCAGTTCCAGATGCGGCCAGGACAGCCCGTCGCGGGCGCCGAAGGCGCGTTCCAGCTCGCGGGAAAGGATGGGCGGGCCGCGCCCGGCATCCATGTTCTCGAAATACGGCATGCCGTGGTTCTTCAGCGTCTTGAACCAGGTGCCGAAGGCCCAGCCCGGATGCGTCGCGCCCTGCCAGAACAGGCGGAAGGTCGGCTTCAGCGGGATGGTGTAGCCGTTGCGGATGTTGTTCTCGCGGTTCGAGGAGACCTGCACGTCCACCGTCAGCACGAAGGTCTTGAACCCCGCGGCGATGACGCGATCGACCAGGGGCTCGATGCGTGAGGGGTCGCCCGGCAGGTAGGCCTGGTACCAGGCATCCGGATTGGCCTTCGCCACCTCCTCCAGCCTGATCAGCGAGGAGGCCGACATGATCATCGGGATGTTCTTCGCCCGCGCCGCCTGCGTCAGCACCAGGTCGCCGCGATAGGCCATCAGCGCCGAGGAGCCCATCGGCGGGATGCCGAAGGGGGTCGCGTACTCCTTGCCGAACAGGCTCACCTTCGTGTGCCGCGCGCGGGCATCCACCAGCACACGCGGCACGAAGCCCCATTCCGCGAAGGCGCGGCGATTATCGGCCAGCGACCAGTCGGTCTCCACGCCGCCGGCGAGGTAGCCATGCAGCATCTTCGGCAGGAACCGCCGCGCCGCCTCCTCGAAATCATGCAGCGAGAGGAACTTCGCCAGATGCGGCGGCACGGGCGGCGCCGATCGTTTCTGGGACAGGGCCTGGCTGGTGGCAGGGGCGCGGGACTGCGCGGAACCTTCGGCGGTCATGGAGATTTCATCCCGGTATCACTTTCGGTGCCCGATCTTGGCCGGGAATGGCGCGGCAGGCCAGACGCCACGGTCCGGCGCAGCGCATCACTCCCCCACGCGGAACGCATCGGCGATGCGTCGCGCTGTTCCGTCCGCGGCCACGATCACGACATCGAAGCGCATTCCCGCCGCGCCATGACCCGGATGCCGGGCGAGCCAGCATTCGGCCGCGGCGACCAGCCGCGCCCGCTGCCGGGGGCCGAGCGCGAAGGCCGCCTCCGCCAGGGAGGGCCGGGCCTTCACCTCGACGAAGGCGAGCAGCCCGTCGCGCTCCACGACCAGGTCGATCTCCCCGGCCGGCGTTCGCGCCCGCTGCGCCAGGACCGCCCAGCCCTCCGCGGCCAAGGCCCGGGCCGCGACGGCCTCCGCGTCGCGGCCGGATGCCTCGGCCCGGCGTCCGCGCAGCAGGCGACGCGTTCCTTCGTCGAATGAGCTCATGCCGCTATCCTGCCGCGATGATCCTACGCCGCACCATCCTGCTGCTGATCCTCTTCACCGGCCTCGCGCAGGCCGAGACACCGGCCCGGCGCTACATGGTCGCCGCGGGCCATCCGCTGGCGGCGGAAGCGGGCCTTGCCATGTTGCGGGAGGGCGGTAACGCGGTCGATGCCGCGATCGCCGTGCAGATGGTCCTGACGCTGGTCGAACCGCAATCCTCGGGCATCGGCGGCGGGGCGCTGCTGCTGCATTTCGCCGCCGGCAGCGCCCGCTTCACCGCCTGGGACGGGCGGGAAGCCGCGCCCGCCGCCGCCACGCCCGACATGTTCCTGCGCGACGGCCGCCCCCTGCCCTTCATGGAAGCCGTGACCAGCGGCCGCTCCGTGGGTGTGCCGGGCACGGTCGCGATGCTCGCGGGCGCTCATCGCGAGCTCGGCCGCCTGCCCTGGCCGCGCCTGATCGCCCCCGCCATTCGCCTGGCCGAGGAAGGCTTCCCCATCAGTGCGCGCCTCGCGCGCGACATCGCCGCCGATGCGGCCCAGCTCCGGCGCGACCCGAATGCCGCCGCCTATTTCTTCGATGCGGCCGGCGAGCCGCTCGCCGAGGGGCATCGCCTGCGCAACCCCGCACTGGCCGAGACCCTGCGCGCCATCGCCGCGAACGGCGCGCAGGTCATGGCGGAGGGCCCGATCGCCGAAGCCATCGTGGCGGCCGTCACGGCCCATCCCCGCCTGCCCGGCGCCATGGCCGCGACCGACCTGTCGACCTATGCGCCCCGGCGCCGGGAGGCGGTTTGCACGCCCTATCGGCGCTTCCGGGTCTGCGGCTTTCCGCCGCCCTCCTCCGGCGGGATTGCGGTGGCCCAGATCCTCGGCCTGCTGGGGCATACGGAGATGCGGCCACTCGCCCCACAGGGCGCCGAGGCCGCGCATTGGCTGGGCGATGCCGGACGGCTCGCCTTCGCCGACCGCAATGCCTATGTGGCCGATCCCGATTTCGCCTCGGTGCCGACGCGCGGCCTGGTGGATGGAGGATATCTGACGGCGCGGGCGCAAATCCTCGACCGCGATCGCGCCGTGGCTGCGCCTCGCCCCGGCAACCCGCCCTGGCGCGAGACGCGCTACGCCCCCCAGATGCAGGAGATGGAAACCGGCACGAGTCATGTCTCCATCGTGGATGGGGACGGCAATGCCGTATCCATGACCACCACCATCGAGGCCCTGTTCGGCGCCCGGCTGATGGTGGCCGGCTTCATGCTCAACAATGAGCTGACCGATTTCTCCTTCGTCCCGGAGCAGAATGGCCGCCCGGTGGCGAACCGGGTGGAGGGCGGCAAGCGTCCGCGTTCCTCCATGTCGCCCACCATCGTGCTGGATGCGGATGGCAAGCTGTACGCCGTCACCGGCTCGCCAGGCGGCGCGCGGATCATCGGCTATGTGGCGCAATCCCTGGTCGCGCTGCTCGACTGGGGGATGACGCCGCAGGAGGCCGCCGCGCTGCCGCATATCGGCACGCTGGGTGGGCCGATCGAACTGGAAGCCGGGACGCCCGCCGCCACGCTCGCGCCCGCCCTGCGCGTCATGGGGCACGAGGTGCGCGTGACCGAGATGAATTCCGGCCTGCAGATCATCCGCGTGACGCCCGACGGGCTTGTCGGCGGCGCCGATCCGCGTCGCGAGGGCGTCGCCATCGGTGACTGATCGGGCCGTCGCGCGTTATGCCCCGCGAAAGACGGAGACCGCCATGACCAGAACCGCCCTCGCCGCCCTGCTCGCCCTGGCCACCGCCCTGCCCGCGGCGGCCGAGGAAACCCGCCAGATCGGCTATGTGAATACCGCACTGACCAATCTCGGCCTGACGCGCAGCCACCGCGTGGTGGTCGAGCGCTTCAACGATCCCGAGGTCGCTGGCGTATCATGCTACATCAGCCAGGCGCGCACCGGGGGCGTCAGCGGCACGCTCGGCCTCGCCGAGGATCCCGGGCGCTTCTCCCTGACCTGCGTCGCGACCGGGGAGGTTCGGGTGGCCGACGCTGCCCGCCGCGGGGAACGCGGGGAGCAGGTCTACGAAAGCAACACCTCGCTCTTCTTCAAGGAGACGCGGGTGCACCGCTTCATCGACGAGGAACAGAACGCCGTCGTGTACCTGGCCTGGTCCACACGGCTGGTGGACGGGTCGCCGTACAATGCCGTCGCGGTGGTGCCCTATCGGTGAGCCCCGCCGAAGGGCCGCGGGCCTTCCCGATGAGCCGGCCACTGCCGCTGTGGCATTGGCGGGGCGCTGGCCGATGCGCGCGACGGTAAGACCGGAGAGGAGCGCCGCCCCACTCCGGACCTCACCCCGCCAGGCCATTGCATGGCCTGGACCGCCGGCACTTGCGTCGGGTGGCAGGGTCACACCAACTCCCCCGAAGCGCGCTTCGGGCGCAAGAGCGGGTCTTAGCGTTCATCCCGACCGCGCTGCCTGGCGCCAGGTGACGGTTTCCAAAGGCCTCGGGCCTTTGGCGGGGTGGCTTGGAGGGGCGGCGCCCCTCCAACCGCGACAGCGGAAGTAGAAGGGCTATCAGAGAGGCCCTTGCGCACAAAGTGAGCCAGGTGCCGACCATCCTACGCCGCGAGGTCGCGCCCCTCCTCCACCGCGTGACACGCGACGAGCGCATCCCCCGCCACTTCCATCTCCGGCCGTTCCCGCATGCAGCGTTCATTGGCGAGCGGGCAGCGCGGGTGAAAGGCGCAGCCGGTCGGCGGATTGATCGGCGACGGCACTTCCCCACCCACCGGAATGCGTTCCCGCCCGGTCATGTCGAGGTCCGGGATCGCTTCCATCAGCGCGCGCGTATAGGGATGGCGTGGGCGCTCAAACAGGCTCTCCGCCGGGGCGAGTTCGACCAACCGCCCGAGATACATGACCCCGATCCGGTCGCTGACCTGCCGCACCACGGCGAGGTTGTGGCTGATGAAAAGATAGGTCAGTCCCAGCCGCTGCTGCAGTTCCTTCATCAGGTTCAGGATCTGCGCCTGGACCGACACGTCGAGCGCCGAGGTCGGTTCGTCGCAGACCAGGAATTCCGGGTTCGAGGACAAGGCCCGCGCGATGGAGATGCGCTGCCGCTGTCCGCCCGAGAATTCATGCGGGAACTTCTGCCCGTCGAGCGGCGACAGCCCGACCTGCGTCAGCAACTCCGCGACGCGGTTCTGCTGTTCGGCGCGCGATTTCACCAGGCCGAAGGCGCGGATGGGTTCCGCGATGATGTCCGCCACGCGCCAACGCGGATTCAGCGAGGCATAGGGGTCCTGGAAGATCATCTGCATGCGCCGGCGCTGATCGGCCATGATGCGGGCCTCGGCGAGGTCGCGGCCGTCGAACACCGCCTCCCCGGCCGAAGGTCCGTAAAGGCCGACCGACAGGCGCGCGACGGTCGACTTGCCGCAACCTGATTCACCCACCAGCGATAGAGTCGTGCCCTTGGGAATGGTGAAGGTCACGCCATCCACCGCGCGCAGCGTGCGCTTGCCCTCGCGCGCGATGACGCGCTGGAGAAAGGGGCGGGAAACGTCGAAATAGCGCGCGAGGTCGCGCGCCTCGAACATCGGGATCGCGTCAGCCACGGGCGGCCTCCGTGCCATAGAGCCAGCAGGCGGCCTCGGTCGTGTCGGCATTCATCAGTTCGGGACGCAGCTCGCGGCATTTGTCGAAGACCCGCGGGCAGCGCGGGTTGTAGGCGCAGCCCTTGGGAATGGCGGACAGGCGCGGCATGGCACCGTCGATCTGCGCCAGCCTATCAACGCGGCGGTCCAGCGGCGGGATGGAGGCCATCAGCCCCGAGGAATAGGGGTGGCGCGCATGCTTCACCACCTCCCGCACCGGGCCGATCTCGGCGATGCGCCCGGCATACATGACGGCAACGCGATCGGCGGTTTCCGCGATGACGCCCATGTCGTGGGTGACGAGCATCATCGCCGTGCCGTTCTCCCGCGCGAGCCGCTTCAGCAGCGCGATCACCTGCGCCTGGATGGAGACATCGAGCGCGGTGGTGGGTTCATCCGCCACGATCAGGCGCGGCTCGGCGCAGAGCGCGAGGGCGATCACCACGCGCTGCCGCATCCCGCCCGAGAACTCATGCGGGTAGCTGTCGATGCGCTGCGCCGCCGCCGGGATGCCCACCATCTCCAGCCAACTGATCGCGCGCCGGCGCGCCTCGGCGGGGTTGACGGGCAGATGGGTGGTCATGGTCTCCACCAACTGCCGGCCCACCGTGTAGAGCGGGTTCAGCGTGGTCAGCGGGTCCTGGAAGATCGCGCCGATCTCCTTGCCGCGGATGCGGCGCATCTGGTCGTAGCGCAGATTGTCGATGCGCCTGCCGTCGAGCAGGATCTCGCCCCTGGCGATGCGCCCGGGCGGTTCCAGCAGGCCGATGATGGCAGCGCCCGTCATGGACTTGCCGGCGCCGGATTCACCGACGACGCCCAGCACTTCGCCAGGTGCGATGTCGAAGGACACGTCGTCCAGCGCGACCAGCGTGCCGCGCCGCGTGGGGAACTCGACGCGCAGGTTGCGGACTTCGAGAAGCGGCTTGGCCATCAGCGCAGCCTCGGGTTCAGGGCGTCGCGCAACCAGTCGCCCAGCAGGTTCACCGACAGGACCATCGCGATCAGCGCGACGCCGGGGAAGATCGTGATCCACCACTCGCCCGAGAACAGGAAGTCGTTGCCGATCCTGATCAGCGTGCCGAGGGAGGGCTGGGTCGGCGGCACGCCGACGCCGAGGAAGGAGAGCGTCGCCTCCGACAGGATGGCGAGGCCGAGATTGAGCGTCGCGACCACCAGCACCGGCCCCATCACGTTGGGCAGCACATGGCTGACCATGATGCGCAGCTTCGGGACGCCGATCACGCGCGCAGCCTGGACATATTCCTTGTTGCGCTCGACCAGCGTCGAGCCGCGCACGGTGCGCGCGAATTTCGGCCATTCGCTGATGCCAATGGCGAAGATCACGACGAACAGCGCGATCTGGTCATGCACCTCGCGCGGCAGGGCGGCGCGCACCACGCCGTCGATCAGCAGCGCGACCAGGATGGAGGGAAAGGTGAGCTGGATGTCGCAGATGCGCATCAGCAGCCCGTCCACCGCCCCGCCGACATAACCGGCGATCAGGCCGAGCGAGACGCCCAGCAGCGTCGCGAAGGCCGTCGCGGAAATGCCCACCAGCAGCGAGACCCGCGCGCCATACATGATGGCCGAGAGCACGTCGCGCCCCTGGTCGTCAGTGCCGAGCAGGTATTCCGGCGCGCCTTCCTCGGTCCAGACCGGCGGCTTGAAGGCGTCGATCAGGTTCAGGCTGGCGAGGTCGAAGGGATCATGCGGCGCGATCCAGGGCGCGAAGGCCGCGCCGAGGATGCAGACCAGCGCGACGATGGCGGACAGCACCGTGACCGGCGACCGCCGGAAGGACCACCACAGGTCGGAATCGAGGAGGCGCTTCACCGCGGCCGCCATCTCAGTGCCCCCCCTTGCCGCGCCCGATGCGCAGCCGCGGATCGACCGCGTAGTAGAGAAGATCGACGATCAGGTTGATCGAGACGAAGACGAGGGCGATCAGCAGCAGATAGGTGCTCATCACCGGGATGTCGGCCGCGCCGACGGACTGGATGAACAGCAACCCCATCCCCGGCCATTGGAAGACCGTCTCGGTGACGATGGCGAAGGCGATGATGGCGCCGAGCTGCAACCCAACGATGGTGATGACCGGCACCAGCGTATTCTTCAGCGCATGGCCGAAATGCACCGCCCGGTTCGACAGGCCGCGCGCGCGGGCGAACTTGATGTAGTCGCTGCGCAGCACTTCCATCATCTCCGCCCGCACCAGGCGCATGATCAGCGTGAGCTGGAACAGCCCCAGCGTGATCGAGGGCAGCACCAGCGCCTTGATCCCCGACCAGGTCAGGAAGCCCGTGGACCACCAGCCGATCTGCACCGTCTCCCCCCGCCCGAAGGAGGGCAACCAGCCGAGCCACACCGCGAAGACCAGGATCAGCAGGATGCCGATCAGGAAGGTCGGCAGCGACACGCCGATCAGCGAGAAGGTGAGGAAGAAGCGCGACAGCCAGGAATGGCGGTAGAGCCCGGTATAGACCCCCATCGGCACGCCGATCAGCAGCGACAGGGCCGCCGCGCAGAAGGCGAGTTCCAGGGTTGCCGGCGCGCGTTCCGCGATCAGCTCCGCCACGGGGCGGGACAGGCGATAGGACAGGCCGAACTGCCCCTGTACCGCATTCCCGACGAATTCGGCGAACTGCACCCAGAAGGGCTGGTCGAGGCCCAATTCGCGCACCAGCGCGTCGCGCTGCGCCTCGGTGAAGTCCTGGCCCAGCATGATCGCCACCGGATCGCCGACATAGGCGAACATCGCGAAGGAGATCAGGGCCACCACAAGCAGGACCGGTATCGCCTGCAGGATTCGACTGATGATGAAGGCAAACATGGTCCCACCCCGTCCTGGGCGCGGCGGGCATCGCTGCCGCCGCGCCCCATCGGTTCAGTTCATCCGCGCCCAGCGGAAATACGGCTGATTGTTCGCCATGTGCGGGATCGAGAGATTCGCGCGCATGGCCCAGGGGATCATCTGGTGGTGCAGCGGGATGTGCGGGATGTCCTCCCGGTAGATCCGCAGCGCCTCACGGATCGCCGCGTCGCGCGGCGCGCCGGACTGGTTCACCATGATCCCGATCAGCTCATCCATCCTGGCGTTGGAATAGCGCCCGTAATTCCAGATGCCGTTGCCCTGCCCGCCATCGCGGGAGCGCAGCAGCGACTGGAAGGAATAGAGCGCATCGAGCGTCGGCACACCCCAGCCCAGCAGGTAGATCGAGGTATCGTCCCGCTGGATCTTGGCGAAGAACGGCGCGAGGGGCATGGCGTTCAGCCGCGCCCGCACCCCGATGCGCGCCCACATCGCGACGACCGCCTGGCAGATCTGCTCGTCGTTGATGTAGCGGTTGTTGGGGCAGTCGAGCGTGACCTCGAAGCCGTTCGGATAGCCGGCCTCGGCCAGGAGCTGCCGCGCGCGTGCCTGGTCGTAGGGCAGGCGCACGTCTTCCTCGCGCGAGTAGCCGTTCACTTGCGGCGGGAAGAAGGTGCCGGTCACGACCGACTGGCCGCGCATCACGGTCCGATGGATCGCCTGGATGTCGATCGCCTGGTACAGCGCCTGGCGCACCCGCAGATCCTTGAAGGGATTGCGCCCGCGCACGTCGGAGTACAGCAGCTCATCGCGATAGACATCCATCGCGAGGAAGATCGTGCGGACTTCCGGCCCCTCGGTCACCTTGATGTTCGGCGCGGCGCGCAGGCGGTTCAGGTCCTGCAGCGGCGGGTCGAGCACGAAATCCACCTCACCCGACAGCAGCGCGGCGATGCGCGTCGCATCCGAGGAGATCGGGCGGTAGATGATCTCCTGGATGTTGGCCTCGCGGCTCGCGGGCTCGCTCCAGCCCCACCAGTCGCGGTTGCGCACCATCACCGTGCGGACATCGGGCTCGCGGAGCTGCAGGCGATAGGCGCCGGTGCCGTTGGTGTTGCGGGTGGTGAACATCTCCTCCCGCGCGCGGGTGTTCTGCGGGCGGGTCGCGTTGTGCGCCTCGGACCAGGCGCGCGACATGATCATCAGCGACGCGATCTTGTTGGGCAGGATCGGGTCGGCGACGGTGGTGATGACGTCCACCACCAGCGGTTCGACCTGCACGGCGCGGTCGATGGTGTCGACATAGATGGCGTAGTTGGACGTCGGCTGCTGCGCCCGCGTCACGCTGAACACCACGTCATCGGCGGTGAAGGCCTGGCCTTCGTGGAACTTGACGCCGTCCCGCAGCCAGAAGCGCCAGCGGGTCGGTTCCTGCTGCTCCCACCGCGTCGCGAGGCCCGGGGCGAGGCCGAGCTCCTGGTTGCGGGCGATCAGCGTGTCGTAGATCTGCTGCAGCACCATGGTCACGGTGCCGACATTCTGGCTGTGGGGATCCATGGTGTTCGGATCGCCCGAGGCAGCCCAACGTACCGTCTGTGCCTCCGCCACGCCGGCGCCGAGCCCCAAGGCCAGCGCGGCTGCCATCAGCAGCTTCCGCATCTTTTTCCCTCTCCCCGTCTCTCCCGGCCCCGGTGCCGGGAATCTCCCAGAAGCCGGCGCCTATAGGGCCGGCGCGGACGGCGGGGAAGGCCCTTCCGAGCCCTCCTCCGCCGCGCCGCTCGCGAATTGGAGCAGAAGCGTATAGCCCACCGCCAGCACCACGGGACCGAGGAACAACCCCAGGAACCCGAAGGCCAGCACGCCGCCCAGCGCGCCCATCAGCGTCAGCAGCAGCGGCAGGTTGGCCCCCCGCGCGATCGCCCAGGGCCGGATGATGTTGTCCACCGAGGAGATCACCAGCGCCCCATAGGCCGCCATGAAGATCCCCCAGCCCGTCTCTCCCTGGGTCAGCAGCCACAGCGCGGCCGGGATCCAGATCAGCGGCGCGCCCACCGGGAAGATCGAGATGACGCCGGTGACGACCGCGAGCAGCACCGGCTGCGGCACGCCCGCGATCCACAGCCCGAAGCCGGCGAGCAACCCCTGCGCCACCGCCGTGCCGACCAGCCCCCAGACCACGCCGCGCGTGACGTCGGCCGCGAGGCGCATCATCCGGATCCCGGTCTCACCCCCCAGCCGCTGCATCAGCGCCTGCGCCCGCGCCGCCATGGCTGGCCCGTCCCGGTAGAAGAAGAAGGCCAGCACGATGGCGAGCAGCAGTTCCGCCAGCCCCGACAGCACTGCCAGCAATATCGAGATCGCCTGCTGCGTCAGCGTCCCCGCATAGGGTCGCAACAGGCCAGCCAGGCCCAGCAGGTCGAATTCCGCCTCGCCCAGCCATTGATGGATCCAGGGACCGACCACCGGCAGGCCGGACAACCAGGCCCCGAGCCCGGGCAGCCCCTCGGTCAGCAGGGTCTCAAGGCTTGCGCGCAGCCCTTCCACCTCCTCCCGGCTCGTCGGCGCGGCAAGGGCGATGGGCAGCCCGACCAGCAGGAACATCGCCGCGACCATCAGCCCGGCGGCGAAGCCCCGGCGCAGCCCTGCCTTCTCGCGCAGGAACTCGAAGATCGGCCAGGTGGAAAAGGCGAGAATCACCGCCCAGAGCAGCGCCGAGATGAAGGGTCGCAACACCAGAAGACAGGCCGCGGCCAGGGCGGCCAGCGCGGCCATCCCGATCAGTCGCGCCGCGCGCGGGGTATCCATGGGCATGCGTCCATCCTGCACGAAGCCGCGCAGCCGCGCGAGCGCAGGGCTGGCCGCCCGCCGCCTGCGCCGCTAGCCTGCCCGGGGATCACGCCAGCCAGGGGGAAACACCGTCAATGCCGCGCTTCGCCGCGAATCTCTCGATGATGTTCAACGAGGTCCCCTTCCTCGACCGCTTCGGCAAGGCCGCGGAGGCCGGCTTCAAGGCGGTGGAGTTCCTTTTCCCCTACGACTTTCCCGCCGCCGAGATCGCCGCCCGGCTGAAGGAGAACGGTCTTCAGCAGGTGCTGTTCAACGCGCCGCCGGGCGATTGGACCAAGGGCGAGCGCGGCATGGCCGCCCTGCCCGGCCGCCAGGGCGAGTTCCGCGAAGCGATCTGGAAGGCGCTCGACTACGCTGCCGCCCTCTCCTGCCCGCGCCTGCACGTCATGGCGGGGCTGATCCCCGAAGGCGTGCCGCACGACACGCTGACCGCGGTCTATGGCGCGAACCTCGCCTGGGCGGCGGAAGAATGCACCAAGGCCGGCGTGAAGCCGGTGATCGAACCGATCAACCATCGTGACATTCCGGGCTTCTTCCTCAACACCACCGACCAGGCGGCGGCGATCATCAACGCCATCGGGCCCGACAAGGTCGGGATGCAGTTCGACCTCTATCACTGCCAGATCACCGAGGGCGACATCGTCAAGCGGGTCGAGAAGCACCTGCCGCTGATCGCGCACATGCAGGTGGCCGACAATCCCGGCCGCAACGAGCCCGGCACCGGCGAGGTCAACTGGCCCTTCGTGTTCGAACGCATCGACGCGCTCGGCTTCCGTGGCTGGATCGGTTGCGAATACCGTCCGGCGGGGGAAACCACGGCCGGGCTCGGCTGGTTCGCGCCCTATCGGGACTGAGAGCCTGCCGGGAGACGCGCCATCCGGCGCGTTCCGCGTCCGGCGCCGGCCCGAATCCCCACCCGGGCGCCGTGTTCGCATGGCGCCAAAGCCGCTATTGCTCGCCACGTCGGGGCGCCGATCGCCCCATTCCACGCGATCCGCCCCCATTCCGGAGAGAGACGCATGAAGATCGCCTTCATCGGCCTTGGCATCATGGGCCGCCCCATGGCCGGCCACCTCAAGGCCGCCGGCCATGACATCACCGTGGTCGAGCGCAGGAGCCTGACCGCCGAGGACCGCGCGGCCTTCGCCGTCGTCCCCGACGCCAAGGCCGCCGCCGGGGCCGCGGAGGTCGTCATCCTGATGGTCCCCGACACCCCCGATGTCGAAGCGGTGCTGTTCGGCGCCGGCGGCGTGGCCGAGGGGCTGAAGCCCGGCACGCTGGTGATCGACATGTCCTCGATCAGCCCGACCGCGACCAAGGCCTTCGCCGAGAAGATCGCCGCGAAGGGCGGCGACTATCTCGATGCGCCGGTCTCGGGCGGCGAGGTCGGCGCCAAGCAGGCCAGCCTGACCATCATGGTCGGCGGCAGCGAGGCGGGCTTCGAGAAGGCCAAGCCGCTTTTCGAGAAGATGGGCAAGAACATCACCCTGGTCGGGCCGGTGGGCGCGGGCCAGACCTGCAAGGTCGCCAACCAGATCATCGTCGCCCTGACCATCGAGGCGGTGGCCGAGGCGCTGACCTTCGCCTCCAAGGCCGGCGCCGACCCGGCGAAAGTGCGCCAGGCGCTGATGGGCGGGCTTGCCACATCGCGCATTCTTGAACTGCACGGCGAACGCATGATCAAGCGGACCTTCGCCCCGGGGTTCCGCATCCGGCTGCACCAGAAGGACCTGAACCTGGCCCTGTCCGCCGGCCGCGATCTTGGTGTCGCCCTGCCCAACACCGCCTCCACACAGCAGCTTTTCTCGGCCGTTGCGGCGGCTGGCGGGGCCGAGCTGGACCATTCCGGGCTGGTGAAGGCGCTTGAGACGCTGGCGGCGCACAAGGTCGCCGAGGACGCTTGATGCCGTGCCGGAACGCCTGGCACGGGAAACCGTGCCATGGCGAAAGGCATGAGATTACGTCTCGAAAATCGTCCTTACCCTCGCTAGGCTAGCGCATCTTACCCCTCCGGGAGGGTTGAAATGCGATTCGCAGAAATCGGCCAGCAACTGCGGGCCTATCGTCTTGAATCTGGCCTGCGGGCCGAGGAAATCGCCGCGCGTCTCGGCGTGTCACGCGCGGCGCTTTATCGATACGAGAAGGGGGAGGTGATCAAGCTCGACACCATCCGCCGCCTCGCCGAGCTGCTGAAGATCTCGCCGCTGTCCTTGCTGGGGATCGGCGTCGAGTATTTCGGCCGCCCCGCCGCCTTCCAGGAACGGCTCCGGCAGGTCGAGGAACAGGCCGACCAGATCCTGCAGGTGGGCGGTGGGCTCTGCTACCCGGTCGCGACCGAAGCCTTTGACGGGGCCATGGCCGAAGCCTGGACCGAAGCGGCCGATGCCAGCCCGGACCGCCTCCTGGCGCGCACCCAGGTCGAGCAGATGCTCGGGCTGCTGACGGCCCGGAAGAAGCTGCAGCAGTCGCGGAAGTCCAACATCATCGCCCTGCTGGGCGAGGCGACCATCGCGCGCATGGTGGCCGAGGGCGTCGCGCCTGGCCTCGCCCTGTCGGACCGGGCGCGGATGCGCTGTCGCCTCGCTGCCCGGACGGAAGCCGAGGCGATCGCCGAACAGATGGAAAGCGTGCCGATCGGGCTGCAGATCGGCCTGATCGCCGGGCCGGAGCCGGCCGGACCCTTCATGGTCCTGCGCGGGCGGGAACGCGCCCATGTGGTCGGCAGTGCCTTCGCGCCCGACGCGCATCCCAACGCCACCGCGGGGGTGGCCTTCATCACCGCGGCGGACGAAGCGGTCGGCACCCACCAGCGCGTGGCCGAGGCTGCCTGGCGGGAAGCGCTGAAAGGCACCGAGGCAGCAGCCCGGGTGCGCGCGATCATCCGCGACAACAGCCCGCCGGAGTGACCGCCGGAACCGCCCCCGCCGCGTGAGGTCGCGGAAGGGGGCGGCTGGAGACGCCAAGAAGGCCCTGCCCTTCCCGCTGCCAGACACGGGCGCCACCGCTCGATCCGCCCGGTTGCCGGCCGGCTGCCGGGCAGCGGACCCCGTGCGTCTCCCGCAGGAACTGACGCCCTCCCACCCGCCCCGAGGCCTCCGGCTCGGCGGGGGTTGTCTCGCGCTCTGAGCGCAGGCAACGGATTCGAGCCTCCGGTCGAAGCGTCCATGCCGACCGAATCGTCAGGCTGCGCCTCGGGACGACGCGCCGCTCATCACCCGCAACGCCCATCCGACCGGAACCATGCTTCGGCGAGCCGCCCTCGCGCTCGAATGCCCGCGCGCGCGGGTTCGCGCCGCCGCAAACAGATTTGTCTAATTTTTAGATAATTCGTATTTTTTACATGTTGCTAAAATCTCATTCCAAGGTGAGAAAAAGAGCGAGCACATGAGCGCGCCGGGATCGTCCACCGGCCACCAGATGGAGAGTCCCCATGACGATCAGTTCGATGAATTTCCAGAACGTGAACATCAACGGGACAAATCCTGGTCAGACTCCGAGCGGATCCTTCCAGATTTCGGGCGGCATTACCGAAAACAGCAGCGACGCCGTCACGATCTATGCGACGAACAACGAGACCGGTGAGAATTTTGTTGTCTGGAGTGGCAGCGTGAGCAGCGGGACCGGCCAGACCAACTACAACATCAATGCCAATGTCTCGCCGCTCAACCTGCCGGCCGGGACCTACACCTTCTCCGCCACGGCGGATTCCGGCGTCTCAGATATATACGATAATGGCGATTTTTATGTCTGCTTCCTGGCAGGGACCCTGATCGGGACTCCGGCGGGCAGCGTCGCCGTGGAAGACCTCGCCATCGGCGACATGGTGCTGACCGCCGATGGCCGCGCGGTCCCCGTGCTTTTCGTCGGCCGGCAGACGATCCATTCGCGCTTCGCCCTGGCCGAGACCAGCCAGCCTGTCCGCATCCGGGCCGGCGCGCTGGCCGAGAACGTCCCGGCGCGCGACCTCTTCGTCTCCCCGAGCCACGGCATCGTGCTCGAGGACACGCTCTGCCTGGCCCAGGCCCTGGTGAACGGCACGACCATCGCGCGCTGCGCGGCGCCGACCGAGGTCTTCACCTACTACAGCATCGAGCTGCCGGCTCATGAGGTGATCCTGGCCGAGAACGCGCCGGCTGAATCCTTCAGCGACAACGTCTCGCGCGATCTCTTCGACAACGGCCAGGAATTCGCGGCCCTGTATCCCGCAGGCCACCAAGTCGGCGAGATGGCCCTTCCCCTCGCCAAGTCGGCCCGTCAGGTGCCCGCCACGATCCGTGCCGGGATCGCCGCGCGCGCCGCGCTGCTCGGCGGCGAAGGCTTCGCCCAGGCGGCCTGATACCGGGTCGGCCTGTTCGGGCCGCCTCTTCGGCACGGCCGAAAACACGCGCGCGGCAACACTGTCATTGCCGCGCGCGACGCCGCATCGGGCCAGCCGATGCGGCTCCCCGGCTTTCCAGCCCTGCTACAGGCGCTTGCGCGCCTCCATCACCTCCGCATCGTCGGCGCTCGTGCGCAGGCTGAAGCCCAGGGCCCGCATGAAGGCGAGCATCGGCTTGTTCTCCGACAGCACCTGGCCGAGGATCTCGCTCATCCCGGCGCTGCGGCCCCACTCGATCAGCCGTTCCATCAGGTGGCGGGCCAGGCCCTGCCCCTTCCAGGACGGATCGACGACGACCGCGAATTCGCCGGTCGCGCCGCCAGGCTCGCGGATCAGCCGCGCCGTGCCGACAGTGCGGTCGAGCCCATCCGGCACCGCTTCCACCGCGACGAAGGCCATTTCCCGGTCGTAGTCGATCTGGGTGAGCCGCGCGATCTGCGGTGCCCCCAGCTCGGCAATGGCCGAGAAGAAGCGATAGCGGACATCCTCGGCCGAGAGCCGCTGGAAGGCCTCGGCATGGGCGGCGGCGTCCTCCGGGCGGATGGGACGCACCAGCACGTCCCGGCCGCCCTTCCCGCGCCAGTGCCGGGCCAGTTCCGCCGGATAGGGCGGGATGGCGAGCAGCGCAGCCACCCCCGCCGGCCGCAAGGTCAGGGAACAGTCCAGTGCCAGCACGCCCTCGGGATCGGCGAGCAGCGGATTGATGCCGCAGGTCGCGATCTCCGGGAAATCCACGGCGATCTGGGACAGGCGCACCAGCACATCGGCGATGGCGGGGATGTTCGCCGGCGCATGGTCCCGCCAGCCGGCCAGCAGCCGGGCCGTGCGCGTGCGCCGGATCAGCCCGTGCGCCAGGGTCAGGTTCAGCGGCGGGAGGTCGAAGCCTTCGTCGGGATCGATATCCGCCGCCGTGCCGCCACGGCCGAAGGCGATCCAGGGGCCGAACATGGCGTCGTCCCCCAGGCGCAGGCGCAATTCCTGCGCGCGCGCCGCCTGGCGCTGAACGAGGAAGCCGGTCAGCCGTGCCTCGGGGCGCTCGGCGGCGATGCGCGCCTGCATCTGCGCCGCGGCCGCGCGCACGGCAGCCCGGCCGGTCAGGCCCAGCGCGACGCCGCCGACCTCGGTCTTGCGGGGGATGTCGGGGCTCAGGATCTTCAGCACCACGGGGAAGCCGAGCATGGCGGCAGCGTCCCCCGCCTCCTCCGGCCCCGCCACGGCACGGCCCGGCACGGTCGGGATGCCATAGGCGGCAAGGACGGAGAGCCCCTCCTCCTCGGTCAGTTCGAGCCGGCCCGCGGCGCGGACCATGGCGAATTTCCGCGCCACCCGGGCCCGGTCGGGGGCGAGGTCCAGCACCTGTGCCGGCGGCAGTTCCGCGGCGGTGATCCGGTTGCGCCGATCCTGGGCCAGATGCAACGCGCCCCGCACCGCGGCTTCGGGCGTGGCGAAGACGGCGACGCCGGCCTCGGCCAGGGCGGCGCGTTGGCGCCCGGCGGTGGACTGCCCCGGCCAGCCGACCAGGATGGGGGCGCCGCGGCTCGCCTTCACGGCCGCCGCCAGGGTTTCACGCACCAGATCCGGGGAGACCTCGGGTTCCGGCGCGTGCAGCGCGACGACCGCATCGACGCCCGGCAGGCCCGCCAGCATGGCCGCGGCGTCGCCCAGCCTGGCCGCCGTGCCGTGGCCCAGCGCGAGCGGGTTCCGCCCGCTCCACCCTTCCGGCAGGCCGAGCGAGAGGGCCGCGAGGGCGGTGTCGTCGATGTCCGCGAGTTGCCCGCCGCCGGCCAGGGCCGCATCCGAAGCCAGGCTGCCCAGGCCGATGCCGTTGGTCACCACCGCGATGCGGTCCCCGGGGCCGGGCACCGGCCGCGCGGGAACCCGCACCCGGGCGAGGGTCTCGGCGGCCGAGAGAAGATCCTCGAGCCCCGCGACGCGCAGCACGCCGGCGCGCCGCAGCGCGGCCTCCATGACCGCATCCGCCTGCCCCGAGGCATCGCCGAGCCGCCCGCCGGCGCGGATGGCGACCACCGGCCGGGTCCGCGCAGCGGCGCGGGCGGCTGAGATGAACATCCGACGGTTCTTGATCCGGCGGATGTCGAGCAGGATGGCCCCGGTCCCGGGGTCCCGCGCCAGCCAATCGAGGACGCCGGCGAAGCCATAGCCCTGGTTGCCGCCAATGCCGACGACGTGGCTGAAACCGACCGATTCCCCCGCCGCCCAGTCCAGCACTGCTCGCGCGATGGCGGATGATTGCGTGACCAGCGCGAGCCGCCCCTTCGCCGGGGCCATGTGGGACAGAGTCGCATTCAATCCGATCGCCGGAACCGCGATCCCGAAGGAACCCTGGCCCAACACGCGCATGCCGCTGCGCACTTCGAGCGCGCCGATGTCCGGGGCTTGGCCAGGCACGACGGCGGCATGGCAGCCCTTTGCCGCCAGCGCTGTCATCACCGTCTCCAGCCGGTCAGCCGGCAGGCAGAGCACCGCAAGATCCGGGGCGATCGGCAGGGCCTCGATGGATGGGACGGCCTCGAAGCCATCGGGCGCCGTGCCGATCGCCATCAGGCGCCCGTGGAATCCGCCCGCAGCGATGTTGCGGGCGAGGATCGGTGCCTCCGCGCTGCCCTCAGCGGCCACCAGCACCAGGCTGGCGGGACGAAAGAGAGCGGCGTCGCGGAAGCCTCCGCGCGGTGTGAGGGCAAGGGTGCTCAACATTGTGCAGTGCAACATGACGATGGGCAGGCAGAGCCGCAACCACGGATTCCGCATGCCGGGGGCGCGCCACCTTGCGGCGGAACGGTCCTCGGCTTCCACTGCGGTCATATGAAGGAGTCAGGAATGAGTCAGGACCGTTGGGATCCCGAAATGCGCGCCTTCGCGGCGATGATGGAGGAGCGCGGCCGCGCCTTCCCGCCCATCGTGATGGTGCCGCCGCTGGATGCGGCGCGGGCGTCCAATGATGGGCCGGGCCTGCAACTCGCCGCCGCCGGTGGGCCGACGATGGCGGAGAGCGGCGATCGCTGGCTGTCCGTCCGCGGCCGTCGCCTGGCCTGCCGGGTTCACAAGCCGCGCACCGACGCGCCGCTGCCGGTGATGATCTACATCCATGGCGGCGGCTGGGTCTGGGGCAGCATCGACACCCATGACCACATCATGCGTGGCTACGCCGCGGCAGGCGATTGCGCGATCGTCGGCCCGGATTATGCGCTGAGCCCCGAGGCCCCCTTCCCCCAGGCGCTCGAGGAATGCGCCGCGGTGGTGCGCTGGGTGGCGAAGCATGGCGCGTCCTGGGGCCTTGATCCGTCACGCATCGTGGTGGGTGGGGATTCGGCCGGCGGGAACCTCGCCGTCGCCGTCGCGCTGCTGCTGCAGCAGACGGATCCCGATCTGAAGCTCGCCGGGCTGCTGCTGAATTACGGGGTGTATGATTCGCGGCTCGACACATCGTCCTATGTCGAGTTCGCCACCGGCCACACGCTGACGCGCGAGAAGATGGATTTCTACTGGCGCTGCTACGCCCCGCGCGAGGCCGACCGCCTGCATCCGCTGGCCGCACCGCTGCGGGCGGATGTCGCAGACCTCGCGAAGCTGCCGCCCTGCCTGATGCACATCGCGGAACTCGACGTGCTCGCGAGCGAAAACTGCGCGATGGAAAAGCGCCTGCGCGAAGCGGGCGTGACGGTGGAGAGCACCGTCTTCCCCGGGGTGCTCCACGGCTTCCTGCGCGCGATGGGCTACATCGCGGCGACAGACCGCGCGATCGCGGAAGGCGGCGCGTGGGTGAAGACCGTCTTCGGCTGACGCTGAAGGGCGGCGGTGGAACCGGGGATGGGCTTTGCCCCTCCCCGGACCCCTCCCCAGCAAAGGCCGAAGGGCCTTTGCAAACCTCGACTTGGCGCCGCGCATGACGGGTGGAATCACGCGGAGACCCGGTTTTACGCACCGAGCGCGCTACGAGGGCTGAGGATGGATGTTGCGCCCGGCGCCAAGTGCCGGCGGTCCAGGCCATACCGTGGGCCGGCGGAGTGGTCCGGAGGGGCAGCACCCCTCCGGTTCCGAACCATCCAGGTCATCAACTAGAGCCCTTGGCTGCGTAGCTTGAAGCGCCAAGGCCCCTCGCGCCGCCTATGCCGGCGCCTCGACCAGGATCTTGATGTGCTGCTTCTCGCGCACCAGCGCCTCGAAGCCTTCCGTCACGATGTCATCAAGCTTGATGCGCTTCGTCACCAGGCGATCCGCCGCGAAGAAGCCGCGCGTCATCAACTGCATCACCGCAGGGAAGATGTCGCGATACGCGATGATGCCGCGGATGACGCGTTCCTGCAGCACGACCGTGTTCGGCTGGAAGGAGGCTTCCTTTTCCCAGATCGAGACGATGACGGTCTCGCCCTCGAAATGCGTGGAGTCGATGCACTGCTTCAGCACGGCAGGCACGCCCGTCACTTCGAAGGCGACATCGACGCCGCCATCGGTCAGCGCGCGCAGCGTCGCGACCGCATCCTCCTTCGACGGATCGGTCACCGTCGTCGCGCCGAGTTCCTTCGCCTTCGCCGCCCGCTGCGGCGAGAGTTCGACGACATGGATCTCGGCCGCGCCCGCGGCGCGCAGCGCCTCGATGATCAGCAGCCCGATCGGCCCCGCGCCAAAGACCGCGGCGGTGCCGCCCGCCTTCAGGCTCGACAGCCGCACCGCATGCAGCGCCACGGCGGCGGGTTCCACCAGCGCCCCCTGCTCGAAGGACAGGCCCTCCGGCATCTTGTGGACCATGCGCTCATCCACGACAGTATAGGCGGAAAAGCCGCCACCGCCGCCCGACAGGCCATGGAAGCCGAGCTTCTCGCAGATGTTGTACTTGCCGCGACGGCAGGCGGCGCATTTGCCGCAGGCGAGGATGGGTTCCACCACCACGCGATCGCCCGCCTTCACGCGCGTCACGCCGGCACCGACCTCAACCACCTGGCCTGAGAATTCATGGCCCATGATGATGGGCGCCTTCTCGCCGCTCAGCGGATGCGGCGCGGCGACGGGGACGAAGATCGGACCAGCGACGTATTCGTGCAGATCGGAACCGCAGATCCCGGTCCAGGCAACCTTGATCTTCACACGGCCTTCCGTGACGGAGGGCTCAGGCACCTCCTCGACGCGGATATCCTTGGCCTTGTACCAGCGGGCAGCTTTCATCGGCGCGCGCTCCTTCACTCGTGGATCGAACGTCACACTAGATGGGTGCGCAGCGCGCGTATTGATGTACGTCATCGCGGCCGGCCCCCTGGAAGCCCGCGCACGAAGACGTTAGGACTCGTCCGGTCAGAACAACGAAACCGGAACCGTCCATGACACTGATCCTCCGCCGCGCCGCGCTGGCCGGCCTCGGTACGATTCTCGCCGCCCCGGCGCTGCGTGCGCAGGGCTGGCAGCCCAACCGCCCGCTGCGCATCGTCGTTACGTATCCGCCGGGCGGCGTGAACGACATCGTCGCGCGCATCGTCGCCGAACCGCTCTCGCGCGAGCTCGGCCAGCCCGTGGTGGTCGAGAACCGCGCGGGCGCCGGCGGCAACATCGGCACGCAGCACGTCATCCAATCCGAGCCGGACGGCTACACGATCCTGCTCGGCACCACCGCGCTGTTCGGCGTGAACCCGGTCGTCTACGCGAGCTCGGGCATCGATGCGGTGCGCGACACGACGAGCCTCGGCCTGCTCGGGCAGGTGGCGAACATCCTCTCCGTCATCCCGGGCAAGGTGGAGGCCACCGACCTGCGTTCCTTCATCGCGGAAGCGAAGCGGCGGCCGATGGTCTTCGGCTCCGTCGGCAATGGCTCGTCGTCGCATCTCTCGGCGGTGGTCTTCATGAAGATGGCCGGGATCGAGGCGACCCATGTGCCCTATCGCGGTTCCTCCCCGCTGGTCGCGGCCATGTTGGCGAAGGATGTCGATTTCGGCTTCGATACCGCCGCGACCTCGACGGCGCATATCCGTTCGGGCGCCTTCCGCCCCCTCGCGGTGACGACGACGACGCGCGCTTCCGCCCTGCCCGAGGTGCCCACGATGGAACAGGCGGGCCTGCCCGGCTACGACCTCGGCATCTGGTTCAACCTGGCGGTCGCGAAGCGCACGCCGGCCGAGGTGGTGGCGAAGCTGCGCGACGCGCTGGGCAAGGCGATGAACCCGCAGACCGTCGAACGGCTGCGCACCGCCTATGTCGATCCGATCAGCGTACCGGTCGCCGAGAACGATGCCTGGATCGCGGCGAGCGCCGGCCGCTGGCAGAGCATCGCGCGCGAGGCGCGCATCGCCGCCGACTGAACCCGCGCGCCCGTCGGAGAGCCCGCATGACAAGCCTTGAAGCGCGCCTGACGGCTGTCGAGGATCAGCTCGCCATCGCCGATCTGCGCGCGCGCTACTGCCATCTGCTGGATGGCCGCGACTGGCCGGCCTTCATCGGCCTGTTCACCGAGGATGGTGTCTTCGAGGGGCTTTCCGCCGTGCGCGGCCATGCGGCGCTGACCGAGTTCTTCAGCCGCCGCGTTCCCGCCATGACCGAGGAGTTCTGGCATTTCTGCTCGAACGGCACGGTGGTGCTGGATGGCAGCCGCGCCACCGGGCGGATCTCGATGGAGTATCTCTCGG
The DNA here is from genome assembly GCA_041914265.1 of Roseomonas sp. Lineage (GTDB taxonomy): Bacteria > Pseudomonadota > Alphaproteobacteria > Acetobacterales > Acetobacteraceae > Neoroseomonas. The sequence continues at coordinate 51,224 of JAYSDS010000010.1, forward strand.
TGATGAACGGCGTGTCCTACATCTCCGCGGGACACTACGACGATGAGATGGTGAAGCAGGATGGCGTGTGGCGCTTCGCCGCGCGCCGCATCACCTTCTACTTCCTGGCCCCGCTGCATGAGGGCTGGGCGGGGCGGCCCTTTCATAACCCGGCCGGCTGAAGCGCCGGCCCGCACGACGACGCCAGCTCCGCAATACGGCAGACCCCGGCGTCGGAAGGCGCCACGCCGGGGCGCGACCGGCGCCGCGACTACTTGCCCGCCAGGGCCCGCTTCGCCGTCTCGGCGAGGAACGTCGACGCCGTCGGCAGGATCTCGTCGTTGAAGTCGTATTTCGGGTGGTGCAGTTCCTTGCCGTTCTCCGCCGGGCCGTTGCCGATCCAGACGAAGGCGCCGGGGACGACCTTGAGGAACCAGGCGAAATCCTCGCCCGTCATGGCCGGCGGCACGTCGCGGCGCAGCGCCGTCACGGCGGCGGCGGCCTCGGCCGCAAGCTCGCGCTCCGCCGGATGGTTCTTCGTGACCATCACGCCGGCACGGAAGGAGAAGGTCGCATGCACGCCATAGGTCGCGGCGACGCCATCCGCGATGCGTGCCAGGCCGGCTTCGATCGTCTCCTGATCCGCGTCGCGCAGCCAGCGGGCTGTGCCCTTCAGCGTGACGCGCGCGGTGATCTGGTTCTGCGCCTCGCCGCCCTCGACCACGGTGATGGACACCACGCCCCCGGTCAGCGGGTCGAGGTTGCGGGCAACGATGGTCTGGATCGCCACGATGGCATGTCCCGCCGCGACCATCGGATCGCGCGTCAGATGCGGCAGCGCGGCATGCCCGGCATGGCCGTCGAAGGTGATCTCGAACCGCGCGCCGGCCGCCATCACGGCGCTGTCATGCACCGCGATGGTCCCGGCCGGCAGCCCCGGCCAGTTGTGCCATCCGAAGATGCGTTCCATCGGGAAACGCTCGAACAGCCCGTCCTCGATCATCTTCCGCGCGCCCCCGCCGCCCTCCTCGGCCGGCTGGAACACCAGGCGCACCGTACCGGTCCAGGACGGGTCGTCGAGCAGCACCTTGGCCGCGCCGAGCAGCGCCGTGGTGTGCCCATCATGCCCGCAGGCGTGCATCACGCCGGCTTTCGTGGACTTCCAGGGCAGTTCCTCGTCCTGTTCCTGGATCGGCAGCGCGTCCATGTCGCCGCGCAGGCCGACGGCACGGTTGCCGCCGCCCCGTTTCAGCGTGGCAACCACGCCATGGCCACCGACGTTCTCGACGATGTCGGTGACGCCCATCTCCTTCAACCGGGCGACGACGAAGGCCGCCGTCTCCCCTTCGTGAAGCGTGAGGCCAGGGTTGGCGTGCAGATGTCGACGCCAGGATGTAAGGGTCGCGGCAAAATCGGTGTGCATGATTCTGAAAGCCTATCCCGCCGCGTTGAGACGCACCACAGCCCTCGGCGCCACGACCGCGCTGCTCGCATGGCTGTCGGCCTCGGCCCCGACCCTGGCGCAGGGCGAGGAAGAGAACCCGGCCGCGCCGCCGCCCGGCCAGGAGCCGCCTGCCGAATCGGCCCCGCCCGAGCCACCGAATCTGCCCTACATGGCCGAGGTGACCGCGGGCGATGATTCCGACCTCGCCGATCTCGGCCGCGCCGTCGCGCAGACCGTCACGCTGCGGGAACGGGCGCCCACCGACGCCTTCGGCCTGATCGGCCGGGTCCGCGCCGACCTCCCCCGCCTGCAGGAAGCCCTGCGGGCCGAGGGCTATTGGGGCGGGCAGGTCAGCGCGACCATCGACGGGCTGCCGCCGGACGACCCCGCCCTGCCGGCACGCCTCGCCGCCGCCACCGGGCCGGTACCGGTCGTCCTGCGCCTCACGCCCGGCCCGCGCTATCGCATCGGCCATGTCACCGTCATCGCCGAACCGGCCGAGCTGGCCCCGGTGGTGCGCGACGCGGCCCTCGCCGCCGGCCTGCCGGAAGGCGACCCGGCGCGGGCGGAGGCGGTGCTCGCCGCCGAATCATCCATGCGGGACGCGCTGCGCAATGCCGGCTATCCGCTCGCCGATGCCGCCGGGCGGGAGATCACGGTCGATCACGACCGGCGGGCGATGGACATTACCTGGCGCTTCGCTCCCGGCCCCCGCGCGCGCTTCGCCATGCCGGAGGTGCGCGGCCAGTCCCGCACCGATACCGGTCTGCTGCGCCGCACCGTCGCGCGGCAGATCGAAGGCCGCGACTATTCGCCCGCCGCCGTCGAACGCGCCCGCCGCGCCCTCGTCTCCCTCGGTGTCTTCGACAGTGTCCGCGTCGAGGCCGGCACGACGGTGGGGTCCGACGGGACCTTGCCCATCGCCTTCGTCGTCAGCGAACGCCCGCTGCGCGCGATCGGCGGGTCGATCGCCTATGAGACGAATTTCGGCCTCGCCGTCAGCGTCTTCTGGGAACACCGTAACCTCTTCGGCGGCGCCGAGCGGCTGCGGCTGGAGGCCGAGGCCTCACGCATCTCGGATGGCAGCTTCGGCAATGCGACCTACCGGACCTTCGCGACCCTCACCCAGCCCGAGGTCTTCGAGCGCAACATCCGCCTGATCAGCCGCATCGGCGCGGTGAAGGAAAACCTCGAAGCCTATGACCGGGAGGCGATCGTCGCCTCCTCCACCGCCGAGCATCCGCTGACGGAACGCCTGACGCTGCAGACCGGGCCGATCTTCGAAAGCGGGCGGATCGGCCGCTACGGCGTGCTCGATCCATACACGCTGGTGGGGTTCATGGGCGGGCTGCGCTGGGACAGCACCACCAGCCTGCTCGACCCGTCGAGCGGGATCCGCGCCAGCATCAGCGCGACGCCCTATTATTCGCTGGATGACTCGGCGAGCTATGTGCGGCTGCTGGCGACCGGCAGCACCTATTTCGACGTGACGGGGGACCAGAGAGGCGTGCTCGCGCTGCGCACCGCGATCGGCTCGGCCCTCGGGGCGAGCTTCGACCAGATCACCCTCGACAAGCGCTTCTATGCGGGCGGGGGCGGGTCGGTGCGCGGCTACACCTACCAGTCGATCGGCCCCCGCGATTCCGGCAACCGGCCGCTGGGCGGGGCGAGCCTGCTGGAACTCTCCGCCGAATGGCGCCAGCGCATCTCCGGGCCCTGGGGCATGGTCGCCTTCGTCGATGCGGGCACGGTCAGCGAGGACCAGACGCCGGGCACCGGCACGCTGCGCGTCGGTGTCGGCGCCGGTCTGCGCTACCTCACCTCGATCGGGCCGATCCGCGTCGATGTCGGCGTGCCGCTGAACCCGCAGCAGGGCGACCCGGCCTATGGCCTCTATGTCGGCATCGGGCAGGCCTTCTGAGATGCGGCGCGCCCTTCGCATCGGCATCGTCGTCCTTCTCGGCATCCCGCTGCTGCTGCTGCTCGCCCTCGCCGGCGGTCTGGTCTGGGCGAACAGCGAGGGCGGGCGGACCACCATCGCGCGCCTGGCCGGAGAGTTCGTGCCCGGCCTGACCATCGAGGGGCTGTCCGGCCCCCTGCCCTCCGATATCGGTGTCGAGCGCCTGGTCATGGCCGATGCCGAGGGGCCCTGGCTGGAACTGGAAGGGGCGCGCATCGCGCTCGATCTGCCGGCGCTGCTGCGACGGGAGGCCCGGATCACTGCCGTCACGGCCCGCCGCGTCGCGCTGCACCGCCTGCCGCCGGGCAGCGAGGAACCGCCCCCGCCGCCCGATCCGAACGCCTCGCTGATCCCCGCCCTGCCGGAATTGCCGGTAACGGTGCGGCTCGACCGCCTCGCCATCGAACGGATCGAACTCGGCGAACCGGTCGCCGGCGTGGCGGCGGTGCTGCGCGCCGAGGGCGAGGCGCTCTATGCCGCGTCGCGCCTGTCGGCGAAGCTCGCCGTGACGCGGCTCGACGCGCCGGCCGAGATCCGCGCGGATATCGACCTCGCACCGGGCGCCGACCGGCTGACGGCGCGGCTGGAGGCGAACGAGCCGCCCGGCGGCCTGCTCGCGACGCTGCTCGGCCTGCCCGACCGCGCGACCGCGGCGCATCTGACCCTGGATGGCCCGGCGAGCGGCGCCGCGCTCGAACTGCGCGCCGCGCTGGGCGAGGACATCACCCTGACGGCGAACGGCACCGTCCGCGCCGCGCCGGATGGCGCCGCGGGCGCGCGGCTGACGCTCGCCCTCGCCGCCGCACCATTGCTGCCCGAGGAACTGCGCCCCGCCGCGATGCCGCTCGCCGTGGAGCTCGATGCGGCGATCGACGCGGCGCAGCGGGTGACGCTGACGCGGCTCGAAGCCCGCGCGCCGATCGGTTCGGTGATGGCGGAAGGCGGCGCGGATCTCGCCGCCTCGACCGTCGATCTTACAGCGCGCATCGAGGCCGGCGCTTCCACACTGCTCGGGGCGCTGGTGCCGGATGCGGCGCGCTGGGCGTCGTTGCGCGCCACCGCGCGGGCCAGCGGCCCGATGGTGGGGCCGCAGGTCAGCCTGGACCTCGACACGCAAGGGTTCGGCAGCGCCATCCCGCAGGTCGAGGCCGCGCTTGGCCCGACACCCCGCCTTGCCCTGCGGGCCACCCTGCCCGACCGCGTCGAGAGCCTGACCCTGGCGGGCGCCGCGTTGCAGGTCACGGCCGAGGGCGCGGTCGGCGAGACGCTCGACGCCACGCTGCGCGCGACCGTCGCCGACCTGGCGCCGCTGGTTCCCCGGCTTGCCGGCGGGCTTCAGGCCGAATTGCACGCCACCGGTCCGCGCGACGATCCCTCCCTGACCATCACGGCACGCGGCGAAAGGCTCGAAAGCCAGGGCCAGGTGGTCGAAGCGCCGGCGCTCGACCTGCGCGTCGCGACGCCGCTCAGCGCCCTGCGCGCGGAAGGTACGCTGCGCGCGACCTATGCCGGCCTGCCGGCCTCGGTCGATCTGCGGGCGTTGCCGGAGGGCGAGAAGATCCGCCTCGAAGCCCTCGCCGCCGCCTTCGGCCCCGCGCGGGTGAACGCCCAGGGGCTGATCGACCCGCAGGCCGCGACCTTCGTGGGCGAGGCGGCGCTCGACGTCCCCGACCTCGCCCCCTTCGCCACCCTGGCCGGAGCGCCGATGTCCGGCCGTATCGCGCTGCGCGCGCGCGGCGACATCCGCGACGGCGTGCAGGGCTTCGACGCGACGCTGGAGGTGCCGCAGGCCAGCATCGCCGGCACGCCGCTCGGCGGCACGGTGCGCGCCGAGGGCAGCCTCGCCGCGTTGGAAGCCAGCATCGAGGCCCGCGCCCAGGATGCCCGCCTGACCACCCGCGCCCGCATGACGCAGCAGGACGCCGCGCGACGCATCGAGATCCCCGAGTTGCTGCTGCGCCGCGGCGCCGACAGCCTGCGCACGACCGGCCCGGCGCGCATCCTGGTCGCCGCCGATGGCGGCGTGACGATCGAGGCCCTGTCGCTCACCACCAGCCGTGGCGGCACGCTGCGCGCCGAAGGGCGCTGGGGGCCGGAGCAGGCCGATCTCCGCGCCACCCTCGCCGCGCTGCCGGTTGCGGGCGTGCTCGCCCTCGCCGCCCCCGGCCAGACCGCCGAGGGCACCATCGCCGCCGAGGCGCGGATCACCGGCCCTGTCGCCGATCCCTCGGCACGCTTCCGCGTCGAGGTCACCGGGCTGCGCAATCCGGACCCCTCCCTGCGTGGCCTGCCCGCGGCGCGGGTGGTGGTGGAAGGCACCGCTGGCGCCCGCGCGGCGGAGGTCCGGCTCGACGCCTCGGCCGGCAATGCGCTGCGCGCGACCGGCTCGGCCCGGCTGCCCAACGGCTTCGCCGCCACGGCGCCGATCACCGCGCAGCTCGACGTTCAATCCGATGTCGGGGCGCTGGCCGGGCCGCTGCTCGCCGCCGGCGCGCAGCGCGTGACCGGTCGCGCGACGCTGAACGCGACGGTCGCCGGCACGGTTGGCGCCCCGCAACTCGGCGGGCGCGCGACCTTCAGCGATGGCAGCTTCCGCGACCTCGCCCAGGGCGTGACGCTGAACCGGATCAACGCCGCCCTGCGCGCCGATGGCGACCGGATCATCATCGACCGCTTCGATGCCCGCACCCCCGGCAACGGCACGCTCTCGGCCAGCGGCAGCCTCTCCCCGCGCGAGGAGGGGATGCCGGCCGACGTCACCATCACCGCGCGCAATGCCCGGCCGCTCCGATCCGACCTGGTGACCGGCCTGTTCGACGCCGACCTCAAGCTCGTCGGCCGGCTGCTCGAGGATTCGCGCATGACCGGGCGGATCGAGATCCGGCGGCTCGACATCACCGTACCGGAGCGCCTGCCGCGTAGCGTGCAGCGCCTCGACGGCGTGCGCGAGACCGGCCAGCGCCCGCCCGGTACACCACCCCTTGCGCCGCCGGCGCCGCCCGGCGCGCCATCGGCGGGGCCTGTCGTCGCGCTCGCGGTGGAAATCGCCGCCCCGCGCGCGGTCTTCGTGCGCGGGCGCGGCATCGATGCGGAATTCGGCGGGACGCTGGACCTGGCCGGGACCTCGGCCGCCCCGGCGGTCAATGGCGGGCTGACCCTGCGCCGGGGCGAGATCTCGGTCTTCGACCGGCATCTCGATTTCCGGCGCGGCACGGTGTCCTTCAACGCCGGAACGCTGGTGCCGACGCTCGACTTCCTGGCGACGGCACGGGCGCGGGAGGTCACGGTCAGCGTCACCGTCACCGGCCCGGCCAATGACCCCAAGCTCGAATTCTCCTCGACGCCCGAGCTGCCGCAGGACGAGGTGCTGGCCCGGCTGCTGTTCGACCGGCGGGCCAGCGAGCTCAGCCCGTTCCAGCTCGCCCAACTCGCCCAGGTGCTGGCCGGGGCGGCCGGCATCGACGTGCCGGGCGCAGGCGGCATCCTCGACCGCATTCGCCGTGCCCTCGCCCTCGACCGCCTAGCAGTGGGCCAGGACAGCAGCAACCAGGACAGCAACAGCCGGAACCAGGGCGCGACGCTGGAGACCGGTCGCTACGTCGCGGACGGCGTCTATGTCGGCGTGCGGCAGTCGAGCGAAGGCGGGCCGCCGCGCGTGGGCGTGCAGGTGGACGTGCTGCCGCGCGTGCGGCTGCAGGCGGAGACCGGCGGGAACAGCAGCGCCGGGGATCGGCTCGGGGTCACGTTCGAGTTCGAGTACTGAAGCGCTGAGGGCGTCTCGGAGAGGGGCTTTGCCCCTCTCCGAACCTCACCCCACCAAAGGCCCAAGGCCTTTGGAAACCGTCACCTGGCACCGGGCAGGAAGGGTGCTTGCACGGGGCTGATGACGCGCAGTGCGCATCCTGCCGGGTCCGGGTGGCGTCACCCGGGCGGGAGGAGCCCCATCACTGCGGCGCGTGTTCGCCGGCGCGATAGCCGCTCTGATACGCGGCGTTGAGCTGCTGCTGGCGCCGTTCGGCAGCCTGACGCTGGGCAACCTCATGCTGGTTCCACAGATATCCGCCCAGCGCACCGGCTCCCGCGCCGATCAGCGCGCCCACCCCGGCATGGGCCGTGAAGGACCCGATCGCCGCGCCGGCCAGCGCGCCGACGCCCGTGCCGATCAGCGTGTCACGCCCGCCCTGCGTCATCTGGCCATCCGAGCAGGCGCCGAGACCGAGGGCCAAGGCCGCCGGAAGAAGAACCATCTTGCGCATCATGTGCTCTCCTCTCAGCGCGTGGCGCCACGGCGCGCGGGCTGCTGCGGGCAGGGATAGGTGGCCACGAACCAGCGAGCCAGGCCGTCGACGGCGAGCTCGTTCGCCGATTGCGGGTTGGCGCGGGCCCAGGTGGCGAAGCCGGTGGCGACCTGGTCGCCACTCGGCGCCGGATCGGGCACGCAGAACAACGGCCGGAAACGGGTGCCCGGGCGCGTCATCACCGCATGGTACTGGGCGAAGCCGAGGATGAAGCCGCGGCACAGGCCGGAGGCATTGGCATAGGCCGGGTCGCCCGCCGGCACGGCGCACAGCGTGGCGAGTTCCGCCACCGTCGCCGTGTGCGAACCGCGCGCGGCCTGTGGCGTCTGGGCCACGGCCGGCGTCGCGGCGCAGAGCGCCGCCACCGTGAGAATGGTCTTGAGGCGCATGTCGGTCCTGTCCTTCCGTCGCGCGATTGGCGACCCCACCCGGTGCAGGGCGACTCGGGTCACGCACGCAGTGTCGACCGGGGCGGAAGGGCTCGGCAACGGGCTCCGGGGGCGGTTGCCGGGACTGGACAATCTTTGCCGCGGGAAGGCGGTTCCGGCGGTCATTCCCGCCGGAACCCGTCGCAGGTCAGCGCTGACGGCTGCTGCTGATGGCGTAGCCGGACAGGCCGCCCACGCCCGCGCCGATGGCAGCGCCCCAGCCGGCATTGCCGGAGAGCGAGCCGAGCGCCGCGCCGCCGAGCGCGCCGATGCCGGCACCCGTCGCGGTGGCGCGCTGGTTCTCGGTCATGCCCTCGCAGGCGCCGAGACCAAGGCCGAGCGCGACGACGGCAACGAGACGGAGGGGCTTACGGATGGTCATGATGCTCTCCTCCTCTCTCAGCGGCGCCGGGCCGGGGCGGCCGGGCACGGGTAGGTCGCCGCGGCGAAGCGCAGCACGCCCTCGGCGGCACGGACGGTCGAATACTGCTGGTTGGCCGCGGCCCAGGACACGAAGGCGGCCGACACGGTGTCGAGCGTCGGCGCCTGCTCGGGCAGGCAGAAGACCGGACGCTGGGCGCCGCGGCCCGACGTGTAGATCGAATGGACCTGGCCGATGGTGACCAGCGCCGCATAGCAGGCCGGGCGCAGCGCGAGCGTATTCGCGTTGTCCGCCGCCGGGCCGCAGAGCCGGGCGAGGTCGGCCGTGGTGAAGGTGGCGGGCGCGCCACCGGCGGCCTGGCCCTGCGCCAGGGCAGGCGTCGCGGCGAGCGCGCCGGCCGCGACAAGGGCGAAAGCCCCGCGGCGCAGCGCACGGATCGGGTTCAGGGAAAGCATGAGTGCTGTCGTCCTCCTTGCCGGGGGCCGTGATGGCCCACGGGCGTCATAGCCCATGAAGCCAAGGTTACGCCCGGTCGAAAGCCCGGCAATGACACAGCGCAAGACGACGGGACGGTCGCGGCAGGACCGGGACGCGCGGTCAAGCCGCGGCGCAGCGCGCGCAGGTCCCCTCGATCTCGACCGTCGCTTCCGCGAGCACGAATCCGGCGCGCCGCGCGGCGGCCTCGATCGCATGAGCCACGGCGTGGTCGGCGATCTCCATCGTCGCGCCGCAGTTCCGGCAGATCAGGAACTGGTGCGGGTGATGATGGTCATGGGCGTGGCCATGCCCGGTCTCGTTGCAGCCGATGAAGGCGTTCAGGCGCTCGACCTTGTGGATCAGCCCGTGTTCGAGAAGGAAGTCGAGCGCGCGGTAGACCGTGGGCGGCGCCGCGCCGGGCCGCGCGGCCTTCAGCCGGTCGAGCAGCGCGTAGGCGCCGATCGGGGCTTCGGCCTGCAGGACGAGCTCCAGCACCTGGCGCCGCAGCGGGGTCAGCACGGCGCCGCGACGCAGGCAGACCGCCTCCGCTTCCTTCATCGCCGTCTCGCGCGTCGCAACTTCCGCCATGTCACCTCCTCGCCGGATCGGGGCGATACACTATATCATCGGGTCATGTGCACCACCTGCCCCGACCCTGCCGCCAGCGACTTCATCGCCGCCATCCGCTTCGACAGAGATGGCCTCATCCCCTGCATCGCTCAACAGCACGACACGGGGGAGGTGCTGATGATGGCGTGGATGAACGCGGAATCGGTCGCCGAGACGCTCGCGACGGGCCGCGTCTGCTACTGGTCCCGTTCCCGCCAGGCGCTGTGGCGCAAGGGCGAGACCTCGGGCCAGCAGCAGCGGCTGGTGGATCTGCGCCTCGATTGCGATGGCGATACGCTGCTCGCCCTCGTCGACCAGGACGGCGTCGCCTGCCACACGGGACGGCGCAACTGCTTCTTCCGCGCCATCCGCGACGGGGCCGTGACGACCATCGCCGATCCCCTGGTCGATCCCAAGACGCTCTACGGCGCATGACGCGCATGGCGATCCCCGTCACGGTGCTGACGGGCTTCCTCGGTGCGGGCAAGACGACGCTGCTGAACCGCCTGCTGAAGGCGCCGGAATTCGCGGGCTGCGCCGTGCTGATCAACGAGTTCGGGGAGATCGGCCTCGATCACCTGCTGGTCGAGAGGCTGGACGACGACGTCGTGCTGCTCAATGCCGGCTGCCTGTGCTGCACGGTGCGCGGGGATCTGGTCCGCGCGCTGCGGGACCTCGCGCTGCGCGCCGAGGCCGGCCACGAGATCCGACGCGTGGTGATCGAGACGACCGGCCTCGCCGATCCCGCGCCCATCCTGCAGACGCTGATGACCGATCCGGTGGTGCTGTCCGCCTTTCGGCTCGATGGCGTGGTGACGCTGGTCGATGCCGCGGCCGGAATGACGACACTCGATACGCAGATCGAGGCGGTGAAGCAGGCGGCCATGGCGGATCGGCTGGTGCTGGCCAAGACCGACCTCGCGACGCCGGAGGCGATCGCCGCACTCACGGCGCGCCTCCGCGCCCTGAACCCGCAGGCGCCGCTGCTGGACGCGGGCGTGGCGCCGGCGGCGCTGCTCGACGTTGGGGACTTCACCACCCAGGGCCGCATCCCCGAGGTCGCCGCCTGGCTGGAACACGAGGCGCAGCGGCATCACCACCACCATCACCACGATCCGAACCGCCACGACGCCGGCATCCAGGCCTGCGGCTTCGTCTTCGACGCGCCCTTGCCGTGGCAGGGCGTGGCGACCTGGCTCGAAATGCTCGCCCTGACACGCGGCGAGTCGATCCTGCGCGTGAAGGGGCTGCTGAACATCGCCGGCGAGGATCGCCCCGTCATCGTGCATGGCGTGCAGCACGTCTTCCATCCACCATTCAGGATGGCAGCCTGGCCCGATGGCCACGACCACAGGTCGAGGCTGACCCTGGTGCTGCGCAACCTGTCACCCCGCGTGGTCGAGGAAGGTCTCTCGGCCTTTGTCTCAGCGGCACGGCAATCCGTCCCAATTTACGATTCCTGAACACACAATCTGTATCCGGGCCATGCCGGGCTGCGATACCTTCCGCCGCGAAGGTCGGAGAACCGCATGCCCCATGCCTGCCTGCCGGTCGTGATTGCTGTCCTGGCATTGCTGGCCGGGCGTGCCGATGCGCGCGCGATCCCGCGCGAGGCAGCCGATTGCGAGCGCTGCCCCGAGATGGTCGCCCTGCCCGCCGGCAGCTTCACCATGGGCGTGCCGGCCGGCGAGGAGGAACGCGAGGGCGTGCCCGTCGAGCTGCGCGCACGCTCCCAGCCGCAGCAGCGCATCGCCATCGCGCCGGGCCTCGCCATGTCGCGCACGCCGATCACCCGCGGGCAGTTCGCCGCCTTTGTCGCGGATACGGGCCATAGCCCCGGCACCGGCTGCTGGACCTTCGTCAATACCGGCCTATCCTACGAATATCAGGAAAAGCCGGATCTCGACTGGCGCAACCCGGGCTTCCCGCAGACCGACGCGCATCCGGTCGTCTGTGTCAGTTGGCGCGATGCGGAGGCCTATGCCGCCTGGCTCTCGCGCATCACCGGCAGGCCGTATCGGCTGCCGAGCGAGGCGGAATGGGAATATGCCGCGCGCGCCGGTACGACGACCGCGCGCTATTGGGGCGACCATGCGGTCGGCGCCTGCGAGAACGCCAATGTCCTCGACATGACGCTGATGCGGCTGCTGAACCTCGACCCGCGGCCGCAATTCACCTTCCGCTGCAACGATCTCTACGCCTACACCTCGCCGGTCGGCAGTTTCCGGCCCAACGCCTTCGGGCTCTACGACATGCTGGGCAATGTCTGGCAATGGACGCAGGACTGCCTGAACCCGAACCTCGAGGGACAGCCGGCGGACGGGTCGGCGCGGTTATACGGGGATTGCGACGCGCGAACGATGCGCGGCGGGTCCTGGGGCCACCTGCCCTGGTATGTCCGGGCGGGCAATCGCGTCCGGGGCCAGGCGGTGGACCGCTACACCTTCGCCGGCTTCCGGGTGGCGCGGGACCGGTAGGCGACCCCTTCCCTGCCCGGCGCCCTGCCCCTATGCAACGGGAATGGCGACAACCGACCTGCGTTTCGAGACCCTGCGCGGCGATGCGCTGCGCGCCTGGCTGCCGCGGCTCGCCGGGCTGCGCATCGCGGTGTTCCGCGACTGGCCGTATCTCTACGAAGGCGAGGCGGCCTATGAGGAGAAGTACCTCGCCGCCTATGCCGAAAGCCCGGGTGCCGCGGTGATCGCCGCGATCGACGGGGACCGCGCGGTGGGCTGCGCGACCTGCCAGCCCATGGCGGAAGCCACGGGGCGCGTGCGACAGGCCTTCAGCAGCCGCGGCATGGACCCGGCGCGCTGGTGCTACTTCGGGGAAAGCGTGCTGCTGTCCGAGTATCGCGGACGCGGCGCCGGCGTGCGCTTCTTCGAACTGCGCGAGGCGCATGCGCGTTCGGTCGGGCTTCAGGCCGCGGCCTTCTGCGCGGTGACGCGCAACGACAACGACCCGCGCCGGCCGCGCGACTACACCCCGCTCGACGCATTCTGGCGCAAGCGCGGCTACACGAAGCGCGCGGATATCTCGGTGATCTTCGAATGGCAGGAGGTGGGCGACGATCGCGAGACGCCGCACGCCCTCGGCTTCTGGGTGAAGGATCCGCTGTGACGGCGCCGGAAGCGAAGCCGGTTCGGCTCGGCCTGCTGCAATACGGCGTCGGCCGCCCTGCCTCCGTCGCGGAATACGCACAGGCCCTGGAAGCACGTATCGAGGCCGCACGCGCGCAAGCCGATCTGCTCGTCATGCCCGAATATGCCTGCGTGGAGCTGGGCGCGGGGCTGGTCGGCAGCGATGTGACGGATGAGGCGACGGAACTCGCCGCCATGGTCGCCGCCGCGCCAGCGATCGAGGCCGCGATGCGCGAGGCCGCGCGGCGCCAGCGCGTCTGGCTGCTGCCCGGCACCATGCCGGTGCGCACGCCCGATGGCCGGGTCGTCAACCGCGCCCCGCTAATCGCGCCCGATGGTTCCATGGCCGTGCAGGAGAAGCGCGGCATGACGCGCTTCGAGAAGGAACGCTGGGGCGTCTCGCAGGGCGCGGACCCGAATGTCTTCGACACGCCCTGGGGCCGGATCGGCATCTCCATCTGCTACGATGTGGAATTCCCCAAGCATGTGCGGGTGCAGGTGGAAGCCGGGGCCTGGCTGATCCTCGCGCCGAGCTGCACGGACACGATGCACGGCTTCAACCGCGTGCGGGTGGGTGCTGCGGCGCGGGCGATGGAGAACCAGTGCTATGTCGCCATCACGCCGACCGTGGGCGTCGCGCCCTGGTCCGCCGCCCTTGACGTGAATCGCGGCCATGCGGCGGTGTTCGGCCCCGTCGATCGCGGCTTCCCGGAGGATGGCGTGCTGGCGCGCGGCGCGCTCGACCAGGACCAATGGGTGTTCTGCACGCTGGATCCGGCGCGGATGATGGCCGCGCGCGCGGATGGCCAGGTGTTCAACCATCGCGACTGGCCGACCCATCCCTTCATCCGTCCCGCGGCGGCGGATTTCGCATGACGCTCGTGTACATCGTGGCCGGCGAGGCCTCGGGCGACGTGCTCGGCGCGCGACTGATCGCCGCCCTGCGCGCGCGGCGGCCGGATCTGGACTTCGCCGCCATCGGCGGGCCGCGCATGGCCGAACAGGGCGTCGCCAGCCTGTTCGACTATCGCGAGCTCGCGCTGATGGGCCTGTTGGAAGTGCTGCCCAAGATCTTCCGCCTGAAGAAGCTCCTGGCCGATGCGGCAGCCGATGTGGCGGCGCGCCGGCCCGCCGTACTGGTGACGATCGACAGCCCCGGCTTCGCGCTTCGCCTGGCCGAACGGGTGAAGCCTCTCGGCATTCCCGTGGTGCATTACGTCGCGCCGCAGGTCTGGGCCTGGCGGCCCGGGCGCGTGGTGAAGCTGAAGCAGAAGGTCGACCGCATCCTCTGCCTGCTGCCCTTCGAGCCGATCTTCTTCGAGCGCGCGGGCATCCCGGTGACCTTCGTCGGCCATCCGGTGCTGGAAAGCGGGGCGGATCGCGGCGATGCGGCCCGGTTCCGCGCGCAGCACGGCATCGGCGCGGAGGAGCGCCCCGTCATCGTCATGCCCGGCAGCCGGCGGATGGAGGCATCCCGGCTGCTGCCCATCTTCGCGGAAGCGCTGCGCATCGCCGTGCAGCGCGTGCCGGGTCTGCGGCCGGTGCTGCCCGTGGCGCCCATCGTCGCGGGCATGGTGCGGCAGGCGGCGGCCGACTGGCCCGTCGCGCCGATCCTGATTGAGGGACTGGAGGCCAAGCACGACGCCTTCGCCGCCGTCGCGCAGTCGGGCGGGGCGGGGCTGATCAAGTCCGGGACGTCGTCGCTCGAAATGGCGGTGGCGGGCATTCCGCATGTCGTCGCCTATCGCGTGAACGCCGTCACGGCGGCGATCGTCCGGCGGCTGGTGAAGGTGCCGCACGCCTCGCTGGTGAACCTGCTCGCCGAGCGTGAGGTGGTGCCGGAACGACTGCAAGAGAACTGCGCGCCCGACGCGCTCGCCGAAGCGCTGATCGCCCCGATGCTGGATCCGTCGATCGCCGCGGCGCAGCGGGCAGGCTTCGCCGAGGCGCTGGGGCACCTGCGGGCCCCGGAGGGCCTGCCGTCGGAAGCCGCCGCGATCGCGGTGCTGAAGCAGATTGGCGGATGACAGGTCGGAGGGGCCTTTCGGCCCCTCCGTCGCCCGATCATCCGCCACGAAAAGACCCTGCCGGTCAGCCGAGGGGATGTGCCCCCTGATTGATCGGGTGGTCAGGCGCCGCGGAGGGCGGCAGGCGCCCGGAGGCCATCGGATCGCCCATGGCGTGGCCGCCCTGGTTCACGAAATTCGACGGGGCCGGCTGGGCGATCGACACATCGCCGGTGGCGTAGGGATCGCCAAAGCCATGCGCCCCCTGGTTGGCGAAGCCCCGGGAGACAGCCGGAGCGGGCGGAACCGCCGATGCTCCTCGAGCGCCGACGCCGTCCGTTCGCTGTCCCGTCGCACCGAATACGTAGAAGCCCGTTCCGGCCTGCGGCCCCTGATTGGTGATCGGGTTGATCGCGGCGAATTGCGAATCGTGGTCGGCTGCCGTCGCCGGAGCCACGACAAAGCCCGCGGTCCAACCCCATGCCAGCGCGGCGATCGCAAGCGGTGCCTGATATTTCCGTGTCATGGCGGATTCCCTTTCGCAGAGTTCGAGGCTGCAGCGCCCCTTGCGTCAGCAATTGGATTGCCCGATCGGAAAATCACCGCCGCTCAACATGAATCTATGTATAGATCTCAGCCATCAATGCACAAAAGCCGCGGATCGATGCCGAGGCAGATACAGCAACGCATGCGGGAATTGACGCGCCGGCGGCAGCTGGCATCATAAATCGCACAGAATCTTCGCTTCGCGCTCGTGCAGATGGTGGCCGTCAAGGTCGTTTTATTCATGGCAGCACACGCAGGAATTCGTACCAATTGAGGAATGATCGAACCGCCACCACATCGGCCGGGCGGCGCTGGCGAAGGCATGACATGGCCTCGCGGCCCGGGCCGGGTCGGCAGGCACCCCCATCATACCGCCGTCCGGACCAGGCGGCGCGCGCTGCGGCCAGTGCCGCGACGCGCAATCCCTCACCAAGGCTTCGGTGCACCGTCACACATGCATGACGCTGCCGCCATCCTCCAGCCAGTTCTGGCCGGTGATGAAGGAGGCGCCGGCGGAAAGCAGGAAGCAGATCAGCGGCGCGACCTCCGCCGGCGTCGCGATGCGGCCGAGCGGGATGCGCGCCAGGGTTCGGTCGCGAAAGCGATCGGAGCGGATGGTCTCGGTCATCGGCGTCTCGACCGTGCCGAAGCCGACGCTGTTCACCCGGATGCCGTAGCGCGCCCATTCCGCCGCGCCGGTCATGGTGATGCCAAAGACGCCCGCCTTCGCCGCTGAATAGTTGACCTGACCGATCGACCCGCGCTTGCCGGCTGTGGAGGAGATGTTGACGATCGCCCCCGGGTCCTGCTCGCCGGCCTTGGCCCGCGCGATCATGTGGCGCCCGACCGCCTGCTGCATCAGATGCACGCCGGTCAGGTTCACATCGATCACCGCCTGCCATTGCGGCAGGGTCATCTTCTCGATCATGGCGGGGCGCGTGATCCCCGCATTGTTCACCAGGCCATGGACGGCGCCGAACCTCGCCACGGCATCGTCCACGACCTTCGCGCAGAAGGCCTCGTCCGAGACATCGCCCTGCACCGGCAGCGTCCGCTCGCCGGCCAGTGCCTCGGCTGTCTCCTGCAGCGTCTGGGGATTGCGCTCGACCATGACGATATTGGCGCCGAGGTCGAGCAGCAGCTCCGAGATCGCCTTGCCGATCCCCTGCCCCGCGCCGGTGACGACGATCGTGCGGCCGGAGAGATCCATCGGGTTGCGCATCGCATTTCCTTCCCTTGTCGGTTCTTGGAAGGAAGCGTCGCGCGGGTCCGGGGCGCTGGCAAGGGGCGCCCCGACCGATCGGTCGGCCGCTCAGCCGGCGGCGGCGGCCTCCGCGGCCTTGACGAGCGTATGCAGCACCCGGTTCACCGGCGTCGGGATGCCGAGCGCGGCCCCCCGGCGGATGACGAACCCGTTCAGGTGGTCGATCTCGGTGGGCTTGCCCTGCCCCAGATCCTGCGCGGTCGAGGAACGCTGCCCCGGCATGCTGGCCGCAAGTCCCAGCACGCCCGGCAGGACGTCCGGCGCCACCGAGATGCCCGAGGCTTCCGCCACCGCAACGCATTCCGCGACGACGTCCGTCATCACCGCCGCGACACCGTCCATCGCCAGCAGCCGGCCATAGGGAAGCTGCGTCAGCGCCGACAGCGCATTGTAGGCGCAGTTCACGATCAGCTTGCCCCACAGCGCGTCGAGCGCCTTGGCGGAGACGGTCACCGGGATGCCGGCCGCCCCGAAACGCTCGGCGATTTCGCCATCGCGCGCGCTCGGGCCCATCACCAGTTCGCCGCGGCCATGATGCGTCACATGGCCGGGCCCGGCCATCGCGGTCGCGACATAGACCGCGACCGGCACGACGTCGCAGCCCACCACGGTCCGCAGCCGGTCCGGGTTGTCCACGCCGTTCTGCAGGCTGAGGATCGTGGCATCGGGGCGAAGATGCGGCGCCATGGCCCGCCCGACGGCTTCCGTGTCGCCGGACTTCACGCAGAACAGCACGACATCCGCACCGGCCACGCCGCTCGCCTCGGTGGAGGCGGCCATCGGCACGACGATGCGCTCGCCACCGATCTCGAGGATCAGCCCCTGCCGGGTCACCGCGTCGACATGACGCGGCCGGCCGATCAGGGTAACCGGCAGGCCCGACCGGGCGAGCATGCCGCCGTAGTAGCAGCCCACCGCACCGGCACCCATCACCGCGATCTTCATGACCCTTCCCTCCTCCGTCCCGGGGGCGCCGGTTCGGCTCAGTTCAGCCGCAGCCCGCGGATCAGCTCCGGCGAGGGCGCGGCCTCGCCCCGTTCGACACGCTTGACGATCTCGGTCAGGGCGGCGTTGGCGGGCGCGTCGATGCCGACCTCCTTGCCCTTGTCCACCACGAAGCCGTTGAGGAACTCGATCTCCGTGCGGCGGCCCTTCATCATGTCCTGGCCCATGGAGGCGCGGTGCGCGCCGCCACTCGCACCCTGGGTGTCAGCCAGGCGCTGCGCGTCATAGGCCTGGCGCGCCGCCGCATCGCCCTCGCCAGCGCGCGCGATGATCTCGGCGTCGAGATGCAGGATCTCCTCGAGGTCGTAGCCCAGCGCCTGGCCGACGCGGATGGCCTCGCTGCCGAGCCGCGCGGCGAAGGCACGGATCGCGTCATCCGCCGTGGCGTCCTTCGCGACCATGCCGGTCGCCGCCGCGACGCCGTTGCCCATGACGTTCGCCACCAGCTTCGACCAGCGCTCGCCCCACAGGTTGGTGGTGGTCAGCGCGGAATCCGACAGCGCGACCAGGGAGGTGATGTATTCCGCTCGCGGCGAGACGCGGCCATGCGGTTCGCCAACGCGATAGACGGTGTGCTTGGAACCGGATTTGCCCGCCGCGCGCTTCACCAGCCCCGGCGCCGCCAGTTCCACCGTGATCAGGGAGGCGATCGCGCCCAGCACGCGGCCCCAGCCGACGATGCCGGCGATCGCTTCCTCATTGATGCAGTTCTGCAGCGAGACGATGTAGCCGCCCGGCGAGAGATACTGGGCAATCATCGTCGTCGCCCAGGCGGTGTCGTAGGACTTCATGCAGACGAAGGCGATGTCGACCGGGCGTTCCTTCGCCAGGCCCTGCAGTTCCGTCAGGTGCAGCGCCTTCACCGGGACGGTGAATTCCGGCACGTCCTTCAGGTGCTGGATGGTCAGGCCGCGCGTGCGCATCGCCTCCACATGCTCGGGCCAGGGATCGATGAAGGTCACGTCGTGGCCGGCCTGGGCCATGTAGGACCCCGCATATCCCCCGACCGCGCCGGCGCCGACGATGGCGATGCGTGGCTTGTCCATATTGAACGCTTCCCCTCCGAGCGTGGTGACCGCAGGCGCACAGGCGCCGGAGATCTGAATCACGCGATCAACCAAAGTTTCATGCGCCGCCGATCGCGGCCTCCACCGCGAGCGCCACCTTCAGCGCCCGCCGTCCTGCCGCACCGTCCACCACAACCGGCGCGCCGTCCAGACAGGCGGCGACGAAGGAGGCCTGCTCGGCCTCGAGGCTGTCATGGTCGGTCCAGGTGAAGCGGTCGATGCCCGACCCGGGCATGGTCGCCACGGCTTCGGCGCCGCCGCGGCGTAGCAGGGCCAGCGACCGGTCGAGGAAGTTCACGCTCATCTCGCCTTCGGTGCCGAGCACGCGAAGGCGCCGCTCCATGGCCAGCGAGACGCGGGACGCCGTGATGACGGCCGCCCGCCCGCCCGCGAAGCGCAGCCGCGCCACGGCGAAATCGGCGCGTTCGGACGCCACGGCGGACCCGACGGCCTCGACCGCTTCGGGCTCGTCCCCCGCCAGTTCCAGGATCAGGTCGATGTCGTGGATCATCAGGTCGAGCACGACCGAGACATCCAGGCTGCGCGGCCGGAAGGGCGCGGCGCGCACCGCATCCCAGGACAGCGCCCGCCCGCCCGTCTTCGCCCCGACCACAGCCTGGAAGGCGGCCGAGAAGCGTTCGATATGCCCGACCTGCAGCACGCGCCCGCCCGACGCGGCCGCGTCGATCAGCGCATCGGCCTCATCAAGCGTCGCGGCGATCGGCTTCTCGACGAAGACATGCCGCCCCGCACCCAGGGCCGCCATCGCGAGCCCATGGTGGAAGCGCGTCGGGGCCGCGACGATCACCGCATCGGCCGCCGCGATGGCCGCCTCCGGCGTCAGCGCCACCGTACCGGCCTCCGCCGCGACCGCCGCCGCGCGCGCGGCATCGGCATCGGCGAGGCCGACAAGGCGCACCCGCGGATTGGCGGCGGCCTTCAGCGCATGGAAGCGGCCGAAATGGCCGACGCCGAGGATGGCAAGGGCGAGTCGTGTGTCGCTGGCATTCATGCCGGCGATTTAGCACCACCGGGCGGCGCGAAGGAGGCCCGGGCGCGCGCCACCTCCCCATGGATCACGCAGCCCGGGTCGTGGTCGTTCACCAAGCCCATCGCCTGCATGAAGGCATAGACGGTGGTCGGCCCGACGAAGCGCCAGCCGCGCTTCTTCAGGTCCTTCGAC